>JASMLP010000144.1 GCA_030748635.1 Planctomycetota bacterium
CTTTCTGAGTCGGAGGAACGATGTTCCCTTCGGTGGATTCGGCTAGAATCTGGATCACATTTTTCCCCTCGTAGGGAGGAGAAAGAGTCAGGATTTCGTACAGGACGCAGCCTAGGGAGTAAATGTCGCTTCTGGGGCCGACCCGATGATTTTCACCGCGAGCCTGTTCGGGAGACATGTACATCGGTGTGCCTACGATTTGCCCCTCCTGGGTTGTCCATGGGGCGTTCGAAGGCAGGAGTTCTTCCGAGTGCGTATGAGGGGAGGTTTCCGACTCGCCCTCCTCCGGTGCGGGCTGTATTTGGCGTGCAAGACCCCAGTCGGTGATCAGAACCTCGCCATAGGGGCCCAGCATGATGTTCTCGGGTTTCAGATCTCGGTGAATAATTCCCTGGAAGTGGGCGAAGGAAAGGGCTTCACACACTTTCAAAAAGAGATAGAGGAGGCGAGTTCCATCGTAGCGATAGGAGGCGGTTTTCTGATTATTCCCGAGAGTGGCCAGGTGTTCGGCGAGAGTTTTTCCTTCGACTTTTTTCATGGTGAAAAAGGGGAGGCTCTCTCCGGTCTGGCCCATGTCGAAAATGGGGATGATGTGCGGGTGATCCAGCTGTCCCAGGGATCTCGCTTCGTTCTGGAATTTTTTATGAAGGAGGGGGTCGTTCTTATGATTCGGGCGCAAAATCTTGACGGCGATTTCTCGGTCGAGTCGGGGGTCGGTGGCTTTGAAAACGAGCCCCATGTTCCCTTCTCCGATCTTCTGGGGGTTGGAGTAGCGGGACAGCTTGGGGAATGGGGTTGTACGGTTCTCTTCGGATGGAGGAGGAGAATCCGGGCGAGAGAGTCTGCGTGCGTGACGTTCGGGGAAAGGAGGGTCTTGGCTCATCGATAGATATTTTATCCTGAGACAGGCCCTATTCGTGAAGTGTTAACTTCTGGTTCGGAGGGACGGATTGGGCAGGTGGGAGGCGGGGAAGGGCTGTGTCGGCGATGGGTTGGCGATTTTGGGGGTCGTCGAGCAGATTCGGGGATCAAAAGAAGTCGTGGGCCACAAAAAGTGGATGAAGTGTGACCCCGATCTCCGCCAGCGCGGAAATTCCTCCTTCCTCTCGATCTACGATACAAAATGCCTGGTCGACCTGCGCCTCCGTTTCTTCTCGGAAAGCGAGGATGGCTCGAATGAGGGATCCTCCTGAGGTGACCACGTCCTCAATCAAAACGGCGCTGGAGCGAGGGGGGATGGGAGGGCCTTCGATCCGTTTTCCGGTACCGTGTCCTTTGGCTTCTTTTCGGACAAAGAAGAGGTCGAGCGGTTTGCCAAGAGAGAGAGCCTCGAGTCCGATCGCGGCGACCATGGGGTCGGCGCCGGTCGAGGGTCCACCGAGAGCGTTGGCTCCGGTTTCGATGATTAACGGAGCGAGGATTTGCCCCAGGAGTTGAAGTCCGGTCGCATTCAGGGTCACTTGCTTTCCGTCGAAATAGAAATTGCTTTCTCGGCCGGAGGCCAGAGTGAACGGGCCGCCCGTTTTTACACATCGCTCGATCAGTTCTTTCAGGAGTTCCCGGTCGGTTTTTTCGTTCACGTTATCCCCCTAGAGAATGTCTTCTCGACGATAAACGATCCGTCCATCTGCGACGGTCAGCAATACCTCGGAATCCAGAATGCGATGTGGAGCATCTTCTGCCAAGAAGTTGTTCGAAAAAACCGTGAGATCTCCGAGTCTGCCGGGGGTGAGTTGTCCGGTCCGATGTCCAAGGCCGCAGGCGTGGGCAGCGGAGGAGGTGTGAGCGATCAGCGCTTCTGTGATGGTAAGGCGTTGTTCCGGATGCCATCCTCCGGCTGGAAATCCATCGGTACGCTGGCGGGTGACCGCGGCCCACAGGGTGCGGCGAGGGTCGGGGTTTTCAATCGGGGCATCGGATCCCAGGGCCAGTAGAGCGCCGCTATCGATGAGATCACGCCAGGGAAAGGCGAGGTTTGAGCGTGCGCCGAGGGCGGGTTCGATCAGGTCCAGATCGGCGAAAAGGTGGCTGGGTTGGATGCTTGCGGTCACTCCCAGAGCGCCGAAACGGGCAACATCCTCGGCGGCGATATGTTGGGAGTGTTCGATACGAGGTGGAAACAGGAAGCCGGAGGGACTCGCAAGGTGCCCGATATTTTCGAAGCAATCCAAGCAGGTTCGCACCGCGGCGTCTCCGATCGCGTGAACGGTCGGGATCAGGCCTGTTTGGAGCCCCTTCAGGACGAGTTTTTCGAACTTTTTCGGAGAGGTGACCACTTCGCCACGGCTTGAAGTCCCTTCATAGGGAGCCAGCATCCAGGCGGTTCGAGAGCCGAGAGCGCCATCCAGATAAATTTTCAGTCCACCGATACGAAGTTGGTCGTTCCCCTTGCCGCTTTTCAGGTCGAGAGTGGGGGCCATCTCGAGTTCATGGGCCTCCAGGTTCAGGATCAGGCGGAGGGTCAGTTCGCCCTCCTGATCGAGTTGTCGGTAGAGAGAAAGATCTCGGATGCCTTCGTAGTTGACCAGGGAGGTGATTCCGAGACGGTGGAGATGTTGTTGGGTCTGAATAATCGAGCGACGAATTTCTTCGGGAGTGGGAGAAGGCAGGCGGGAACGAATCCAATCAGCCGCTTTTTCCTTGAAGATTCCTGGTGGGCTGTGTGTTCCCTGAAGTTTCCTGATTTCCTCCGTGTTTCGGGGTTCGAGCGCTTCTGTTTCTCGCATTGCTCGGGTGTTTAACCAGACGACATGCCCGTCATGAGTCGTGAGGATGACCGGGTGTTCCGGTGCGATCTGGTCGAGAGGTTCGCAACCTGGAAACGGTGTTTCGAGGCGAGTGGGGTGCCATCCTCGCCCTCGAATCCAGTCGCCTGTCGGAGTCTTTGTGGCCTGATCAGCCACAAGGCGAAGGATTGCCTGAAGATCGGTAGGCTCCTCCAGGTCGAGTTGATGATGCGACAAGGCGAAAGATCGAAGGTGGGCGTGGCTTTCCACAAGTCCCGGGATGACCAATGCGTTTCGAGGGATTTCGATCTGAATCTCATCGGAGGTCGGGGCCGGAAGGTCGGTGGTGTGACCGATGGACTCGATGTGTCGATTCGAGATCCGTATGGACTGAACATTGGGTCGGTCCGGATTCAGAGTGGCGATCGATCCACCCGAGAGTCGTAGAGGAGAAATCACCGTCGTGGAAGGTGGAATGTGCCGAATGGTAGGCGGATCACGATGGTGCGTGTGGGGCGGTGATTTCCGGGGGATGGATGGGGCGGATGGTGGGAAGATGTCGTGAATGGAAAAGGGCCGTGATGGGGGGACGGAGTTGAAGCGGAGATCCGGGTCATTTGGAGTTCTTGCTGACCCATGATGTAAATGAACAGTGCGATCAGAATCAGCCATGGGTTGTAGAAAAGTCCGAAAGCCCCCATGACCAGCGCGATTTTTTGGCCAATGGATACCGCCTTTTCTGTCGCTCGAAGATGATTGCCCCACCGAGCGCTGAAGTGGGAGCGAAGGATTCGGCCGCCATCGAGCGGGAAGGCGGGGAGAAGGTTGAAAAATGCCATGGCCACATTGATCGCCAGGAGGGTGTCGAAGAAGGCCAAAAAGGCCCCCTGGCTCAAGTAAGCGATCGGGGTCAGGATGAAAGCGAGAACGATGTTGACGATTGGGCCGCCAATCGCGATCCAGAATTCCGCGCGAGGACTGACTCCGATCTGTTCGATTTCTGCGACACCTCCAAGAGGGAAGAGTGTGATGCCTCGGACCCGTATCCGGAAGTGGCGAGCTACGAGACAGTGTCCGAGTTCGTGGAGCGTGACACAACCAAACAGAGCGCTCAGCAGGATGAGGGTCCAGAAAGCCTCTCCGATTCCTCCGCCGAGTCCGGCCAGGAAGGTGAGAGCGCCTACGAAAAAGAGGAAGAGTCCATGAATTCGGACCTGAATTCCAAAGGGATGTCCGAGAGTCAGGGAATTGCGAAAAAATGAGAACACCTTAGTAACCTCTTTCAAGGAGGGAATGAGTCGTTTCGAATCAATTTTGCAAGTGTTGGACCAAAAGGGAAGAAACTCACAGGTTCTTATAATCGAAGGGTTTGCGTGATCAGGGTGAGAGCGAGAGGAAGGCGGTGTCGTGCCAAACTGGCATTATGTTCGTGCATCTTCTATTTGAGAAGTTCTGAAGCTTGACCCCGTCCGAGACGATTCTACAATGACGCGATCTGAGGCGCCTGAATTCAAGGAGTGTTTCATTGCGTCCCCAAGGGTCGCTATTTACAGTTCTTTCCTTCTTTGTTGGGACTTTAGCCCTCGTCTCTGACGTGGTCGGGGATACCATTCTCCTGAAGAACGGTGGGCGGGTCGAGGGAACGGTTGTCTTTCAGGACAAAAACTTTGTCCGGGTACGTTTGCATTCGGGCGTTACCGAGATTCCTCGTCAACAGATCGATCGAATCGAGATTCACGAACTTCCCGAAGAGATCTATCGCCGCCGAAGAGCCTCTTTGAAGCCTGACGACGCGGAAGGGTGGGCTCAGTTGGGGGCCTGGTGTCTGGTGCGGGGGGATCGTGAGCGAGGCGTGGATGCGTACCGGAAAGCCCTTCGGGTCCGCCCCGGTGACCCGCGATTTTTGGCCCGGATCCGGTCTGTTCAGGAGCCGGGAGCGAAGCGCCAACTTTTCCGTTCCCAAAAACTCAGAGAATCGGGTGACAAGAAGGGGGCTCGCCGCGAACTCGAGAAGATTCTCGATGAATTTCCTGAGACCCTTTCAGCGGCGCAAGCGGCGGGTATGCTGGCCGGTGAGGCCGCTTGTCGCGGAGAGACGACTCTGGCCTTGACGCTGGCTTTACGGGCTCTCGAGTCGCGACCCGATGAGCCTCACGCTCTTCGGGCGGTTCGTCGTTTGGCGCTGGACCGAGGGGATCTCCTGGAGGCTTCTCATTTCAGTCGGGCGTTAGAAGATGGGTCCGTCGTCCTGGTGGAACGACTTCGGGGGCTTCTAGAAACCTCGAATCGAGGCTCGCGGCCTGATCTGAATGGACAGGCTCGGCGAGAAGTTCTTCAACTTCTCGAGCGACTGGAGGCCGGGGGAGCGATCCGGGACTGGTGCCAAAACCTCCTGGAATCGACCGGGAATCTTTCCGAGGAATCCCAAACCGTTTTCTTGACCGCAATCGTCGACTCCTGGATCGGTGATGAGAATGTTTTCGCCGCGCTACGGGAGTGTGACCGGATTGCCGGCGAGAAAGGGTATGCTCGATCGGTTCGGGATCACTTTTTGAGTCGGGGAAGAGTTTTGAGGGTATTCCTCCGCTACCCCGAATTTGATCTCGATGAGATCAAAGCTCGACAGATTTTGAAACTGGAAGAAGCCATCCAGGCCTACTTGGAGGTTCAAGAGGAAGCTCTTCTGAACGAACGTTGGATTCAGATCGAAGAGCTATCGGAGGGGGTCGATTCGCGCCTGGTGGCGCGCTGTGTGCGTCGAGGCCGTATTTTGCCGCCGTCACAGAGCGAAGGGCGAGTACGACATCAGTTTCGTTTCGGAAAATCCCAAAAAGTCGGGCGTTACTGTCTTCAGTTGCCATCCGGATATACACACGATCGATCTTGGCCTCTGGTCATTGAATTACACGATCAAGGGGATTCCGGAGAACGATATATCGAGCAGCTGGCGTCGGCGACCCAGAAAAAGGGTTTTCTTCTGGCTTGTCCCACGAGTCTCCCCCCGCTAGGTTGGGGTGTGCATCGACACGGTATTGAGTTCATGAGGGGGTTATTGCGCGATCTCGAGTCTCGGTATCGAATCGACCTGGACCGTGTCTATCTCTCGGGATTCGCGGAGGGGGGAGATGGGGCCTGGATCTACTCCGCATTGATGCCTGATCGATTCGCCGCCTTTGCCTGCCGTTCCGGGTCGGGAGAGATTCTGAAAGATTTCAAGCTCACGGAGAACTTGAAGCGGGTGCCTGGTTTGATCATTCATGGGGGGCAGGATCCGATCCGATCTCCTAAAAGGGTCCGGGATAGCGTCTCGGCTCTCGAACATCATAACGTGGAACATCGGGTCATTTTTTTTCCCGATCGTGGTCGCCGAACCTTCGTGGATCAGAATGACACGATCCTCGACTGGCTTCTGGCTCACTCTCGGCACCCTTCTTCCTCGAGTATCGTGTTTCAGCATGCCCTGGATGGCATGCCCTGGGATGTTGGCTGGATCCGTTTGGATGAGATCGAGATGAGGGGGCGGGTTCAGGAACGGCAGATTCGGGATCTCTCCGGAACACGAGTGCTCGACTCCATCTCTTGGACTTCAAACCCGGCTCGGGTACAGGCAACGGTTGGGACTGGAAATCGGATCTTCGTTTTGGCAAAAGGGGTTCGAAGATTGACGATTTTTCTGGATGATGAGCAGGTAGATTTTGGCCGGGATGTTCAGGTCCTGGTCAATGGTAAGGTCCGGTTTCAGGGAAGACTTGTCCGGTCGTTCCGGGCGATGGTCGATCGTTGTCGAGTATCAGGAAATCGGGATCGTGTGTTTTGGACCCAAATCGATATTCACCTCCCAAAATGAGAGGTTTCATGAGTTCTACTGCCCGGTTGTTCGATCGTTTGACAGCCAGGACATTTAGCCACAAGGGGATTCTTGTATGACAGCGGAAATGAGGAGAGCAGTCGAGGAGTTTCGTGTTCGCGCGGAGGGATACGTCCAATCTCACGGGGCATCCGGTGGGCTTTCGCTCTCCAGTGCGCAGGATGTTTTACAGTTTGTGAAAGAACATGGAGTGAAATCCATTCGGGTTTGGTTCACCGACTTGCTCGGATTTCTCAAGTCGTTTTCCATCACCCCCGCCGAACTCGAAGGAGCGTTCGAGGAGGGGATGGGGTTTGATGGGTCCAGTATTCAGGGGTACAAACGGATCAATGAAAGTGACATGGTCGCTTTTCCGATTCCTGAAACCGCTCAACTGGTGCCGTTCACGATCGGGGGGAGTCCGGCCATCCGGCTGTTTGCGCGTATTGCAAACCCAGATGGCAGCGATTATGTGGGCGATCCGAGGAATATCCTCAAGAACCAGATCGAGCGAATCGGTGGGTACGGTTTTAGTCACATGAACATCGGTCCCGAAGCCGAATTTTTCTATTTCGGTTCACAGAATGAACCGCTTCTCTTGGATCAGGCCGGATATTTTGACCTGAATCCTGTAGACGCTGGGGACGACCTTCGTGAAGCCACAATCTTCTGCCTCGAGTCGATGGGGATCACGGTGGAGTACTCTCACCATGAGGTTGGGCCGAGCCAGCATGAAATTGATCTCAAATATGCTGAGGCGATGACGATGGCCGATCGACTCATGACCTATAAGTGGCTGGTCAAAGAGGTGGCTCAGCGGGTCGGAGTTCATGCGACATTCATGCCCAAGCCTTTGCCCATGGAGAATGGAAGCGGAATGCATACGCACCTTTCTCTTTTCAAAGATCAGAGCCGGAATGCGTTTTATGCTGCCGATGAGCCTTATCACCTCTCCTCGGATGCTCGTCACTTCATGGCAGGAATCTTGAATCATGCGCGGGAAATCTGCCTCGTCACCAATCAGTGGCATAACTCCTATAAGAGGTTGGTGCCCGGTTGTGAAGCTCCGGTTTATATCGCATGGGCGGAACGAAACCGTTCCGCTCTGATTCGGGTTCCTCTTTACAAGCCTGGAAAAGAGGTCGCCACTCGAATCGAACTCCGGTTTCCAGATGCGGCTTGCAATCCGTACATCGCGTTCGCGTGCATGTTGAGCGCGGGGTTGCACGGTTTGGATGTGAAGGAAGCGTTGCCGGAGCAGATGACCATGGACCTTTATAAGCTCGATGATATCGAGCGCGAGCAGTTGGATATCCGAGCGCTTCCGCACGACCTCTATGAGGCGATTCAGGCGGCCCGTCAGAGTGAATTGCTGGCGGAGACGTTAGGTGAGGATATGAAAGCGAAATTAATCGAAACCAAACTGTCAGAATACATGCGTTACCGTCTCGCGATCAGTCAGATGGAACTCGGTGATTACATGTTGCTCTGATCGGTTTGCGGCATTTCGCGTGGGAAGTCGGGCCTAGGAAGTGACCGACTCCTCGCGGTTTGGATATTCATTCGAAACGTTTTTCCTGGTTCGATAATAAGGTGTGTATGGCGGTTTCCTCGGCCGGTTCACATTTGATGCTGGGGTGCTCCAAGGTTCCTCCTGACCCTGAGTTCGTCCGTTTCTTGGATGAATCGGGGATCGTGGGAGTGATTTGGGTAGGGCGTGAGGTCGGTTCGGCAGAACGTTTGGCCGAGGCGAACCGTCTACTTCGGGCTTCGGTGAGTCATCCTTTATTGATCGCACTTGACCATGAAGGGGGGATTGTCACCCGCCTTGGTCAAGGGGTGACGATATTTCCGGGAAATCGAGCTCTGGGAGAAGCGAGGGATCCCGGACTCGCCTTTGAGCAAGGCCGGGTGATGGGGGGGGACTTGCGGAGGATGGGGGTCGATATCAACTTAGCCCCGGTTCTAGATCTTCTTGTTTCTGGGCAGCCGGCTCCAGGAATTACTATTCGCTCCTTCGGGACCGATGTCGAGGTGGTTTCATCGCTTGGGCTCGCTTTCTTGCAAGGGCTGGAGTCGGTTGGGGTCCGTTCTTGCGTCAAGCATTTTCCCGGAATCGGAGGAGCAACCCTGGATCCTCACTTCGATTTGCCGGTGGTCGACATGGACGTCGATACTTTATGGAAAAAGCACATTGAACCCTTTCGGGTGGCGATTCAGGGGGGGTGCTCATCGGTCATGACGAGCCATGTGGTCTACTCGGGCTTTACCGATGAGGGGGAGTCTCTTCCGGCTACATTTTCTCGATCAATTGTCGAAAGAGTGCTTCGTGATGAATTGGGTTTTGATGGGCCTGTGCTCAGCGATGACCTTCGGATGGGGGCTCTGGATGGGATGGGTACGTTTTCTGACCGGGTGATTCGAGCGGTTCGGTCAGGTCATGATCTTCTTTTGGTGTGTGATGATTTGAGTCGTCAGCAGGAGGCTTACCGGGCATTAGTTCAGGCGGAAGAGGGGGGAGTATTGGATCGGGATCGGGCATCGGCTTCGAGGCGACGAGTTCAGAAACTTTTTCGTGAATCGGTCCCCGAGTTCGGATCTTCCCCCAGCAGTGCAGAGAGGTTGGTGGAGACGATCGCTCGGAAAGCGGTCCGGGTGGTTCGTGATCCGGCCGGTTTGTTGCCGATATCGGGAGCGACTCGTTCGAGGCCTTGTGTTTTATACCCTGATCTGCGCGACCGCCCCGAACTCACGCCTCTGGAAATGGGAATTCGGGACGGGTCCGTTCTGGACTCCGTTTCTCGAACGGACTTCCTCCTCTACCCTACGGGTGGAGAAGTCGAAATGTGGTACGAGGCGAATCGGGATACCCTCGACTCCGCATCGATGATCTTGTGCTTTGTTTATGATTGGGAGCGTGCAGACGGGATGGATCGATTGTTGAATCAAAGGGTGTTTTCTTCTCCTGCTCCGACCGTCGTCGTGCTGACTCGACATCCTGAAGACCTGGATCGCTTGCCGGAAGGGGTCGCCGTGGTTCAAGCCTACGGATTTCTACGCGAGTCGCTTCTGGCCGCTTGGGATCAGGTATTCGGTGAGGCTTGATCTCTGTTAAGGGCAGGCGAGCCCAGTCGTTCCAGTCAAGCGTACGCAGCGTGTCTGAGAAGGCTATGGAAACGATCTGGATTCAGAAGGACGTATGAGGCTCGGAGGGGGAGGGCTATAAGAGGCTCTGTAGAGGTTGCTTTCTGGCCCGGTTGGAGTTCTTTTTTGGGTTCGAGTGTTCAGGAGTCGGAAGCCAAATCGGTTGAGGTTTCTTCCTGGTGAATCGCTTGTCCACATTGGCGACAGAAGGTGTCGTTTGTCGATGGCGATTTTCCGCAGAGACATTGCAGGTCGAGAAGGCTGGGGGAGTCGAGGGGGGGGATGGTGACGGGTTGGTGGCAGTTTTCACAGGGCGAAGGGGGATCCCCTCTGGAAATCGTTCGTGACAGGGTGTTTCCGCATGGACACTGAAAGCGGACACGAACTCCCTGGGCAAGGGAGGGTGAGGATGAGGGAATCGGGGGAGGGGGTATCTCCGATGTGGCCGGTTTTTGATCCGCGTGGATTGAAGAAGGGGCTGATGTCGCTAGGAACATCTCATGTTCCATGCATGCGGCCATATCCAGTCCACAGGAATCACACACAACGGTTCCGGAAGGGTGGGTTGAGGAGCACTCGCAAATCCAGAGAAGGATCGAATCGTGCGATACGGCGGGAACGAGTTGATCTCGCTTGCAACTCGGACAGGAGAAGCTTTCTCCGAATTTATGGGCCGGTAAGATGAGAGGCTTGGAACACGCGCACCGGAATTTGATTTTCATGCTATCCACGGTGGAGAAAACCCTTCAATCTCGAATTGGAGTGGGGATTCCGTTTTCGTTTACCGCGACGAAGACGAGGTCGGCTTCTGTCACTTTCTGTTCTTCTACGAGTGGCCCCCGCCGCGCTGCGAAAACGTCTACATGAATCTTGATCGATGTGCGACCGACCTGGGTCGTGTGAGTATAGAAACTCACCACGTCACCGACATTCACCGGGGCGATGAAATCGATTTTGTCCATGGCGACGGTGACGAACTTTTTGGGTGCATGCCGGGAGGCCTCGACTGCGCCTGCAAGGTCGATATGACTGAGCAGAACTCCGCCGAATATGGTCCCACGTTCGTTGGTGTCCCTGGGAAGCATCACGACTCGAATGGCTGGGTCGGTATTTTTTTCGTTGTTCATGGCGCCCATTGTAGCGGAATCGAGGAAAGTTGAAGTCTTTTGGGGTCATGGGCTTGCGGTGACCTTGACACTTCCTCTGGAGCCCCCGTAGACTCGTTTTTATGTTCGAAATGTTGCTTTACATGTATCTGTTCAACCTGCTCTTTGCTGCCGTTTCTCTGGCGCAGAATAATCTGAGGTTGTATCTGGCGAATATCGCTCAGTATCTGATTTTATGTGTTTTGTACGGCTGGATGATCTATTCGGAAAGAACCGACGAGGTTCATATCTGGTTGGCTACGACTCTCTTTCTTGGGGTGGTTTTTGTGGCCAGAATGCTTTTGCAGGTGTCGAGTCGACTGGGGCAGGTGGGTCGTTATCGTCTGGCTGCTCGATTCGCTTTGATCGGATTTTTCTTGTCCTGGAATGTTCTCAGTCTTCTGCAGTACCGATTTTTTCGAAATCTGGCTAACGTGTCATCCGGTCGTTTCGAAGACGCTTTTCGCTCTCTTTCCGAGGTGTTAGATCGGATTCGGTCTCCAGCGGTTCGATCGGTTGCTGTCAGTAAGGTCATTGTTTTACTCGTTTTGGGGAGACGTTGGGAGGAGGTCGTCGAGGTCCATCGTCGGTATGCGAGTGATTCTTTCGAATTACCAGCAGGGATACTGCTTCACCTGATTCGTGCCTACTCTGAACTTGGGCTCTCGGACGAGGCGATGGAGTGCCAGTTGAGGATAGAGTCCTGTGAGGATGCGCGAGAGAGTGGTTTGCTCATGGGGCGTATTTTCCTTTTCGCCCTGTCGGGTGATATCGAACGATTGAGGAGTACTTTTGAGCGGGCTCATCGAGAGGAGTGGCCCACCTGTTTTCGGCCCTACTGGGAGGGGCGTTGTCTGCTGATTGCTGGTCAGCAAGAAGAGGGGCTGGAAACTTTGGCGAGGGCATTGGAGGAGGCGAAGGATGAACCGTCTTGGCGACAGGTGATCCAATCGATTCTCGAAGGCGGAATTCAGGAATCTCCTCGGGAGGAAATCGAAAGAAGTCCGTTTTTCGAGCGCTCCGCACTGGAGCTTGATCGGCAAGAGGGGTGTGCCTGGGGACTCCCGGAGGTCCAGGATTTGAGATGGACTAGGCCCGGACGTGCGACGATGACGATCATTTTTTTCAATGTTCTCGGCTACATGATGATCACGCTTGGGGGGGGGAGCGAAGAGTTTCTGGTTCTGGTTCGGTCTGGGGCGCTGGTTCCGTCTCTGGTGGATATCGGAGAATGGTGGCGTCTGGCGACCAGCATGTTTTTGCATATCGGGTTGGTGCACCTTTTGCTCAACATGTTCGGTCTTCACATGGTCGGGAATTTCGTGGAAAACCTGTATGGCGTTCGGAGATATCTTCTCATCTATTTCGGGGCTGGATTGATTGCGAGTGTTCTGAGCTATGCCTTGGGAGGGTACTCCTTGAGTGCTGGCGCTTCTGGGGCCATTTGTGGCTTGCTGGGGGCGGTGCTCGCCTTTGGATGGAAATTTCAGGCGGAACTTCCTCCGCAACTTCGGAAGACACTGCTTTTCAACTTCTCTTTGATGGTGGGGATTCTGATTCTGATGGCCTTTTTTATCGAAGGAATCGATCATGCCGCTCATCTGGGAGGGGTATTCGGAGGACTGGTGATCACACTCCCTTTGGCAACCGAGTGTTTCCAGAAAGGGAGGTCTCGACTGGAGGCTGTCGGGTCAACGGTAGGGGCTGTGTTGGTCATTTCCTGTGTGGGAGTCGGTTTGATCTTTGGTGCAGTCGAGAGGTCTCGGGGTGGCTATCCGTTGGGAACTATTTCTAAAACAGTGCGTATCGGAGGGGGAGATGTGGCGATCGAAATCCCCTCGGTTTGTGACGATTTCGTCCCCGGTGATGGAAAAGAGATCGAGGCGAATCGTCTTGTGGCGGACATGTTTCGGGCCATTGGCGGCGACCAAGTTGACTGGGTCGCTTTTCGGGAGCCCTGGCCTGCGGAGTACTGGTGGGGTGGAGTGGGCTTTTTGGCCAGAAGCTTCAGTCCAGAGATCAAGCAGTTGCTGCAGAATCAGTGGGTGGAACGAATCCAGTCGCTGATTCGGCAGATTCCGGGACTGGAAGTGGGGCCTACTTCGCCTGAAGAGATGCATGTTTTTCAACCGGAGGCGGATCGCGTCGGGTTTTCCTATCAACTCCTTGTGCCTAGGGGAAAGGGGGAGCCTGAGTTTCGGTGGGATCGGCGGGTCGTGTTGTATTTTCGAGAATTCGAAGGGGGAATCTATCTGTTCTGGTTTGACCTTCCTTCCGCATCGACACGCGACTATCAACTGGTTTTGGAAAAAATTGTGGGCGGAATTCATAAAAAGCGTTGATGCCGGAGAGTCCTACTCGTGAAAATTTTGTAGAGAAACGGTGCCGTTGTGGTCCTGAGCGGGGAGGGATATCATGGCTTTGCTTGGAGAGATCGGTGTTTGGAACACTTGACTTTCAGCAGTACGAAAACCGTATGTAGGAAATCGCAGAGATGATTGGGTCCAAAACCGTCGCTTTTCACACCTTGGGGTGCAAGGTCAACCAGTACGATACGGGTACGCTTCGGCAAGGACTGCTTCAGTTGGGGTATCGTGAAATTCCGTTTGGAGTCGGGGCAGACCTTTATGTGATCAACACCTGTACCGTCACCCAAATGGCGGGGCAAAAAAGTCGCAAGGCGATCCAAGGAGTCCATCGAGAGAATCCAGATTCCATCCTTCTCGTGACGGGGTGCTATGCCGATAGCGATTACGATGTGCTCAAGCGAATGGATGGGGTAGATCGTGTCTTTACGAATCGAGAAAAGGATCTGATTCCCGCGCACGTTGCAGGCCTGGAAAAGACCGATCCAGAGATTCGTCGACTTTCCGGCCAGGCCCATGAGACATGCCATCAGCAGGTGGAGATGGTGCGGGTCGCGGATTTTGGCAGAAGAACTCGCGCTTTCGTCAAGGTGCAGGATGGCTGCAATCTGATGTGTACGTATTGCATCATTCCGCATGTTCGGGGAGAACTGGCCAGTCGCGAGATCGACGATGTGCTCGAAGAGTGTCGCCAGCTGGTAGCGCACGGATATCGAGAAATTGTTTTGGCGGGTATTCACCTGGGAGCTTATGGCAAGGACCGTACAGGGAGTGGAACTCTGGTCGAGCTTGTTTCGCGGATGCTTGCGATCGAAGGGCTCGAGCGGATCCGTTTATCCTCGATCGAGTTACAGTCGGTGACCAGAGAGCTCGTGGAGTTATTTGCCTCGAATCCGGAACGTCTATGTCCTCACCTCCATATTCCGCTTCAGTCGGGGAATTCGAGAATTCTCCGAAGGATGGCCAGGCGATACGATCGGGAAACTTTTCTGAAGAGCGTCGCCTGGATTCGGGAAGTCTTGCCCAATGTAGCGTTCAATACGGACATCATTGTGGGGTTTCCCGGCGAGACCGAGGAGGCGTTCGAGGATACACTCTCGGCTTGCAAAGAAGTCGGTTTTTCCAAGATTCACGTCTTTCCGTACAGCGATCGGCCAGGAACGCCGTCGATCAATTTCTCGAGTAAAGTCCCTTCTTCCGTGATCCGGGACCGCAAGAGCAAGCTTCTGTCTTTGGAGGCAGAATTGAATGAACGATTCCGAAAAGATCTTATAGGGCGTACGGTTCGTGTTTTGCCCGAAACACGTCGGGAAGGTGAGAGCGGCGAATTGACCGGCTTGTCGGATGAATATGTTCGGGTGCAGTTTGCCGGGGGCGAACAGTGGGTAAATCGATTCGTACGCGTAAAGGTCGAGCAATTGTTGGGTGCCGGGGTGCGAGGTCGTCTTCTTACTGACCAGGAAGTGACGTGGGAGAAGGCGAAGGAGAGCGTTCCGGTCGGATAATTCCCTTGATGGACCGCCTTGGGGTCGCTACTTTACCCAGTTTTATTGACCTCACCATGAAGACCCTCGAACACATCTGGAACGAATTTTCGGAGAAAGAGCATTTTCTCCTTTCGACCCATTTGCTTCCTGATGCGGATGCGGTGAGTTCCGAGCTCGCTCTGGCCGCCCTTCTTCGCTGGAGCGGTAAGAGGTGCCAGATTATCAATGAAAGTTCCCTGCCTGAGGTGATTCGGTTCCTTCCCGGGATTGAGAAGATCCAAACGTACGAAGGTCAATCTCTTGACCATTTCGATTTTTTGGTCGCTCTCGATTGTGGCGGGCGGTACCGGATGGGTGATTTTGTGGGATCGGTTTCTTATGAACGACTCGTCAATATCGATCATCATATCAGCAATGATCGTTTTGGAGATCTGAACTGGGTGGAACCTGGGGCCTGCAGCACGGCAGAAATGATTCTGGAGCTGGTGGATCTGGTGGGGATGCCGATCGACTCCGATCTGGCGACATGCCTCTACACCGGCATTTTAACGGACACCGTCAATTTCTGCTCTTCGAGCACAACTCCCAGAACTCATGAAATCGCGGCTCGTTTGGTTGGGCTTGGCGCTCGACCGGAGGCGGTGAGTCGCGAGCTGTATCGATCCTGGAGCTTGGGGAAGTTCAATCTGCAGGCGATGGTGATCGAAACCCTGCATATCTCGGATGGAGGGCGAATCGCCTGGGCTCGTCTGACTCAGGAGATGTGTGAGCGCAGTGGGGTGGGTTCAACTGACGCTCTGGATCTCGTGACGCTTCCGATTTCCATCGATGGAGTAGAAGTTGGCGTGTTGTTTCGAGAGTTGGATGGAGGATTGGCAACCAAGGTGAGTTTTCGGGGAGAGGGAACGGTCGATATGTCTCGCCTCGCAATCGATTTTGGCGGTGGTGGACATCCCGCGGCATCCGGATGCACCCTTCAGATGGGGGTTGAACAAGCCGTGGAAACGGTTGTGCCCCATGTGATCGAGAGGGTCGAATCGGTTCAGTCCCCGATCCGGCTACACTGAGGAATCGTTCAGAAGCTCGAGGCGGGTCTGAATTCGGGAAGAACGTTCTCCCGGTTGGAGGGTAATGGCTCTCGATTCCTGGTCGACATGCCGAATCTCTACGCGGATCGTGTCGGTGGGAAGGAATTCTTCGATTCGTTCACCCCACTCAATTGCCACGACGCCCCTTGCTCCCATGTGGTCTCCCCCCTCGATGTCTCCGAACTCTTCGGCGTTTTCGAGCCGGTAAGCGTCGTAGTGGAAGAGTGGGATCGGGCCGTTGTGGTGACGCATGATCTGGTAAGTCGGGCTGGTGACCGGATTCTGCGTGGTGTCGATTCCAAGACCCAGAGCGAGCCCCTGAACAAAAGTGGTTTTGCCTGCTCCGAGATCCCCGATCAGTACCACAACATCTTCGGGTTGGAGCAGAGCGCCAATCCGTTGGGCGAGGTGGCGGGTTTCTGCAGGCGATTTCGTGAGCCAGGTCATCCGCTTCGAAGCGTCCGCAGGTTTCGGGGGGTGGGGGAAAATCTTTTCATCCGGAGACTCCCCAGTCGTGAGAGAAGCCTTTGGGGGAAACGGTTTCTCGATTGCCGTCTGCTTGGATCAGGGTCAATCCGGCAGACTCGGTGAGTTGTCCGATGGGGATGGCTGAGAAGTCGGTCAGTATTTGACCCTGTTTCCACAACTCGGAATCCGCTGGAGAAAGGGTAAAGAGCAGTTCGAAGTCCTCTCCATCAAAAAGCGCGTGTTCGAGAGGAGAGAATTCTGACGATCGGGACAAGCGGTGAGCGTCGGCGTGAATGGGGATCTTGTCGGCTTGAATTTCACCCCCACATCCTGAAGCTCGAGCAAGGCGGTCCAGATCTTTGAGAAGTCCGTCGCTGAGGTCGATTGCGGATGTCGCTGGAATGGCGATCAGTTTCTGTCCGAGTTCGATTCGTGGAGTGACGTTCAGGTGACGGCCGAGAATCGATCCGCCCAGCGGGCCGCTGACAAAAAGCTGATCGCCGGCATGGCCGCCGGAGCGGGTCAGGCATCGGTTCGTGGACAGGAAACCGATCAGGGTGGTGCTGATGGAGATCGGTCCTGGAGTGGAAGAGAGATCGCCACCGATGATCGAGACTCCGTATTCGGAGGCCGTGGAGCGAAGACCTTCGACGATCTTCTGGGCATAGTTTTCGTGAGTACTGGAAGGGAAGCTGGCGGAAGCCAGAGCGACCCATGGAGAGGCTCCCATGGCGGCCAGGTCCGAAAGCGAAACGGCGATGGATTTTTGGCCTACCGATTGAGGGCTGGAGGACGAGGTTTCAAAATCCACTCCTTCGACAAGAGTGTCGATGGTCAGGACCAGTCGGTCACCGGAGGGGGTCTGAATGACGGCCCCATCGTCGCCGGGGCCTATCTGGATCGACTTGGGGAGCGGGCCCGTCGTCTGTTCGATCCAGGCGAGTAATCGATCTTCAGCGGTTTTGGGAGCGGACATCAGAGGCTATTCTACACAACCAGGAAATGTCGGAGGCTTCGATCAGCGATGAGGTTCAGGAGGGATCCAGGGTCCCCGCTTCGGGAGCGAAGATCGCAGGCCGTTTGTCGATAAAAGCCTGAAAACCTTCCCGAGCGTCTGGAGATCGAAAGCAGTTCAGTTGGGCTTCGATCTCCAGATCAAGAGCTTTTTCCAGGTGGCTGATCGGGTGGAGTAATCGCTTGGATTCTGCCAGGGATCTCCAGGGGCTTCGGGACAGTTCGTCGGCCCAGGTGCGGGTCGTGCTCTCCAGATCCGAGGCGGATACCACCTGATTCAGGATCCCCAGGCGAAGGGCTTCGGACGCATCGAGGGCTCTTGCCGTGTAGATCAGTTCGGTGGCACGAGCGGTGCCGATGAGTTCTCGTAGGAGCAGACTGCCTCCCCAGTCGGGAGCGAGGCCGACGCGAACGAAGGATTGAGCAAAACGAGCGGATTCCGAAGCGATTCGTAGATCGCAGGCGAGGGCGAGGTTCATTCCGGCCCCAAAGGCGGGTCCATCGATCGAGGCGAGTATGGGTTTGGGGCAGCGTCTTAAAGCCAGAACGGTTTGTTTACCACTTCGGAGAATTTCGGCAAAAGTGTCGATCTCTTGATCGAGGGCGAGTTGGGCCATGTATCCAACATCCCCTCCTGCACAAAAAGAGCCGTCAGTCCCACGAATCACGATTACCCGGATGAGCGGATCCGAACTCCACCGGGAAACGACTTCTCGAATCGTCTCTCGCATCGATCCGATCAGAGCATTTTTCTTTTCCGGGCGGTTGAGAGTGAGGAATCCGATGCGTTCATCGGTTTCGACGAGGATGTTTTCGTCGGTCAAAGAATGTCTCCCAGGCGCGATGCCGAAGGTGGGAAGAAGGAGTGGAAGGCGATCTCACGGTTTATGAGAGGTTGAGCAATGAGGTTGACTTCACTCTGTGGTGGCCGTTGGATTGCCAGTCGAACCGGAGTGCTATTTTGGAGTTTCAGGTGATTCGGGGGTTCGAAGAGCTTTGAGGACGGCTTCTCTGAGTTGTTCCTTCTTGGTGGCTCCCATGTGGGTGTAGACGATTTTGCCTTGCCGATCGAGAACGAATGCGGTGGGAATCCCGGCAATGTTGTAAGCGGCATTGGTCGATTTAGGAACCGTGACTACAGGAAAGTTGAGAGCGTTCTTCTTGTGATAAGCGGAGATGAGTTCGAGTTCGGCATCCGGGGATAGATTGCGCTTGGTCTGACCGTCAAGAAATCCATAACCGTAGAGTCGAGTCGCGGAAAATACCTGTAATCCTTCCGGACCGAACTCCTTCTGGAGTTCCGAGAGGTAGGGAATCATCTTTCTGCAAGGAGAACACCATGTGGCCCAGAATTCGAGTAAGACCACCTTGTTACGCATGGACTCGAGGGTCGTGGAGGAGGAGGTTCCGACATGATTTATGGGGAGGAGTGGTGGGGCGACCTGGCCGATCATCTGGTTTCGATTTTGCTCGAGATCGGAAATCTTTTTCTCTCGATCCAGGACTTTGAGAAAGCGGGAGCTGGGATATGTGTTTTTGAATTGGAGCAGAAGATCGCGGGCTTTTTCGTATTGCTTCAGGCGATAGTGGCATCTGACGAGGCTGTACTGAGCGGCTTCATTCGCCTTGCTAGGGGAGGGGAGTTGCGAGAGCGCAGCCTGGAAGTTCTTGGTGGCAAGGTCCAGTTTGGTTGGGATGAACATCTGGGCCTGACCGAGAAGAAGGTGTTCTTCGGGCTTGCGGGCTTTTCCTTCGTATTTGAGAGCAAAGGACTTGGCGCGATCGCGACGAAGGCTGTACCAGCGAGATATGGTCCGGTGATCCTGGGTGGTTGGGCGGGCTTTTTTTATCTCTTTCTGGATTCGGATCCATTCGGCCACCATCCCGGAAAACTTTTGGGTAGAGGGTTGTGAATCCTGAGCCCAAGAAATCTGGGAGAGGATGAAAAGCAGTGCCAGGGTGCAAGCCGATGCAAGAGGCAAGCGAATGTTGAGGTTTCTGTAACTCACGGTATTGCTAACTCGGGGTAGTGGTGCTTTTGAAGGAATTCAAGAAATATGGAGTGCTATGTTTTGGGGGAAAGAGATCACCAGTCTATTTCGTGTGGATAGGTTTCGGCCGCTAGATTACGAGGCAAGGTCGGTTCAGGATGGCCTGGCCGGTCGCGGATCTCGTGAAGGATCTGATTTCTAAAAATGAGGATCAAGGAGTGTTCTCGAATATCGCGTGAACCGGATTCTACTCGTTCCAGACTCCAGGCGTGTTCGTAGAATGGAGATCGCCAGCGTTCGTAATAGATCCAGGCCTCCAGTTCACCTGGTGAATAGTAGGGGCGAACTGACTTCCCGTGCTGATATTCGCTACGAGTCGCTCGGCCGTGCGCGAGGTCTTCGTGGTGACCATCGCCGAGGGCTCGGCCAGGAGTGACAACTGAATCTGCAAGGTGCCGCGTTTCTTTATGCAACGGGGGGTAAACATATTCGTTGGCAAGAAAGGGCTTTCCCAGCAGTTCAACAACTTCGGACTGCGTCGTTTCACCGATGCGAAGTTGTCCGAGGTGAGTGCGGTCGAACATTCGGCCCGCTACGATGTAGGCGCCAGGTTGGTAGGAGTATCGACTTTGGCAGCCGGTCAAGCCGATGAGCACAATGAGAGTCGTGAGGAGTGAAACGGATCGCATGGTTAGCCTCGTGAGGGTCGTTTCGATCGGTTTTTGAAGCTGAGAAAGGAGCCTATTGTAGGACTTCCGGGCTCCAAGACAATATTCGGTTCCTGTCTTGAGGAAAAGTTCAGGTCGAGGGTGGGGAAATCCTCTCGGGTTCTGAGTGGATGGGATGAGTGTTTTTGCTGAGCCCATGTTCCGTGCGATATTCCCGTTTTTCGGACATAGATTCTGTTTCTCGGCTGTTTTTGAAAGGCCGGTCTGGGCGAATGTTCGGGTAGGTTCCGAAACAGATCATTTAGAAAATCTTAACAGAAAGGGTGTGTCTTGTAGTATTTGTCGACAGTATTATAGTAATCCAAGGTAAGGCTTAACACGGAAACGGTGGCATGCAGATCCAGGAGAACTTGAAGCGGCAGAAGGCTTTGCAGGTCGGTCGCGACCCGCAAGTCGTGATGCCCGGCCATACGGGCATTCTGGATATCGTCCATGCGATGGCGGTCGAGGGCGTAGGCTATGCTGTACTTACCGATGACAACGGTCTCGTTGAAGGAATACTTTCCGAGCGGGAACTGCTCCAG
>JASMLP010000145.1 GCA_030748635.1 Planctomycetota bacterium
CTCTCACGACAAGGTCCTTCAAGCCGTTCGCGAAGGGAAGCAGGTCGATGCGGGCGCTGTTTTCGAAGGAGCCCTTGACGAAGCTCCCGAGGTCCTTCGCGCTGAGCTTCGACGGCTCGACAAGCTTCGCACCGACCCCATCCCAAACGCCGCGATCGTCGCTTCTCCGGATATCCCAAAATCCGTTCGCCAGGCACTTCGAGACGCACTGCTAGAAATTTCAGCTGGAGACCCCGTAGCCAAAGCGCTCAAACAGGTAACCCACCAATCCGTGACGTTTCAAAAAGTCGAGGACAAGGACTACGACGTGGTTCGAAGAAATCTGGAACAGAGCGCCTCCCGAGCTTCTCTACAGATCCAGATCATTTTACGCGATCCGATCCACCGATCTCACGACATCGTGAAACAGATATCTGGATCCACCCAGAAAATCCTGGGGAACGGTACTCGATGTCTCTCGACCGAAACTGAGGTCCTATCCAAACCGCCCCAAAAAACATCCAATCCACCATTTACAGATTCCACCGACTACATCCTTCAAATTCATCTCGAACCCAGCGACTCCAGCATCCGTTTCCGCTGGAAGCTGTGGTACCAAACCCCCGACCGAAAGACCCTCTTCTACCCTTCGCCATCCGAACAAAACTCTATTACCAATACCCTCTCGAGCAAAAACAACCGCTTACCCGAAGCGGAGCTCACACGTCAAATCGAACAGATCTTCATGCGAATCCGAGTTCATGGATTCGTCTCCAAAGATCTGAAAAAAGACAGTGTTCAGATCAACATCGGATCTTCTCACGGACTAAAAAAAGCGACGGAAGTCGTGTTCCTGGAAGACCGCTATGAAACGGTTGCCGGTCAACCACGACGCAAGGAAGAGATTATCGGAGAGGGATGGGTCTCGGACGTTTTCAGCGACCATTCGACCTGCCATGTCGATTGGACGAAACAAAACGATACGAAACTTTACGGAAAACGTGTCCGAACCAAACCCTAGATCCGGAGAAACGCTTTACACGAACAGCTTCTGGCTCCTCTGCCTGGCCCACATTGTCGCCTCCACCACCGGTTTTGCCCTTTTGCTTCTTCCCCGACACATTCGCCAGGTCGGCGGAGATGAAATCGATATTGGACTCCTCGCGGCCACAGCCAGCCTGGCGGGGATTGGAATCCGACCGATATCAGGTTATCTCGCCGATCGTGTCGGACGTCGCACTGTTTTTCTCCTGGGAGGACTGACGGCGTCGCTTTCGTTTCTTCTCTACCCCTATCTCGAATCGGTCCATCTCCCCTATTATCTCGTCCGGATACTCCACGCGTTCGGAGCCGGATCGCTCTTCAACGCATTTTTCACCTATGCCGCGGACATTTCTCCTCGCGCCCGACGCACTGAGGGCATCGCCATCTTCGGCATTTCCGGCATGCTCGGCGGTCTCCTCGGCCCCTGGTTAGCGGAAGAGATACTCGAAAGATCAGAGTTCGAAACCCTCTTTTTCACTCTATCTCTGCTCTCGGCTCTATCCCTCATCTTGACCCTGTTTCTACCCCGAAGAAGTTCTTGCAACGAACCCATCCAAGAAACAACTTCCTTTCGCTCACTGATTATAAATCACTCACTGGGCACCCCATGGCTCGTCGGCGCACTTTTCGGGTTTGGGCTAGGCACCATTTTCACCTTTCTCGAACCGTTGAGTCACTCCCGCAACATTCAAAATATCACCTCGTATATGGGCTGGTACTGTGTGAGCGCTTCTCTCCTCAGAATTTTCGGCCGACGTCTTCCCGACCGCCTGGGCCCTCCACTTCTCCTCCCCCCCTGCCTGATCAGCTTTTCCTTGTCCGCCCTGCTTCTTTCCCATGCCCAAACCGTAACGGACCTGGCGGTCGCCGGGGCTCTTGGCGGCCTCGGTCATGGATTCGTGTTCCCCATCCTCTTGAGCGTCTGTGTCAATCGTAGCCCTGAAAAATATAGAGGCCGAGTGATTGCTCTGATCACGATCTCGATCGACAGCGGAGGTATCCTGGCGGGTCCGCTTTCCGCTCTTGTCATCCGGAACGTGGGCTATCCAGAAGCTTTTCACATTGCCAGCGGAATCTGCCTCCTCGGGGCAATCCTCTTCCTGGCCTGCGACCGCACTCCTTCCTCCCCCCCCTCTTCCTGACCTTCCTGGCTTCCGAGTCGACCGAAGGATGCGACTTCCTCGCCTTCAGGGAGTGCTCGTAGCCTCTTCGACGGTCTCGAAGTAACGCATCAGATCCACCCGAAGATCCCCGCGACACCGAGGACAGTCCGGTCGACGAATCACAGACCGCTCTCGGGTACCGAATGTACCGGGTCGTGAACCGGGGACCGGATAAGACTCCACCCGACTCTCCTCGATCCATCCGGCTCCTCGGCATCGAGGACAGAGGAAAAGAGGCAACCAGAGCATCAGGATCACGACCAGAACGATTCCGGTCATCACCAACCCACACCCTCGACCACGAAAATTTTCTCCATCCATCTCGGAAATCATGGTGCCGTACAGATCCACCGGAAGCAAGTCGTTACCGGGCTTGACCACAGCCCTCGCTCGATCGATACTCGCCAGTCGTGCCCACACCCAACCGTTCTGCCACCGCTCGCGCTCTCCAGAAAATCACCCGAGAGATTTGCGACTGCCGCTTATGCCCCCGGCTTATCGCTTGGTGCGAAGAGGTGGCCGTCACTCGTCGTAAAGCCTATGAAAACCAGACCTACTGGGGAGGTCCGGTTCCAGGATTTGGTGATCCCCAGGCTCAATTGATCGTTATCGGTCTCGCCCCCGGGGCTCACGGAGCCAATCGAACCGGACGACTGTTCACCGGAGATCGATCCGGAGATTGGCTGTTTGGGGCTCTTCATCGAGCGGGATTCTCGAATCAAGCCGAATCCATCGACCGCCAGGACGGACTCCTCCTGTCCGGAGCCTGGATCACCGCGGGGGTCCGGTGCGCTCCTCCCCAAAATCGTCCCCGACCCGAGGAACGTGAGAATTGCTTGCCCTACCTGGAACGTGAGATCCAACTCCTCCAGAAGGCGTCGGTCTATCTGGCACTGGGGCGCTTCGCCTACGATCTCACCTATCGACTTCTCGGCAAAACGGGAGCTGAATTGCCCCGCCCCCGGACACCGTTCGGACACGGAGTCGAGGTCCCAATCGCCGGAAATCCCCAAAAAACGTTACTGGCCAGCTTTCACCCCAGCCAGCAAAACACCTTCACTGGACGTCTCACCCAAACCATGTTCGATGATGTGTTTACCCGTTCCCGTGAACTGATAAGCGGGTCCCGATAAAGCCTTTTCCTGAAATCATCTCGAACCGATTCGTTCCCACACCTCGGCTTTTTGTCCTTTGGGAATCTCGAAAACCGCAATCCGACGGTAACGGTCTGCCATCGATTCCCACCGCCTGGAATTTCCCTCGTAGATCTCACGATAAAAATCGTAAAGGCGATAGTTCTCGATACGAATAACGAATCGTTCACCCCCCAGAACATCGCGATCCACATCCAGTTGGATCAGCTCTCGCCTCTTTTCATAACGACGCCGAAGGTAAGATCGGTACTCGAGACGCTTGAGTCCATGCACAATTTCAAAAACCGGCTCAACCACCCCTACCCGCACCTTTTCGGGCTTTTCGATTCGATCGTGAATCGCCTGACGAATTTCATTCAGTCTCCAGTTGCCCGTTTGGGGACGACTCCAGGTGAGCGGCCACCGGACCTCGAACTCGTGCGTCCGACCGTCAGAAAGATGTGTTTTCCAGCGATGAGTCTTTGTGGGAATTTCATGTCCCATCCATGGAGCGACCAGCAAGCCGTGCAGTCCCAGAAGAAGGATCCCTCCAACAACAGCGCGCACCTTACCCGGCAACCACAGCGTCAAAGCCGACGCACACACCACAGAAACCAGAGGCAATAAAGGCGCGGTATACCGAAAGTCCTTGTTGCTCAACAACGAGAAGAACAGGTAGGCGAGAAAATACGAAGCGAGTAGAACTCGAGCGGAACGAGCACCTCGGATCAGAAAAGGTACCAGGGCGAAGCCGAAAAGGACCGCAGGAACCGCCCCAGCCTGTTCGACAAGTCCGATGGCGTAAACCAGATACCCCTGCCAGTCACCGCGCCCGGCATCTCCCTCCATGGTCCCTCCGTGGTCCACGTAAAACAGATGAACAACGCTGTCAAAGGAGTGTGGAATGTGAAACACTCCACCGATCAAGATGGCAACTGCCAACGCGAGAAAGAGATTTCGCATGGAGACTGGATTCATTTTCCTGGACTTCCAGGCGGGCCAGGCTTGCATCAAAAAAGCCCCACCAAGAAATACCGGAAGTACTTGCTTGACCAGTAAACCGATCCCCATCCAGACACCGAACGAAAGCGATGCCCGACGATTCTTGAACCCATCCACAGCGACCAGAGACGCCAAAGAGCAGGCGGTCAAGGCCATGAGTGGAAGATCGAGCAGGAATGCGACCGAAAGATCGTGTACGGAGGGAAGAGCGAGAACCAACCCTCCGGAAAGAAATCCGGTCCCTGGCCCCCCGAAATGAGCCCCCATTCGGTACGTACCCCAGGCTAACATCGCCAAAAAGACCATCGCCGTGAAAAAGCGGACAGCGTCCGGATCCCCATCGCTGGCCAGAACCGCTGGGGCCGGCACGAAATAGACCAGTGGCGGATATCTCGAGGCCACATTGGCTCCCCGCACCCAGGCGATATAACCGGTAACCGGAGATGCCAACCAGGAAAGAACCCGTCGCAACCCACCCGAAGAAGACTCACCACCCTCTTCCACGACTTTGCGCAAAGGAAGATCCGGATGGTCGATAAAATACGCCGTTTTCAAAGCGTGCTGAAAATGCTTGGACTGATCGGTGATCATTGGACGACGATCTTTTTCCAGCCACTGGCTGACACTCCAGAGCTGCAGGGCATAAAGCAACATCAGCCCAAAGCAAGCGGCCACACGACCTTGACGCGTAGGAATCGGATCTGAATCGTCCATCGGAGAGGAGCGTAGCAGAGCGCTCCCGCCAGGGCAACGAATGCCCCCCATTGCAACCCAGAGCCAGTCCATTAAGATCATCAAAATGACCGGATCGACTTCCTTGAGTTTTCAGAAAATCGCTGGAATGATTCTGGCTCTACTCGCAACCATAGGGATCCTCTGGACCCTCTTGGGGCGATCCGAGTTCGAAGACATACTCGACCGCCTCGGCGACTCCGGCTCGATGGACAAACACGCACGGGCTCGACTCCTCGAACAGATGGATCGCTACCTAGACCCCCTCTCGGAAGCGCTCCAGGATCGCAAGAGATCGATACCCATACGCTCAGGAATCGCCCAGGTTCTGGGAGAAAGTCGTGACCCTCGCGCCATCAAACCTCTCGTTGCCGCGCTGAAGGATCCCAGCCACTTCTTGCGAGAAGCCGCAATCCACGCTCTGGGTGAACTTTCCCTGCCTGAAAGCATCCCTCACCTCGAGCGAGCCCTTTCCGATCCTCATCCCAGCGTGAAGCAGTCCAGCGTCAACAGCCTGATTCGTTTGACCGAGAGACGAGAGCAACAATCCAAAACAAAAGCTCTTCAAATTCTTCGAACTTTCCGAAAAAGCCTGGATCCAGCCGACCCACTTTGCCCCCCCATCGACCAGGTCCTCACCCCATGAGCCCCTACTCTTCTCGCAGCGAAATCTCAACCTCGAGACAAAAAGACATCCAGATTGTCACCTGGACCCTAGGGATTGTCCTTCTGGCCATGGCTTCAAGCGCTGTCTACCTCCTTTTTCGCCTGCCACGCTACGCCTCCAACCCCGACTCCCTGTGGAACAACCAAATCGGACTCTTTTTTGCGGTTGCCAATCTTCTTCTGGGTATCTGGTCGATCCCCAACGCTCGCAAACGCGCTCGTGAAGTGGTTCGATTCATGAAAACTTCGGCTTTCTGGCGCGGCGTTTTATATCTTCTTTTCGGACCCTTCCTTCTAACTCTTATCTTTCCTATAGAAAGTCACTCCGACCGGGTCTTTCGAACCTATCTTTCCGGGGGACTCCTCCTCTTTCAAGGAATGCTGATCGGTTCAAACATCCTGGAACAGCGGCTGAAAGTCGTCCCCTTGCGGTGGCTGGATCTCCTCTGTTTCAACCTGACAATCACCATCCTCCTTCTGGAAGGCACCTTGCAAGTCGCCTCCATGGTGAGCAACCATCCGATCTTCATGCGATACAACTCCCGACTGGAGCGATTTCGCCCTCAGCCCTATCAGAAGCGGATGGGGTATCAATGCAACTCGATGGGCTACTACGACACGGAGTTCCAGCAACACAAGCCCGAGGAAACCTATCGAATTGTCGCCCTGGGAGATTCCTTCGCCCAGGGGATTGTCCCCTACCCCTACAACTTCCTCACACTCACCGAAGAAGGCCTCAATAAGAACACAAACAGTTCTCGAAATTGGGAAATCTACAACATGGGGGTCAACGGAACCAATCCGAAGGAATACCGTTATCTCTATCTGACAGAAGGTCAGTACTACAAACCCGACCTGGTTCTCGTCTGTTTTTATATGGGCAACGATTTCCGGGGATCGATAGCCCCCAAGTTCTTCGACCGAAATCGCTGGTACCTCTACTTTCTCCCCAAACGCTGGTTTGAAATCCGAAAAGAAGCGCAAGCGCGCAACGTAGACACTTCCAAAGTTGGAGGAGAACTCGAACAGGAAGATCCCGATCCTCCCCACGTACACGACTATCGACTCGAAAAACCGAGTTATTCCGTCGAAAGACATCTTCGGATCGAACGGGAGTGGCTGGAGTCCTTCAGTAAGTCGGGACGTTCTCGATCCATTCGAAAGACACTCCATACACTTCGAGAAATCAATCAAATCGCACGTTCCAACTCCGCCCGAACCGCCCTTCTTCTGATCCCTGACGAACTCCAGGTAAACGACTCGCTTTACCAGGAAGTTCTCGACTATTTCGGACTCGACCCCAACGATTTCGATCTCGATGCTCCCGGAAAATTATTGGCCCAATTCTGCCGGGAAGAAGGCATCGAATGTCTCGATCTCGCCCAGACGATGCGTAAGGGTCAAAAAGAGCTGGACCGAACCTATCATTTGCGAGATATGCACTGGAACGCCAACGGAAATCGAGTCGCCTCCGAGGCTTTGATCCCCTTCCTCCGGAAAATAGCCTCTCCTCGCTCCCCCTGAGCAACCCTTGCACAAAAAGGTTTCCCACTCCGAGAGATTCCGCCGGATTCCTCTACCCTCCAACGAAGGAGAACGAGGCGAATCCTCGCTGTGGTAAGATGAACCCATGAAACAATCCGATACCGATACGTCTCTAGCGGTGTTTATCGATTTCGAAAATCTCGCATTAGGATTTGGGGGACGACGAAGCAAAACATCCAAACGATTCGAGATGGACCGAGTCCTTGACCGCTTGGTCGAAAAAGGAAAAGTCATCGTCAAAAAAGCCTATGCCGACTGGAGTCGTTATTCGGACTACAAAAACCAACTCCACGAACACGCCATAGAACTGATCGAGATCCCCAAGCGATCCATGACCGGGAAAAACTCCGCCGACATTCGACTCTGCGTGGACGCCATGGATCTTTGCTATGCGAAAGAACATATTCAAACATTCGTGATCGTCTCAGGGGATAGCGACTTTTCTCCTCTGGTTTCCAAACTCAAGGAGAACGGCAAGCATGTCATCGGCACCGGCATGAAAGACTCGAGTTCTAACCTCTTGATCGAAAACTGCGATGAATTCATCTACTACGAGGATCTCGAGCGGCCTTCTGGCAACGACCCCTCGATCGACAGTTCACTCCCCAAGATCAAACGCAAAGCCTTTGAACTTCTCATGGACTCCATCCGTGGACTCGTCCGCGAGAACAAGGAAGTGCTCTGGAGTTCGTTGATCAAGGAAACGATGAAACGCAAACGCCCCTCGTTCGACGAGACCTATCACGGCTACCGTTCGTTCAGCAACCTTCTCGAGGATGCGGAAAAACACGGGGTGGTCCGCCTGAAGACCGACCCGAAAAGTGGTACCTACGTCGTCGTGGGTTTCGGAAAGGCCGAGACAAAGCGGTAACGACCTTTCCTGAGAATCAACGCCTCCCTAACCGCACGGTCACCACAACAGAACGTCCATCACGCTGGTAAGCCAATTCCACCTCTTGGCCAGGAAAACAGCCCCCAACCGCTTCGGTGAGACTATCGAGGTCGCGAATCGGGGAATCGCCTAACCGGGTCAGGACATCACCAGTCCGAATCCCCACCCTGGATGCCGCGCCGGTGCGAGCTACCGAGAGAACACGCACTCCGGACCCCAGAGGAACAACGTCCTCGACCCCAACTCCCAGGCGAGCTCCCCCTTGCGCGAGCTTCAATTGATCCTGCAGCATCTCCCAAGCCGAATCGGCTCCCTGAAACAGACTGGGAAGATGAAGTTCCGACCACCGATGAGAAATCCTGCCTGGAGAATCACAAACAGCTCGAGTCACATCAAAGACGAACCGCCCGACACACTCCGCATTTTCCGCATTCACCCACTCTACATCGTCCCAAGGAGTGTGATACTCAGGATGCAATCCGGTATGAAAGAAAAGAACCGGAATCTGCTTGAGATAAAACGGCGTATTGTCCGATGGAGCGACCCCAAAAGGGACCTCGTCGATTTCATACCGATATTTCCGGTTGATCTTTGAAAGGATATCTCCAAGACCTCGCCCACTGCCAGAGCCGTAGACTTTGAAATGCCCGGTCTTTCCCCGGCCAACCATATCGAGATTGATCATCCCGACGCAGTCCCGGAGAGGTTTCAAGGGATGATCAACATAGTAATTGGACCCAAGAAGCCCCCGCTCTTCGGCGGTGAACAAGATGAACAGAACACTTCGACCCAGGGAAATTTTTTCCCGGACCAGCGCCCGAGCCACTTCGATCACCACGGCAGTCCCGCTCGCGTTGTCGTCCGCTCCGTTGTGAATCAGGCCACGCCCTCCCTTTCCCCACGTACTGCCATAATTCCCAAGACCGACATGGTCGAAGTGTCCCCCAACCACCACATGCTCATGGCTCCGGGAAGAATCGCTACCGGGCAACCAAGCCACCACATTTCGAGCCTGACGACCTTTCGCGTCGAAATGCTGAAAATAGGACCCCTCATCCCCGATCGGCTGAAGCCCTAGGGCCTTG
Source organism: Planctomycetota bacterium (assembly GCA_030748635.1). Classification (GTDB taxonomy): domain Bacteria; phylum Planctomycetota; class JACQVV01; order JACQVV01; family JASMLP01; genus JASMLP01. Next base: position 9,242 of record JASMLP010000145.1, read on the forward strand.
AACTCATTGGCGATATAGATCGCCGCCTTCTCCTCACCAGGAGTCCCCGCGTCACGCCCCTTCAGCTCGTCGCTTGCCAGATAACGAATGTGCTTCATGATGCGGTCGGAGTCGATCGATTCCTGACTCCAGGACCCTCCACCGATTCCACCGCAAAGAGCGAAAACCCAACCCAGCAATAAAGTACGTCGTCCCATGAAGACACTCCCAAAAATTTCGAGGACAAGATTCTAACCGATCGATCAACGCTTCTTGCGTTCCCTTCGATCCCCAAAGAGCATTCGTTGCTCCAGGCGACCCCGCTGAGCTTGATAAAATTCATCCAGAAAAACCAGGGTTTCGACTTGATCGGCCTGCGGCCACCCGATCTTACGTCGAATTTTGATACATACCGCTTCCAGTACCGCGGGATCTGCCAGCTGATCCTTCCGCCTCAAAAGGTCTTCAAGCACCTGCAATTCCCGAATTCCGTAAATATCCAACTGTTCCTGAGTAAAGGCGTAACGGCTTTTTTTACGCTCCGCGCGTCGCCCTTCGATTTCCATTCGAGTCCGTTTTTTGGTCTGCGCCAGATCCGGAAGAAGTTGAGCACGCGGCATGCGAACGACAATCGTACCCGCCACCAGATCTCCACATCGCAATCGGTTACGCCCCAGAAGCGGAAAGACCAAAAAGACCACAAGCCAAGCCACTTCGATCAACCAGGACCATTCACCGGTCATTCCCATGACATGAGCCCCCCGGAGCAACACTCCGATCGGCAAGAAAAACTCCAGCTCTCGCATGAGGTTCCGAACCACGATGGCATCGGCCCCTACAGGACCTCCATCCCTGGAAATCACCCGAATACCGACCACCCTCTTTCCCACCGTAGCCCCACCCCATCGCATCTCCAGCAAAATGAAATAGAAGTTCCGGAGGAAAAAAAAGAGCAGGACTGAGAAAGTATGGAACGCCTGCTGAACCTCTCTCCCCCCGCCCAAGAAAGAGATCAGGTATGAGGCGATCAATATAAAGATAAAGCCGGAGACCAAGAGAACCATGATATCGGTCAAAAAAGCCGTAACCCGATCGCTGGGAGACGCGACTCGAAAGACCAACTCAATCCCCTCGGGGGTCATCACACGGCGATCACGTTCTTTGCCCAGCTTCGCTGTCTGGATCACGTCTCTCTACCCATTCGACGAAAATAGAACGCCCAGAACAAAAAGGTAGCGAAAGCCACTCCACAACGCAGAGGAACCGACTGGACCCATTGCCGGAAAAAACCCTCCAGCAGTGCCGCCAGAAACAGCATCATCACGCCTCCGATCGCGATCGATGCCACATCTCGGCCGTTGCGGGCCAGATTTTCCAACCGAGTGTGCGATCCCGGTACCAGCAGGGAATACCCCAGTACAAATCCGGCGGCGCCAAATAGACAGAGCGCTCCGATCTCGGTCACTCCGTGGGGAACAATCCAGGCAAGAAATTCTCCTCCCAGCCCATGACTCGAATGCAAGGCGGTCATCGCCCCCAAAACCAGGCCGTTCTTGAACACCAGGATTGCGGTCGGGATGCAGGCCACAAACCCCAGAGCGAAACTCATGATGCCCACCTGTGAATTGTGAGTAAAAAGCCTGGAAGCGAAGTTCGCCAACGCCCCACCCGACTCCCCGCGTCCATCGTAAAGAACCTCCCGAAGATCCTCCGTACTGGCCGAAAGCCCTCGCCCTTGCTGAATGGAAGGAGCGACATACGCATCATAACGCCCCATATCCGCTAACACTCCCACGTACGCGCACAGGCTGCCGATCAAGAAGACCGTCGCAGAGGTCAACACAGCCCAACGGTGGCGACGAACGGACTGGGGAAAGGTTTGACGAACGAAACGCCGGGCCCCTTCCAGGGCACGAGTCTTGTTGGCATACACACAGATGTAAGATCGAGCCACCAAGGTTTCGAGATACTCGAGGAGGTTTCGATCCAAACTGATCGAGCGCGCCACTGAAAGCGAGCTGATCGTGTGTCGGTAGAGCACCGGCAACATCGACAGTTCATAAGCGGTCAAACGACCGACCCCCCCCTTCTCGATCCGGGCCACTAACCCCTCGAGTTCTTGCCAGTTTCGTTCCCGCTCCTTACGGAAACGGTAGGAACGAAGTCTCCCACCCGAAAGACCGTTCATCAGATCATCTCCCGACGCTTGATTTCAAGATAGCGATTCACCAGGGCCGGCTCAATCTGCGACGGTTGCGCATCGATCACACTCATTCCTCTTCGAACAAGTCGCTTCAGAACAACCTCACGGTCTCGAATCAGATCTCCGGCAACCACCGAACGGTTGAGAGAACGAAGGCCGGTCGGCTCCTTGAGGCTTTGCGCTTCCAGATCGGGATCGGTGAGACTCACAAAAACCACATGGTGACGCCGCGACAACCGACCCAGATTCTCGATCATCATCTCCGCAGTCACCGTATCCACAAAATCGGTCAGAACAATGACCAGTGAACGACGATTGAGTCGTCGACCCAGGTTCGTAAGGCCGAGTGTGAAATTGGTTTCCTCGGTTCCGTACTCAATCTGCTCGGTCGCTCGAACCAACCCCTGAAAATTCTTCACCCCACCTTGAGGCTCGAGGAACAGGCCCGGTTCGCTGCCAAAAGTATAAAAGCCGACCCGGTCACCCGTTCTCAAGCAAACATAGGAAAGCATCAAGGCGGCATGAATTGCATGATCCACTTTCGGCATTCCGTAAAGAGATTCGGACATCAAGCGACCGGTATCGATCCCCAGAACGATCTGATGATTCCGTTCTGCCCGATACTCTCGGCAGAACAGCTTGCGATGTCGTGCCGACGCTTTCCAGTCGATAGCTCGGATATCGTTCCCGGGTAGATATTCTCGAAGAGACTCGAATTCGGTTCCATCTCCGGCATACCTCTCCACCTTTAATCCGGCTCGAAACTGCCGATCGGAACAAAACCGAAGAGCTAACTTCTTGACGGGTCGAACATTGGGCACCACGGAAACGGACTGACCGAGAATAAACCGTTCCACGCGAAATGTGAGTCCCAGTGGACCCCACAAGCGAACCCAGGCCTCTTCGACCGTCACACTCCCCCGACGACGAGGAACCAGAGGGTAGGGGCATGACAAACCCTGATTCTGAACCGTCAAGCGGACCTCGGGCTGAGAGACCAGATCGCGAGAAAAGTCCAGCAACAGATCGGCCCGAACAGGACGTTCCGACGCGACCCCCAGGCGAACCAAGGCGTCATCCATTTGACCCACATAAAGGTGGGGTGGAAGTTCCACCGAACAGGACAGATCGGAACGCCGAGGAATCAGCAATCCATCGACTCCAAACAGAAGAACCAGAGCCCCCCAGAAAAGAAGCCAAAAGCTCCATAGCGACGCCTCGACCAGGATCGGCAAGAGCGCCATGCCGATCCCTCCGACTGCGATCAATAGCAATCTTTTCGTCGGCTTCATCGAAAGAATATCCTTCATCTCACTCCTGCGGGAACCTCATCGGGGAGCGGGAACCTGATTCAATATTTTCTCCAGAACCCGGTCAGTCGTGAGTCCCTCCAACTCCGCTTCCGGCGAAAGGACCAACCGGTGCCTGAGGATCGGACCCAGGAACGATTTAACATCGTCGGGAATCACAAAGTCTCGCCCTTCCAGAGTCGCCACGGCTCGAGCGACGGTAGCCACCATGTTGGCTGAACGAGGACTGGCTCCAAAGAGCAGGGAAGGATGCGATCGAGTCGCCCGGATCAGATCGACAATGTAACCGATCATCGGCTCGGAAAGACGCAAACCGGCCACGAGCTTTCGGGCTTCAAGAAGCGTACTCAGATCGCAGATAGGATCGATCTGAAAGCGTTTGAGATCCGGCATGGCTGTTTGATGCCCATGGATTTGAACCATCTGGCACTCCTGCTCCCGGGTCGGATATTGAACCTGAACTTTGAACAGGAATCGATCCAGTTGAGCCTCGGGCAAAGGGTAGGTCCCCTCCTGCTCGATCGGATTCTGAGTCGCCACCACGATGAATCCCCTGCTCAACTCGTGCCCCGTTCCCTCGATAGTCACGGTCCGCTCCTGCATGGCTTCCAGCAGCGCCGCCTGAGTTTTGGGAGGTGTCCGATTGATCTCATCAGCCAGCAGAAACTGGGTAAAAATCGGCCCCTGAATAAGTCGGAACTCCCCGGTCTGGAAGTTAAAAAGATTGGTTCCGATCACATCGGAAGGCATCAGGTCGGGAGTGAACTGAATCCGCTTGAAGTCCAGACGAAACGAGGCCGCAAAAGTTCGAGCCAACAAGGTCTTGGCGGTTCCAGGAACCCCTTCGAGCAAGATGTGTCCTTCAGCCAGAAGAGATATGAGAAGCAGCTTGAGTGTGGACTCCGCCCCAATGACGACTTGTCCCACCTGATTTTCCAACGTTTTTCCAATTTTCTGGATCGTCTCAAGATCCATCGGTCATCTCCTTTCTCCAGGCGTGAATACGATGGGCAAGCCCAATCATCCGGTCTCGCCGAGGACGTCCGTGCTGAACCCTCTCGACCTGTTTTCTCAAATCGTCCAGATTTTCTACAAGATTTCTCATTCGCCCAACCTCTTCAAGTCGCACAATCATCTCCTCTTGTCCTTCCTCGAGAGTCAGGCCGTGGTATCGAGCCACAACCTGAACATTTTGACCCAAATATTTCGCAAGGCAACTCGGAGTATGTCCTCCATAAGCGAGAAGCCCGGCCGTATTGTCGATCAAGACCTCCTTGCCTGTGCCGAGAGCCGGCGCCACAGGAAGGGGCTTGCCAAAACGCGCTCCAATTCCCCAGAACAAAACTCCCAGCAGCATTCCACCGTGCACCACGAGAAGAACCATCGGGAACTGAAACAGCTCCTGAAAAAAGTCCGGTGGGTCCAGAAATCCATGAACCACCTC
>JASMLP010000146.1 GCA_030748635.1 Planctomycetota bacterium
CACAAACCAGGTGATATAACTAAGGGGTTCATGGGCTCCAACCAGAGGACTCCCCGCCCGGATCTGTCCGACTCCACCGCTCTCTTTGGACAATACACTTCGAGCGAACTTCCCGTCGAATTTGACCCAAAAGCCCAGGGCACCATAACGATGAGCTACATTTTGGGACAGTGCGTAATACTTTTTCCCCGGATATGTATAGCCCACGAATTGCCCGTTAACGTAATTGGGAGTTGGCCTCCATCGAGGGACCTTCGTTACAGCCACACTGAAGTTCATTTCCTCACCCCTGGGCCGATTGTTCTGGAAAAGACAACCGTTGGGTAACAAGGATTCGTCACTGAAAACCGAGTTGCCCGCCGTCTTCGCGGTCCACGTCTGACCCTTTTCATACCCGGGGATCGGGGATGCCATCCATTTTGAATCACCTTCCAAGGGCTTTCCCTGAGCCTCTCCCCTGTAGGGCAGGTACATCGTCACGAGAGTATTGTTCGTATACAGCGATGTTCCGAATGAAGCCTGAATCTTGCCGCTGCTGATCTTTTTCAACGAGAGCCTCTCAGAAGTAGGCATCAGGTACCCATCAAAAGGACTTCCCCCCTTCGCAACATAAGTTTTATTACCCGGAAGCGCGGGTGAATCCAGTGGGGTCGAAGTACCGTCTACCTGCACCGAATGCATGTCGGTACTGTACATCACATTATAGAGCGATTCAGGGTAAGTCTGTATTTGGTTCCCGGATTCCATATCGTTGAGAAAGTCTTTCTGGGTGGATTTGTAATCCACTTCCCAGGCCTTCAAAACCGCTGAGACCTTCGCTTCGGACTGCAAGAGCGAAGATCCGGTCGACGGATTATCCCGATAGACGCGCCCGAGGCTGGTGACCTCGAAAAAGCCCATCGAAGAAAATGTGAATTCGCCCGTGTAGAACAACATATCGGTCTTCTGAACCCTGAAGAACCGGGCTTGATCCGGAATCCATCGATTCAGCAACGCGTTCGGGTTGGCGTTGGCAATCACCGCCTCCCGCTGACCCACCGAAAGACCGAAAACGGAATTCGCCGATTTCCAGGCCTTCGTAGTGCTCGAATAGGTTGGCCTCATAGAGGAACCGTAGCGGACATAATCGTTAAATTCCTGCCAGGAACGAAACGGATTGTTAGAAGTATGCGTCCGTTTGTAAATCGCTTCCGCCAGCGTCTTGGCATCGGTGATCGAAATGGGACTGGTCAACCCCTTCATGTACCGGGTCTCGTACGCGGATTTCGAGGAACCGTAAACAGAGTGACTCGTCGTCGTTCCGCTCTTGGTGTAATTGGTCGTCGTTAAAGCGTACCCACTCAGATTGGTGAACATCGCCATCAAAACGGGGACACTGGCCGTATTCACATTCACCGCGTAGCGACTCTCGAACTGAGGCAAGCGGGCGGAAATATAGCCCATTCCGGCTACATTCGTCTTGTACATCGCGTCGGTGTTCATTTCCGGATTGGGCTTGAGTACCCGGGGATACTCAAAACTGTGAATCGTGACAAAATCCTGAATCAGGTTGTAGTTGTCCTGCCCAAGAACCTCCAGCAACCGTTCTTTGGAGCGAAATACCTTCCCAGGCAAACTGTTACGCAACTGAGCGATCTTTTTGATCGTAGCCTTCTGAGCCGTTGAGTTGGGGCCAAGAGGGTTCCGATCCGCGTTATCGACCACCCCGGTCGAAACCGACTGGATGCTCTTCTTGATATTCAGCGTATAAATAGCCCGCCCGAGATTATAGAGAACACATCGATCGGGACTCCCTTCGTTCAAGAAGTTGTCGTTCTGGCTATTCAAATTGAGCTGTCCGCCAGTATCGAGGACCTTCAATCGGTACAGGTGATCATAATCCTTGACGTAGCCGGAAACCGTTTTTCCGGAGATCGATCGTTTGAATGAAGGGTTGGAAGTATCCTCGACGGGAATCCAGGGAGAATCTCCGTACACCCAGCTACTGGAAGAACCGGGCTCGTCGTAGAGCTTGACGGACCCGCGTCCCCGAACCCATGAGCTGAAAAACTCGAGCCCAGCATCGGCCACCATGCGGGCCTGAATGGCTCGCTGGTTGTTGGTCGCGGCATCCTTCTCGATGCTCATGACCTTGTAGAACGATGTTGCCAGAACTGCGAGAACCGCCAACACACCGAGCGTGATGATAAGAACCGCTCCGCGCTTTGATTGATTACGATGCATGCTTCTTCTCTCCCGATTCGCTTGGATAGCTTGATTCCAGAGAAACATAGGCCGGACACACAAACCGACCTTGTGGTACACCACAGCGGAACACACTGCAATCTCCATGCCATCTCGAAATATCCGAGAATGAGCACTGGTAACGACTTAGATCTATAGTGCGAGCTTTTCGCAGCCCCAGCCCGTCACCCTTCCGTAACAGTCGTTTCCGTCAGGTAACACATTCCAAAAGCCTGTCAGACGCAATCCCCTTCCCAATGAAGGGACTCAACGAATAAAATCCTCCCGAATCCGAGCGATCGACTCACCGCGAAATGCCAGACTCCTCTACAACCGATACAAGCCATTTCATCACCCGTGTCTCAACCAGCCCACATCGCCTGCCTCATCGAAATCGGTCGATCGCCACGACACATTCTTTTTCTCCTGGAAACCCCTGGACTCTACTACCTAGGCCGGGATCCCGCCTGCAACATGGTCCTGAACGATCCGAGAGTAGAACCTCGGCACGTAATGATTCAGTTCGACGGTCTGCGCGCCCAGATGATCAATCGCGGCGCCCCTGGAAGCGTGTCCATCGAGTCGATCCCCAAGGAATCGACCGTATTGGAAAACGGACAGATCCTACGCATCGGAGGCTCCGTCCTATCCTACCGATGTAAACCATCCTGAACGTGGCTCTCCCCAAAAGATTCTCCATGAAGTCGCACCTCGAACCCCTTTAGGAAGGAAATATCTGAGGCCGTGGATCAGAAAAAAAGTGGCACGGGCGACCCGAGATCAGCGGGAACACCGGGGAAATGATCGTCCACGAAATCTTTCTGCACATCCTGAGTTTTCTTCGAAAGTAAGCTCTGGAGACCCTCGACACACTCCTCGCAAAGGACGCAGAAGCTGCCGGGAATAGCGAATCGATTCACCCCCCCACAAAACACGTTGTACTCCCTGATATGCGTCCGGTGATTGCCGCAAAACCCGCAATGAATCAACGAGGAACCCCGGTTCGCGTTTTCACGGGAAAAATCCCGAATCTTGTCGCTAGATTCCTCACTCATCTCTCCTCCCATCCCCATGACGCACGACTGGCAAATCGCACACTCCATGACGACTTCCGAGCCACGATAAACCTTTTCGATGAAATAAGGCTCAACGATTTCACCCTCTAGGGATTCCGAACACATCACGCAACTCAGAAAAGGGCCCTCCCGGAAAGCGGAGTGAAATAGCCTGGGAATTTCAACCACAGGAAAGGTTGGAAAACCGTTTAGAGGACTCCATCCCCCCTCATCCATTTCGGCCCGGTGAGGATCGCTGGAAATTTCGCGAACCAGAAATGCAGAGGACCCGGCAAGGATCAAATCGCCGGGGTAAAGACGACCGGATGACATGTAGCGGTCATTGACATACACGCCAAGCCCCCGCTTTTCCTCGAATTCCAGAGCACCCCCCGCATCCAGAATTGTCAATTCGCGGAACGGTTGCGTGGGATCACGAAAGAGAGGATCCCCCTTCTCCCCTCCTCCCATTCTCAGGGTTTTTCCGGATTCCAGGGTGAAATGGCAGCCTACCGCTTCCCCCTCGATCCCTTCCAACTCCATGTCCATCAGCTTTCCACCGCAATACAGAGACTCAAAAGGGACCCCATTTCCCGTCAAGCGCCTTTCAAGAAGAGCGGAACACTCTTCAAAATGCCCCAGACCCTCTTCAGAAGGGAGTCAGCAAACACATCCTTGATGAGTGAACTGAAACGCTGATATTTCGTTTCAGTGTATGGATACCAGTAAGGCATCTGCTCCATGCGTAGGCGATCCACCGAAACATGCTTGGTCCTCACCATATCCAGCAACCCTTCCGGCCCACGACTCTTGCCAAAACCGGAATTCTTGAATCCACCCCAACCGATTTCGCTCGCCGAGGAGGGAGCCAGCATATCGTTGATATAAACGGCACCGAAATCGAGTTGCCGCGCCAGACGCCGGGCCTTCCGGTCGTCTTCCGACCAGATACTTGCCGTCAGACCAAATTCGGTATCTCTCGCCAACCGAACGGCTTCTTCCGCACTGGTGACACGAAAAACAGGTACGACCGGACCGAAAGTCTCCTCCCGAGCGACAGCCATGGAGTCTGTCACCCCGGTCAAGATGGTAGGCGCGAAAAAGAGCCCCCCCTCGCCTTCGACGACTTCGCCTCCAACCTCGACTGAAGCCCCCTTTTCCCGGGCATCCTCTACCTGACCCGCGACGACCTTCAACTGCTGTTCATTCTGCATCGCCCCCACATCCACAGAGAAATTGCTATCGACCCCCTGACGCAACTCTCGTGTTTTCGTCACGATCTTTTCGAGAAATGAATCCGCTACGGACTCGTGTACATAGATTCTCTCGATGCTCGCACAGATCTGGCCCGAATTGCAAAAAGCGCCCCAGACAGCGCAGGAAGCGGCCCGGTCGAGCGGAGCGTCCTTCAGAACAATCATCGGGTCTTTCCCCCCCAACTCCATCGTTACCGGAATAAGACGCTCACCAGCCATGGAGGCAACTTTTCGTCCGGTCGAGACCGAACCGGTGAAGGAAACCTTATCCACTTCACCACGGATCAGAGCCGCCCCTACCGCACCGTCTCCGTGGACAACCTGGAACAGATCCTTTGGGATACCCGCTTGTAGGAAAATCTCGGCCACCAGATCTCCGGTAAGCGGAGTGTGTTCACTGGGCTTATTGACTACCGCATTTCCAGCGACAAGAGCAGAAAGTGACGGCCCCATGGTCAAGAAAAAGGGGTAGTTCCACGGGGTGATAATCCCAACGACTCCATAGGGAACCAATTCCCTGTAGCTACGAGTCGTCTTCAAGAGACGATGCGGTACCCGACGCGTTTCCAAGATGGAGCGAGCTTTTCGAACGTAATAATCCGCGCAATCCACCGTTGGAAACACTTCGCCGGTTAGGGCTTCCAGGCGAGTTTTCCCGGTTTCATTGGATAGATGGCGAGCGATTTCATCCCGCCGTTCGATCATGACATTCTTGACCTTACGGATCGTGGCAATTCGAGACTTCAGTGAGCAAGAACCCCATTCTCTCTGCGCAACTCTTGCCCGTTCAATCGCGTCGTGCACTTGCGACTCATCCGAAACCACAACCTCTCCAATGACCTCATTGGTCGCAGGATTCCGCGAAACAATGGAATCACTCGAAGATTGCGTGATCATGAATCTGCGTTCGAAGCGCCAGAGGTAGCCTGGACTTTCTCACCCTTCTCAGAGTAACAACGATGACAGAAAGTCCCAAAACCGACGCAACCGCATGAAAATTTCTTTTTACGACGCCTGCTCCTACCCATATCGTTCTCTCCCGTGAGGCCATAATTGTCTGAATTGAATCCGAGGGCCTAATGGGGCCCAGGACTTACAAAGTTGGGCGATTGTAGGGCCAGCCCTCTTCAGTAGCAAGCAAACTCCACCCCTTCAATGACGCCGCCGGCGACGGCGACGGCGTTTGAATGGGGCCTTCTTGGACGACGCTCCACTCCGAGCGGGTCGCTTCGGCCCAGGGGGTTCAGAAGAAGACTCTACCTGATCTTCACCCATATACCTCTCCTGAATAGTTTCTAACGCCCCAAGAAGTTCGGATGGAGATTGGTATCGATCGGAGGGTTGCTTGGACATCATAATTTCGATTACCGAGGACAATTCCCTCTGAAGCGGAGTCATCGTATTGCGTGGGAACTCGATCGGCTCGTTCAGATGCTTGGACATAATGACAGCGGGACTCGACCCACGGAACGCCAGTCGACCAAAAGTCATTCGATATAACGTCGCCCCCAAAGAATAGATATCGGCCCGAATATCGATATCGTCGTTGCCCATGATCTGCTCTGGACTCATGTAGTTAGCAGTTCCCAATCCGCGTCCACCCACATGAGAATTGGTTTTGGAGTCGATCCGCTTGGCCAACCCTAGATCACAGAGCTTTACCGCTTGATCCTCCGCCAACATGATATTGTCAGGCTTGATATCCCGATGAATCAGATTCCGCTGGTGGGCATGGTCAAGAGCGCGTCCCACCTGGATCACGATATCCAGACACTTTTCAGCCGGAAGGCATTTTCGTTCACGAAGAACATCCAGCACGGTCGGTCCATCCACATACTCCATGACAAAGTAGCGCAAACCCTCCGTGGTCGTTCCGAAATCGATCCCGCTGATAATATTTTCGTGATTAAGCTGAGCGACAGACCTCGCTTCTCTCAAAAACCGTTCGACGTACTCTTCACGCCCCTTATATTTTTCGGACAGGATTTTGACCGCAACAATACGATCCATGCTCAACTGTCGAGCCTTGTAAACCGCCCCCATTCCACCATGCCCGATCATTCCGATGATTTCGTATCCCTCGATTTTATACCCGACCCCTTCGGTCCCTTGTTGCCGAAGGATTTCCTCCATCTGAATTTTTGAGATATACCCTTTCTTCTCCAGTAATTCATCGAGGGCTAGAGGCAACCCCTCCTGTTCACATTGACTCTGAATCTTCAGGCATTCCATCACCTGAGCCTCGGTCACATAGCCCTTTTTCAAACTCAGTTTGGCGAAAATATATTCCTTCTTTTTGACTGCAAAACTGTGTTCTTTCTCCCCGACATCCGTCCATTGGATCTTGAGAAGCAGATTACGTTGCTCCTCCGTCAAATATTTCTTTCGAACAAGAAGTTCACCGAGAGGCTCACAGGAATCGGTCTCTTTTTGTTCACGAAGACATTCGGTCAACTGCTCTTCGGTGAGCATCCGGTTGAGCAATGCGATACGACCGAAAACAACCTCGGCCGTGGCGGCCCCCTTGGTCGGCCCTGATTTCAAATATTCAGAATTCTGCTCAGAGCCATTCCCCGCGGTTCCAGAAGATTTCTGATCGGGATCCACCGAATCCGGGTCACGAGTTTCCAGCATGGACTTCTCTATCACCGGCGTGGCCAAATCTCCCTTTGGAGCCTCCGGAACTCCAGAATCGGGGTTAGTTGAAATTTCGAACAACTCGAACTTCATCTCGGTTTTCCCAACCTGAATCAAGTCCGCGTGAGCGAGTTCCGCCGAAGGAACTTTCCTCTTGTTCAGCAACACACCGTTTCGACTCCCAAGATCTTCCAGGAAGTATTTCCCTCCCGACTCACGAATCTGACAATGCATCTTGGAAACGGTGTTATCTGGAAGCTTACAGCCTGCCTTCACTCCCCGACCGAAGCTCATCTCCTGGTCGGGAGAAATGGTGATCATCTTGCCCTGAAGTCCGCCGGTCAGGATCCGTACTCTTCCGTTTTGTTTCACTTTTGCAACCGAGAGATCTTACGCAACAATCCCCGATGAGTGTAGGCTCGATTCAATTTAAGCAAGAGGAAGCACCCAGCTCCATCCTTGGAATCCAAGATCAATGTCCGGTTATTAGGAACCAGATACCCTTCATCGCACGGTTCATGGCCGACCACGACCAATCGGGCTCCAATTCGGTCCGCAAACACGCCAGCGGTCTCCTGACTGAAATCCCGGCCCCAAACCAACTCTTCAACCAATTTCGAGCCTTTCCGTACCATCTGACGACGATAATCTTTCAGGAAAAATTCTCGATCATATCGCTCTGTATACGGCATCTCCGGAATCGAGTGGCAAAAGAATATTTGCTTGGGAGTCTCCAGCGCAAGCGGCATGCTGCGGAAGAATTTCCGATAAGCTTTTTTCACCTGAGCACCTTCCGCCCCATAGTGGGAAGCGATCCCTCGATCAAACAGCTGATTGAGTTTACGCCCTTGCTTGAAAAGCGTCCTTCCCTGGACCTCGGAGAGTTCATGATTCCCCATCATGACGTGAACACGATCCGGAAATTGCGTCTTGAGATTCGCGACCTTCTCCAGAACCAAAAAAGACATATCCCGCGAACGTCCCAGATTCTCGACCTGATGAATTACCTCCTGTAACAAGAGGTGCCGATCAGGATGATTCTCCAGATCAGCCAGCGCGACTATCCGGTCGAAATTTCGACTGTTTCCGTGAAGATCGCCGGTAGCTAACAGATCCCCTTTTTGGGGAAGAATGATCAAACTCCCCTGACGACAAGAATCTTGCCAGTTGCAGCGACTAGCACGTTCCATCATAGAGATCAAACGACGGACCTTGGAACTACGTCTTTGCCGGGCACGGCGCACGGCGCTCATTCGGACCTCTTCGTCCAGTACCAGGTTGAACCGCTCACCATGTTGAGCCGAGAGTAGCAAATCCTCGATTTTTGATCAAGCAAAGGTGCGGAATAGCCTCCCGTTTCACAGACATGACATGCGGGCCAGAAGCTATCAGCCCACACGATTTTCTGAATTGCACTCCGCGGATAATCCCGAATTCGTCCGATAAGAACGACCGTACCATACTCGACAGACAATCGGACCGAGCAAAACCATGAGAACCGCCCCCGCCGCACCCGCCAGGACGTCTACCAGGTAATGATACCGAAGATACACCGTGGAAAAGATCAACAAGCTGGTAATGATTCCGAAAGCAACAACCGTATGTCGAGCATACCGAAAAGCGTAAATCAAGACGATCAGCGTGGTCATAGTATGACCGCTGGGATAGCAGTCTCGCTTGATGTTCTCCAACTGATTCAGGAGCCACATGAAAAAGTCGCCAACGGCCAACCCATGAAGTGGGGTTTGAAAGATCTGATTAAACCGTGGACCCGTCGCAGGGACGAGAATGTAAAGGAGATAAGTCATACAAAAACTGGC
>JASMLP010000147.1 GCA_030748635.1 Planctomycetota bacterium
ATCCCTCACCGGTTCGGAGGCCACCTACGGCGCTTTTCTGGAAGCGCAACTCCACTCGATCTTCGGCCCTCACCTCGTCACTCTCGAACGTCAGCCGGTGGAGGCTGATCGATTCAACCTCCTGGCCTGCTGTGGATCGGATAATCCCGACATCCTCTTCTCCACTCACATCGACACCGTCCCTCCCTTCCTCGAACCTCGGATCTCGGCCAACAAAATATTTGGTCGAGGCGCCTGCGACACCAAGGGGCTTCAGGTTTCGATGCTTCACGCCGGACAACAACTTCTGGAACAGGGGATTCACTCGTTTGGATTCCTATTCGTGGTCGGAGAAGAAGTCGACCACTGCGGCGCCCGAGTGGCTAGCCAGCAACTCTCCCTACACCCTTCGGGGATCCTGCTCGGCGAGCCCACTCGAAACCGAATCATGCAGGCTCAAAAGGGAGTATTACGCATCCGGATCTCGACTCGAGGTGTAAGCGGTCACTCGGGATACCCGGAATCCGGAAAAAGCGCCACTCATCAACTACTCGACTTTCTCCAAAATCTTCGCCACCTTGAACTTCCATCTCACCCGAACCGAGGAACGACCACCCTCAATATCGGCACCTTGACCGGCGGAGAAGCCGCCAATGTCATTGCGCCATCCGCATCGGCCGACATCATGATCCGGACCGTCTCCCCCACCCAAGTTCTGCTCGACATGTTCACCCCACTGCTCCCCTCGGACACCACCCTCGAGGTCGTTCATCAGAGCGATCCGCTGGATCTTCATGTCTTGCCAGGCTTTGAAACCGATGTGGCTCATTTCTTTACCGATGCCGGTTTCCTCCAGGCTCTCGGACCGGTCACTCTTTTGGGCCCTGGTGACATTCGATTCGCTCATTCCGAGCGGGAGCAGATCACCCGAGAAGAACTTTACGAAGGATCGAAACTCTATCAACGAGCCGCGCGAACCTTATTAGAAAAATCCAGATCATGAAGTATTTCAGCGCTGACCATATTTATGCAAAAGGAGAGCTTCTCGAAAACCACGCCATGCTCGTGGACGAATCCGGAACCATCGTAGCCATCGGCCCCGGAGAGACCCTGGGTGGCGACACCACCGATACCGTCGACGAAATGTATGTCTACCCAGGTTGCGTATTGCTCCCCGGATGTATCAACAGTCATGTCCATTCCTTCCAGGTCTACCTTCGCGGACGATCCGAAAGTTCCCTCCACTTTCAGGACTGGGTAACCTCTCACCTTTATCCGCTCATCCTTTCCCTCGACGCAACCAGCCTTCATTCAGCCGCTTTGCTGGCCTATCACGAGATGATTCTCTCCGGAACGACTACCGTGGGAGAATTCCACTATGTTCATCATGTCCCAGGCTGCGAGCGCGGTTCCGGCGCTCACCAGATGGTCCAGGCAGCCGAGGCCCTGGGCCTACGAATCGTTCTCCTTCGTGCCCTCTACGACCGCGGTACCCACCCAGCTCAATCGCGCTTCCACGAGTCGCCCAGTGAAGCGATCCAAAGGCTCGAAGACCTCCACGCTCAGTACGCCGACCACCCCCTTGTTTCCATCCGCCCAGCCCCTCACTCCCTTCATGGCGCCAGCGGAGAGATGATCGAAGCCGCCGCCGACTTTTCGCGTCGTCACAAGGTTCCGATGCACATTCATCTGGCGGAGCAGGAATCGGACATCGAATATGCCCACAAGCACTATGGATGCGGACCACTCACCGCCCTCCAGAAATTAGGAGGTCTTCACGAACACACCGTACTCGTTCACGGATGTTGGCTGGATCAATCGGAGCGAGAACTCCTGGCCGAGACAGGAGGAGGTCTCGCCTACAACCCCCTCACGAACATGGCCCTGGGCGATGGGGTCACGGAGATCCCCGACCTCATTCAGCGGGGGGTTCCGATCAGCCTCGGCACGGACGCCAACATACGCCTCTCGATCTACGACGAAGCCCGAGCGGTGGAATACATCCAGCGAATCACCCGGAAGAAAATGGGAATTCTGAGCCCGGAGTCTCGAGAGGGACACCGCCTCCTCGACATGGCGACCCTTCAGGGAGGGCGCAACCTGGGAATCCCCTGCGGTTCCCTCGAAGTGGGACAACAAGCGGACATCGTCGTTCTGGACACTTCCGATCCATCCCTACAGCCAGGAGCGTTAGAAGCGGGAGAAGCTCTACTGTCCCAGATTATTTTTTCCATGGTTCCGCAAACAGCGATCCAGCACGCGTTTGTCGGCGGACAACAGATCTTACGCCACCGAACTCCAACCCTGTTCTCTCGCCAAGAACTTCACCAACTAATACTCAGCACACATCCGCGTTACAACTCCCACTAGTCGTCTCCGCCAGCGACCTTCCCAGAATGAACGAGGCCTTCAAACCGTTCTGCCAATGGCCGCGGCAACTCGCGACACCTGCCCCACCAACCCTTCAAACTGATCGGGATAGAGTGACTGAGCGCCATCAGAAAGGGCCTCTTCCGGTCGATTATGGACCTCGACTATGAGCCCATCAGCGCCCGCAGCCACGGCCGCCAAGGCCAGAGGGAGAACCCCCTCTCGATGCCCCGCAGCGTGAGATGGATCGGCAAGAACCGGCAAGTGGCTTCGAGAATGGATCGCAGGCAACACCCCGATATCGAAAGTGTTTCGGCTGTGGTCGCTGAATGTCCGAATTCCACGTTCGCACAAAATAACCTGTCGATTTCCTTCAGATAATACGTATTCGGCCGCCATCAAATACTCTTCCAGCGTGGCCGAAAGACCCCGCTTGAGAAGTACCGGTCGGTTCACACGACCAACTTTTTTCAGGAAGGAGTAGTTGTACATGTTACGAGCGCCGATCTGGATGATGTCGCTGACTTCGGCAATTCGCTCCAGACTTTCCTCGTCCACGGCTTCGGTGCAAACAGCAAGGCCGGTCTCTTCACGCACCGTTTTCAAGATCTCCAGTCCTTCTTGTCCGAGTCCCTGAAAGGAGTAGGGAGACGTCCGGGGCTTATAAGCTCCACCCCGAAAAAGAACGGCGCCAGCAGCCTGAACACGATGCGCGATAGCCATCGCCTGTTCGGGACTTTCCAGCGAGCAGGGGCCCGCGATGACAACCACCTTGTTCCCACCAATTTCTATATTCTTGCCGACCTCGACAACCGTTCGATCGGGCTGCATTTCACGACTGACGAGCTTGTAAGGCTTGGTGACCCGGATCACATCCTGAACACCCTCGATCTCCTCGATCACCGCACTGTCAATCGGTCCCGTATTTCCGGTAATTCCGATGGCCGTTCGACTGGCACCGGGCATCGTGTGTGGAGTCAACCCAAGATTGCGAACCACCTCACACGCAGCCTCGATCTGCGCCTCACTTGCCTGACGATTCATGACGATGAGCATGAAAACACCTCTATCACACCAAGTTCTGTAAAATACGTTGCGAACATGATACTCGACCCTACGCTGTCAGTAACCGAGAAGTCTCGTGAACGCTTGCGACCCCTCTCAGGGGACGTACAATGCGATCGAGGATCGAGACCTCTTCTCATTCGATAACGAGAACAAAACAGCATGGCACAAATCGTGATCGTTGATGGACCCGACACGGGCCATAGCTTTGCCATCGGCGAGCATGCCGTCATCGGAACAGATCCAAACAACGAAGTCGTCCTGAGTGATCGGCGAGCCTCCAAGCGACATTCGGCGCTTCAAATGCGTGGGGACCAGTACGAAATACAGAATCTCGATTCCAGCAGAAAAATTTTCGTCAATACCGAACCGACGACTCAGCGTGTCCTCCATCACGGGGACATGATCACAATCGGGAACAGCAAACTCCTGTTCTCCCAAGAAGACCCCGCTACTCCTGAGCACGACCGCGACATTTCTGACGCCACCAACACCCAGCTAGTCGAGGGACAAGTTCTTTCTCATCTCGGATCGATCCAGGATAGCGACACCCTCTTCCTCGAACTCGAAACCGCTGATGAACAAGGCCGTCGTCTTCTCGCTCTCTACAAAGTCAGCCAAGTTCTTCATGGAGAACTTGACCTGGATTCGATCCTCGTGAAGCTGACCCAGATCCTCTTTGAAGAATTTCCCGCGGATCGCATCCTCATCTTGATCTCCCCGGGCGAAGAAAAAAACTTCGATGTCCAATTCGCATGGGACCGTTCTCGAGGAAGAGTGGAAGAACCCATCCGTTACAGTCGAACCATTGTCTCCGAGGTCATGAAATCACGAGAAGCAATACTGACCGCCAACGCCATGGATGACCAGCGATTCGACATGAAACAGAGCATCGTCGATCAATCGATAGTCAGCGCTCTCTGCGTCCCCCTTGTCCGCCGAGGACACTCCTTCGGAGTCATTCAACTCGACACTTCCAACGCCGAACGAGCTTTCAACAATGACGACCTGGAGCAACTGACCAAAATCGGCTTCCAGTGCGCTGTGGCCATCCAGAACTCACTGACTTACTCAGAACCCCAGCAAGACGCCAACACGCTCAAGTCACTTTCCCGAGCAACGCGTCAACTATCGAGATACCTGGATGATCGTGGCGCCATCCTCAATGAAGGAATCAGTTATGCGTGCTGCCTGTTGGGGTGCAGAGATGGATCGATCATGCTGGCCTCGGCTCGAACCAAAAACCTCCACGTCATCACCTCGTTCAACCGATCGATAAAGCGTGGCATCCAATCCCCCATAGACCAAGGGCTTTCAGGATGGGCCTACTCCAATAATCGTCCGCTGATTCACCCCTCCAAAGATGGGCAATTCGCGCTGCCCGACCCACTCAAGCCCACTCATCGAGATCGTTATCAAACCGATTCCTTTATGATCCTCCCGATCCACAGAACTGCGCAGGATGGAGAAGAAAGTCAGGTCATCGGCGTTCTAAACGTGACCGACAAAATGGGCGGAGGTAACTTCTCGAGCACCGACCTCAAAGTTCTTCAGGTGCTCGTCGCCCAGATCGGGATTGCGCTCACCAATGCCCGTCTTTACGAAAAAGCGACCGTCGACTCTCTCACCCGACTCTATGTCAGGCGATTTTTTTTCGATCGCCTGAAGAACGAACTACGAATCGAATCCGATAACGACAACTCACCTCTCAGCCTTCTCATGCTCGATCTCGACAACTTCAAATCCGTCAACGACAACTACGGACATCCCGCTGGCGACCTCATCCTACGGGAAACCGGACGCATCATCCGCTCCTGTTGCCGTGATAGCGATGTCGCTGCTCGCTATGGTGGCGAAGAACTGGCGATCTTGCTTCCGGGGACCCCACCCCAGACCGCCCTCGAAGTGGCCGAACGCATCCGAAAAGCGATTGAAAACCATGTCTTTGCGACCAAGGAGAAGGAGCTAAAAATAACCGTCAGCATCGGTCTTGCGGGCCTCCAGGCCAAAGACACCCGGGACTCTCTTTTAGGAAGAGCAGATAAAGCCCTTTACGAGGCCAAGAAGTCCGGCAAGAATCGGGTTGTCTCCATGGAAACAGAACTTCACTGATGATCCAAACCAAACACATCGTCACCTTACTCCTGCTAGCCAACGTTGCTCTCCTTGCGGTCGGCTCGGCTCAAGAGCCCTTTGATGCGTACCTGGCAGGCTCGGCGGCAGGACTCGCCCTGTTGACCGTTATTTTCTGGTTATTCGGAACTCATCGATCCCATCTCAGTAGCCCTGAAGTCGCAGGAAGCACTCTCGAGTTGATCCCCCCCGCAGAAGGAGGAGCGCTCGGGGAAGAAATGACCATCGAAGCCAAGCTGACCCCCTCGAGAACCCTACAGCTGAACTATCTGATTCTTCACCTGGTCAATAAACAGCTGGAGAAAAAACCTCCCCTGGACAAAGTCGTTCGACACTCCACGTTTATTTTTCGGAAAAATATTCACCGTGAGATTCGATCGGGCCAGCCAAACTCTGAGTCGATTCGGATCAAGGTGCCAGCATGTCGCGAGCCCACTCGTGAATCCAAATATGTCAGCATCACCTGGGAAATCACCCCAGAAGCCCACTTCTCGGCCCCTGAGGGTAGCCGGCAGGCGAGCTACGTTTATCGAGGCACACCCACCTCGATCCCGGTCGCCCCTCCGGAAGAATCCTGAATATTCACGGCTGTTTCCGTGGTATTTCGATCCGAAAGACGCTCCCCTCCCCCGGAGTACTTTCCACGGAAACCTCTCCGCAATGAGCTTCGATCACACTTTTGACGATCGAAGTCCCTAACCCGGTGCCCCCATCGCCCTTGGAGCTATAAAACGGGGTAAATACTCGTTCGAGAGCCTTCGCGTCCATCCCCACTCCCGTATCCCGGACCTCCAACCCGACCGACCCCTCGCAAGAGTCGGTTGACAGAACCAGGAGACCTCCCTCCGACATCGCATCACGAGCATTTCCAGCCAGATTGTAAAGAACTCGCCGCATTCTGCTCGGATCGAAACAGACCCGACCAGAATCTTCGATCTCGGTGCGCAATTCGATCCCCTGATTTTCAAGGTCGCGAGACAACACCTGAGCCACATCTGCCACAAATTCACCCCACGAAGCTTCCTCGAGCTGCAGTGAAGTTCCCCCCTTGGAGAAATCTAGTAACTCTTTTGTCATCCCGACAAGGCGATCGATTTCCGAGATAATGATGTCCGCATAACGCCGGTGCTCCGGACTCTGGCTGGCAATGAGATGCGCATACCCTTGAATGGCAGCCATAGGGTTCTTGATGTCATGAATAATCGAACTCGCCATGCGGCCGATCACCGCCATCCGGTCCTCCTGAAAACGCTCCTGAGCTTGCCTCACCTGCTCGATGGCGTCGGAGGCCTGCTCTGCGAGCAACAAAAGGATATCTTCATCCTCTCTTCCAAATATCGTTCCGCTCTTCTTGTTCAAAGCTTCCAGAACCCCCAGAAGCCGCCCATCGACCTCGAGAGGAACCGCCAAGATCGACCGGGTCTGAAAATCCATATCCTCGTCTATATTGCCTGTAAACCGCTTATCCAGAGAGACATCAGGCACATGAACCACCTTCCGATGCAAAGCGGCCCAACCGGCTACGCCCTCTCCAACCGGAATCGGCGGATAGTTAGACAAAGCTTGTTCGCGCCCCCCTCGAATCGAATGAAAGGAAAGAAAAGTTTCTTCTGAATTCGCGAGAAGAAGCGTGGAAGCCTCCACTTCCAGCAAATCGACGCAAACATCCAGTATTTCATCCAGCAGATCATCCAGGTCGAAAGGTTTTCGGAGACGTCGAACAATCTCCAGCAAAGCCCCAAACCGTCGATCGTGCCCCGAGGGGTGAACGGATCCGTTGACTCTCGTTTCCATAAAGCAAATTGTAACATTCTCCACTCGCCCCTCGGGAAACAACTCGAAACCCCGTTCGAACGGCCACATGAGAATCTGATACGCTTCCAAAGATTCCAATTATCGGTCGCGTTGTTCACAATCAAGTTGCGTCCTATACTTGAGCAATCCGTTTTATCATCCTTTTCCCAGAGCCATACGGGCTCCCTTTTCCTAACCGAAAGGCTCCCCTGATGACGCTTCGCCTCTTCATGATCCTTCTTTTCGTCTTTCCTGGAGTCACCTCTCTGGCCCAATCCCAGGAATGGATCGAAGAACCCTTCTCGCTCTCCAGCAGCCACCCTTACCCGAATCGGGCCCAAGGAGAAACCCAGACCATTCAGAAACGAGGCGCTACATCGATTCGCTTGTGGTTTGATCTCCTGGAAACAGAACCGGGCTGGGATCACCTCAACCTCCAGGATGTCTCGGGAAATGTTTACCAGGAACTCTCAGGATATCGTTCGGGTTTCTGGAGCAACCCAGTTCCCGGGGATACGATTTTCCTGCGATTCTGGAGTGACGACTCCATTTCTGGTTACGGATATGTCATCAGCCGAATCGCTTATCAAACCGACGCGCCGACCCCTCCTAAACCCTCCCTATCCAAACCCTCTCTCCTATCAAAAATACGCCTCTATCAGATCGACTCCGGCGGAACTCTTCACCAGATCAGAGAAACCAACACTATTCAGATTTTCACACAGGGAAGTCCCACCCGAACAACCTTTGACTTCCTGATCTGGGGTTTTGACTCCTCAGATCGAAAACTGCGCCACTTTCCTTTCAAACCCAAAATCACCTTCGCTGGATCCGGTGTTTTCGGAACCCTCGAATCTCTCGATTCGACCACCTACCGATTTCATGCCGGCCCCATTCCTACCAAAAACCTGACGGTGACCGTGCAAGACCCCCAACACCACCAAGTCGAAGCTCGATTCCGGGTCGATATTCTCGAACCGGTCGTGAAACGCCCCTCTCGGCCTCCGAGCCTTTCCCCACCAACCTATGTTCAGATCGGGGCCTTTACCAATCCCGAGTGGGCCAGCCGAAAAATCGCTCAGGAACCTCAATTCCCCATCCCAACCGCCTACCAAACGTGCAACGCATTCCAGATCATTTCCGAAAAGTCGATCGAGATCGAACACATTCAGATCCGATTTCAGGGACAAAACAGATCCCAAACAATCGTACACGGCCCCATACAGGTTCGAGCCGGTGAACCCTACGAATTCTCGACTCCAAACCGTTCCGGCCAACGAATCGTCCGCCTCGACGTCAAACAACGGATGCACCGTTCTGGGCGCACACTCCTTTACGCGCGCGCTTTCCAACGCCATCCGGTAGCCCCCCAATTCGTACAAATCGGAACCTTCACCAACCCGGAGTGGGCCAGTCGAAAAATTGCTCAGGAACCCCACTTCTCGATCCCGACGGCCCATCAAAACCGCAACACATTCCGAATCGTGACCGACAAGCCGATCGAACTCGACCGTATTCAAGCCTGGATCGCAGGCCACTCCAAGCCGCTTACCGTAATCCGAGGGCCAATCCGAATCGAAGCAGGTCAAGCCTACGACTTCTCGACTCCCAACCAACCGGGTAAGCCCATCCAACGCATCAAGATCATGCAGCGCATGCACCGCACCGGACACACCACTCTCCACGTCCAGGTTCCATGACTCCCAAACCCAAGCCGACCATCCCCCCTCTCTTCCTGCCCCTTCTCCTCTTGATTTCTTTTGCACCAGGAGGGTGCAAAAGCCTTGGCGATCCCGGTCCGCTCTCTTCTCCTCCAGAAACCACCGCCCCCGATCCGGCCCGACTCACCCGATTTCTTGCTGAAATTCGACAATTGATGTTTCAGGCCCAGATCCACCGGCTTCAAGGACCTCACGACCTGATCCTGGAACAAAAAACGTTCTATCGTCTTGTACGAAAGACCCCATCGACAGAATCTGTCGTTATCGGTTCACTCCCGATCCCTCCAGAACTGGAATTGGTCTCCTCTCCCCCGGTCGTTCGATTTCACCGAGAAGGTCATTTCAGTTGGTCCGGCCCTGATGTAACCGATATCACCTCTCCCACAACCAAGAGGGGCGATATCACCGTCCGATTAAGAGGAACAAACCAGTATGGATTCATCGATCTGGTTCCTAAAATGGGTCGCGTCCAACTACTCATCAAGAGCTTTCGCTAACCCTTCATGCCCCCCTCTACGGACCCTCCTCCCGAACCGACAGACCCGGACCACGCCGGCATTCCGCTCGATGACGATTCCTTTCATTCGAGCGAACTCCCGATCGTTTCCCCTCGTCTCCGGGAAATTTCGGAGGAAGACTCCCTGCAGACTCCTCGAGCGGGAAATTCTTTTGGCTCATTCCGGCTACTCCGACTCATCGGACGCGGTGGCATGGGCTCTGTGTACGAGGCCCAGCAAGATACACCCTCCCGACGAGTCGCGTTAAAAATCCTCGGCTCTCACTGCTGGACAAACCCCACCGCGCGCCAGCGATTCCGAAGAGAGATTCTTTCCATCTCTTCTTTTCAGCACGACCACATCGTCCGCGTGTTCACAGCGGGAGAAATCGACGATATCCCCTATTACGCGATGGAATTACTCGAGGGCCAACCGTTGGACCAGTTTCTCTCGGAAGGGCACCTCCCTCCTCGAAAAGCTTGCCAAATCGCCCTTCAGGTCGCCAGCGGGCTCGAGTACTCACATAGCCGAGGCATTGTTCACCGAGACATCAAGCCGTCCAACCTCATTCTCACCCAGAGAAAAACAGACGAAGATCACATCGTCATAACCGACTTCGGCCTCGCCCAAGATGAATTCGGGGAAGATCTGACTGCTACAGGCCAGATCTTAGGCACTCCTCTCTACATGGCTCCCGAACAGGTTTACGGAATCCGAGACCAGATCGGGAAGAAAAGCGATACCTACTCTCTGGGAGCAACCCTCTACCATCTTTTGACCGGGCGCCCTCCGATCGACGCCAAAAGTTTTGGAGAGCTCCAATCTCGGCTTGAAACCCAACCGTTCATCCCGCCGAGCAAGATCCTCTCCAGCATCCCCACCGATCTGGATCGGATATGCAACCACGCCCTGTCGAATAACCCAAAAGATCGTTATCCATCAACCGGAGAAATGGCGCGCGACCTGGATCGATTCCTTCGCGGAGAGGCGGTATGCGCGCCTCAAGTTCCTTCCCCTCACCGAACGCGTAATGTAATCGTTGCGCTCACCCTGATCGGTGTCCTTTGTGGAATCGGCTTTCAACTCCTTCTCAGCAGGACTTCACAGCAAGATCTCGATCAGAAAATCACCACCCAGGACGAGAAACGCTTAGCTCAGATACTCCGGTCCAAAGATCAGAAGCGATTGGCTCTTCTCCAAACCGATTTCAACAAAATCTCGAGTCGTTTTTATTCTCGCCACATCGGCCACAAACAATATCAATCGGCACTCCAAGACATACTCCTGCAGCTACGAGTCCTGATTACTCAATCACCCAACATTTCAGGGTGTCATGACCTGAGAGGACAAATTCTGGGACAACTAGGTCAACCCGAGCAATCCGAAATATCCTGGCGAAAATCGATCCAGATCGACCCCCACGCTCTTGGAACCCGAATTCGCCTGATGAGGCACCTCCTCCACCAGGTGTACGACCTTCGATATCTTCCCCTAGATGGGTCCCCGACCCGTGCGCTCGAACGCTCACGCGCCATGGCCAATGCACTTCAGGATCTGTATACCCAAGCTCCTCTTCTTCCGGATGAATCCCGGTCAATCGCTCTGGAGACACTCACCCAAATTGGCCATTCGGTGGCATTCAAGGATGATCTCGATACCCACACTCTCTGCCTGCAAGGCTTGAAACAGGATTTGCCTCCCGCTGTGCGAGCAGATCTGGAGTGGATTGGTGGCCTCTCTGCCCAGCCCCCTTCCGAAATGCGGCGTGGTTTCGAAAAGGCGATCGAACTATCTCCCCAGCACATTCACGCTCGATTCAGCCTCGCTCGCTTCCATCATCAACAAGCGGTTCAGTCGCCTACAGGAACGGGACGTCACCTGAGTAAAGCTCGAGAAATTCTGGATGAAATCATCCTCCTTTCCCCTAAACGAGTCTGGTCATTTGTCGAGCGAGGAACGATCCTCTTGCGCCTGAAAAATTACCCGAAAGCCCTCAAGGATCTGAATCGAGCCGTCGAACTGAGTCCCATCTATTACGCCGCACGCCTCCAGCGCGGAATCGCCCGTCGACAGACCGGCGACTTCCTGGGTTCCATTGAAGATCTGGACACCGCCATCGGGGCCCACCCCCAGGAAACCGAAGCCTGGCTGGAGCGAGCCCGCGCCTACATGGAGCTTCAGAAATACAAAGAGGCCTTTCACGACTTTAGCAGAGTCCTTTCCATGTCCCCCGACCACCTCGAGGCCCGAGCCCAGCGATCCATCCTCCACAACATTTCCGGCCGAAAGGAAGAAGCTCTCCTGGACGCCAACAGATATATCCAACTCGCCCCCAAATCCTCATCCGGCTACCGAGCCCGAGGACAGGCCCACCTCTCGATGGGTGGCTACCTACAAGCTATCCAGGATTTCACCCAAGCCATTGAAGTCGACACAAAACCCTCAGCCCACGACTTTTCCAATCGCGCTGTGGCCCGATGGAGAATTAATCAAATCCAAGAGGCCTTCAAAGACTTCTCTCATTCGCTAAAAATCGACCCCTCCCATAGCCGATCTCTATTGGGTCGAGCCGGCATCTTCCTTCAGATGAGCAAAAATCCCGGCCTAAAGAAAGCGGATCGAACCCGTTTGCTCCAGAAAGCCCTGATCGACTGTCGACAGTTTCTGAAAACGCCGGAAAATCGGGCCCTCCCCCACAAAAAGGGGAAGGATCTGCTGAGAAGGATTCAGAGCCACCTCAATCAGCGGTAAGTTCCACCTCCGACACCTCTTCCGAGAACACTGCGCGTTCCCTCAGCAATCTTCCTCCGGATCCTCGGTTTTCGCATGGATCGAAGATGCCGAAAAATCGAGCACCCGATGACTTCCCAGAAACTGAGTCAGGTCGCGAAGTTCGGCTTCCACATCCTCCTCTCGAGTCACATATTCGGAAATCGAAAGACGGATCTCCTTGGCAAAAACCGCTTTCCCCCGGTGAACAAAATTCTTCACCTGGGCCAGAGTCAAGTCGAGTTCCTCAGCAATATCCTTCTGTGACCAAGTCACTTCTGATCCACTTTTGCCAAAACAGAAGAGTCGGAATGCCCGATAACACTCGGGACGTCCTCGGCCGTAATAGTGTTCCTTGAGTCGTCGACGAGCCTGATTGAATAACGAGGCGTACCATTCCTGATCGAACGATTCTTCACCCAAATCCTCACCACTTTCGGCATCCCCCACCGCTTCGAGGGGAACGACCCGGCCCGCCCCACGCTTCTGAGCCGAAGCCGCCCGGTACCTGTCGATCAAAAATTGACGAGCAGCGTGGAAAAGAAACTTCCGAAAGGATCCCTTGCGCGCATCGGCTCGCCCCAAAAAGTCTCGCTCCAGAAAGGCGTAAAAAAGTTCTTGGGTGACTTCCTCTGACTCCTCCACAGACGGCAAGCGACGAGCCACAAAACGCCGAACGGGGCTCCAGTATTTCTGAAAAAAATGCTCGAAATCGCGCCCTTCGATACGAGTCCATTCGGTCAGAAGAGGTTCGTCAGGAAATGACTTCATCTATTTTTCCCTTCAATAGTTCCTCGTGCGAGAACGACCCGATCTTCAAGATCATAAAGGACAAGAGTCTGTCCTGGAGTCACAGCATCCTGGCGCTCCTCGAAATACACTTCAATTCGATCCCTTTCCTGGCAGGCAATACTCGCTCCCACGGCACGATGACGATAACGGATCTGAACCCGACAAGAAAAGGATTCTCCTACTTCTGGGGGCGATGCTCCCATCCAGTTCATCCCGCTGGCCACGAGTCCTCCACTCGCCAATTCTTCACGCCCTCCCACCACAACCGTCCGTGCTGCGGGGTCGAGTTCGAGAACATAGAGAGGCTTTTCGGAAGAAATCCCCAACCCTCGCCTCTGCCCAATGGTAAATCCCGCCACCCCATCGTGGCGGCCCAGGATTTTCCCGGACCGATCCAAAATCTCTCCCGGAGCCATCGCATCCGGTCTGCGATCACGAACCAGGGAGCGATAATTTCCTGAAGGAACGAAACAGATTTCCTGACTCTCCGGTTTGTAGGCGTTGGGAAATCCGTGTTTTTTCGCAAGACTGCGCACCTCGGATTTTTCCAAATTCGCCAGAGGGAACCGGGCCCACTCGAGCTGTTCCTGGGTCAAACCCGCCAGATAATAGGTCTGATCCTTGTCCCGGTCCTTCGGTCGACACAAAGCGCGACGACCCGAAGGAGCGACCAGAATATCGGCGTAGTGCCCGGTAGCAACCGCTTCCGCCCCCACCGATCGAGCAAAATCCAGGAGGTGACCAAACTTGAGCCAGTCGTTACAGCGAACGCAAGGGTTGGGGGTTCGACCGGCCGCGTAAGCGTTCACGAAATCCTCGATGATCCGCCCGAAATCATCTTCGAAATTCAAGGCATAAAAGGGGATACCGAGGATGCCCGCGCACCCACGAGCGATCTGAGCATCGGCCGCCGAACAGCATCCTTGTCGATGAGGATCCACGTCAAGAGGGGCTTCGACACCGCTGCGCATGAAAAGCCCGATCACCTCGTGCCCCTCCTCGAGCAGTCGCAAAGCGGCTACGCTCGAGTCCACTCCTCCGCTCATCGCCGCCAGAATTCTCATAAGCCCTCATATTGAAGAAAAACGCCCCGAATCGCAAAAATTAGATTCGCCCGAAATAGACCTTTCGGCCGGCTTTTCGATTGTAAAAGACCCGATGAAGCCTGCAAAGTTCAACCTGCTATCTTGCATCCCGCCGATCGGCCCCTAGAATCAGGCCCTTTTCCAAACTTTTCCTCGAAAGATCGTTTCGATGCCTGACCGATTACTACTTATCCTAGCCTCCCCCGAAGGAGCAAGCCCTCTGGTCGGCCTGGCTCCCTTCGCCATCATGTTCTTCATCTTCTGGATCCTCTTGATCCGCCCCCAAAAAAAGCGACACGATCAGCGCATGCAAGTCATCAAGAACCTACAACGCAACGATCATATCGTCACCATGGGCGGTCTTTTCGGCACCATCTTGAAAATTCATGACGACCGTATCGTTCTGCGAATCTGCGACAAAACCAATGCCCAGATCACCGTGACCAAAAATTCCATCGCCGGCAAGGTCTCCAATGGAACCGAAACCAGTGGAACCGAAACTGGCGGCGCAAGCTAATTCAAACAATCGGCCGTCAGGCCGGGAGAACCCGTACCCATGTCCGAAAATCTGCCCCTACGATTTCTGACCATCTTCGCACTCGTCGCCGTGGCGGCCTTTTTTGCCCTCCCCCCGGACTCTCGTCCGATACTCCAGACAGAAACCGAAGTCTTCAAGATCCACCTAGGCCTGGATCTCTCCGGTGGCACCGAACTGGTCTATCGAATCGACCCCAAAAAACTTCCCAAGAATGAAACCTTGCAAAAGGTGGTCGAGGATGCCCGCCGGGTCATGGAGAACCGGATTAACAGTTCGGGATTGATCAAGGAACCGATGGTCGCCATCCAGGGAGATGACCAGATCCTGGTCCAGCTCCCCGGCGTCAGCGACCAGGAAGCACAGACCATCAAGCGAGTTCTCGAACAGGTCGGATCGCTCGAATGGCGCATGGTTTCCCTACAGGAAAAAGACGAACGCGCCAAATACGACCAGTTCAAAGAAGGCAAAAACCCGGGCTACAAACCGCCCGCAGGAACTCGATGGATTCCGTCGACCCCTGACATAAACGGATCGTCTCAACTGGATCGTCTCATCGAGTGGAGCGAAAACCCCAAGAAATTCTTTACCGGAGAACAACTCCAGTCGGTCGGCCTGACCACCGACCACAGGACACTCAAGCAAGTTCCGAGTTTCCAGTTCAAGACCAAATACCACGGCCTGTTCGCTTCCTTCACCGGAGACCCAAAACATACCGGTCGTCCCATGGCCATCATCTACAACCAGAAGGTGAAAAGTGCGCCTGTCATCGAGCAGAAAATCCCAGGGGGAGCCGGAATCATCACCGGAATGGATCCCGAAGAAGCCCGTGATCTGAAAGTCGTCCTCAGTGCGGGTCGCCTGTCGGTGAAGCCAGAGCCGATCAAGGAAAACACCGTCGGACCGACTCTCGGCGACGATTCGATCAACAAGGGCCGAGAAGCCATGCTGGTCGGATTCGGACTGGTCATTCTTTTCATGGCCCTCTATTACCGGATCGCTGGCCTGGTTGCCGTGGCCTCCTTGATCATCAACCTCCTACTCATGTATGCCGGCCTGGTTCTCGGCGGAGCCACACTCACCTTGCCCGGCATCGCCGGAGTCATTCTCACCGTCGGCATGTCGGTGGATGCCAACATCATCGTCTTCGAACGGATCCGGGAAGAACGAATTCGGGGCAAATCGCTGGCCCAAGCGATCCGTTCCGGATTTGAACGCGCCATGGTCACGATTCTGGACGCCAACATCACCACCCTACTGACCGCGGGTATTCTTTACTGGGTCGGTAGCGGACCTGTTCAAGGTTTTGCCGTCACGCTGTCTCTGGGCATTCTCTGCTCGATGTTCACCGCTCTCTTCGTGACCCGAACCATTCTGGTCGCGCTGGTCAACGGCGGAATCATGAAAGAGTTCGGCACGGGTCGGCTTTTTAGCAACTCGGCTTTTTCCCTCCTCTCCAAACGCCAGGCCGCTGCCTTCATCTCGATCGGCGCCATCATTGCGGGTTTAACGATCTTCGTGCAACGCGGTGACAGCAACCTGGGAATCGACCTGAAGGGTGGCGCGTTGGTTCACTTTCGACTCGGTAGTGCCGTCGACGTCAGCGAAGTCCGCCAAATCATTGTCAAGGGTTTCGAAGACGAAAGTTCGCCCAGCAAGGCAATGATTCAGGGTTTCGATCGTGCCGAGGTCCAGCGAGTAAAAACCCAGGGATTCGACGACCCCCCTGGTAAAGGACGAGCCTTTGCCGTCAAAACAGCAGGACTCTCCAAGGAAAAGCTCCTTTCCCTCAACGACACACTCCGTCAGCGAAGCCAGATCGTTGAAACCAACCGGATCAACGCTCGCGGGGACGAACTGGGTGCCCTGGAGAGAGAGAGTGCTATCCTCAACGACCTGATCGAGCAGATCAACCTGCTCCAAAAAGTCAGCGAGATCGACGAGAAAATCGCCACCGGCAAAGGGGCGAAGATCGAACTCGATCAGCAACGCCAAAATCTGCTGCGGGATCAAAAACTCCCCAATACAGACCGCCTCACTGCCGAGTACTTACGCGCCTTCCTTTTGCACTATTTCAATAAGAAGCTTGTTCCCGAAGGAATCACCTCAGGATTCCGGGAAAAAACCGGGGACCAAGGCACCTTCCGCTTCTCATTTAATCTTCGCTTTCTCAACCCTGTGACCTCCGATCTTGTCTGGGACAATCTAAGGGTAAACAAGGAGGGCCAGCCCGCATTATTCGGAAACACCAACAACCAGAATAACAATAGCAAGCAGGTGAAACTCTACCCACTCGATCCGAGCGGGAAAGTGATCACCAACGCCGACCCGACCGCGATGTTCGAACAGTTCAGCCTGGACTTTCCCCTGTCCGGGACCTCGGCCACGGATACCGCGCTGGAATTGGCCGTCGTCGAACAACAGGTTCGTAAGCGCATCCGCAAGCTGCGAAATTCCGAGGAAGCCATCGTCTCCTACCTCTCGGAACCTTTTACCAGCACCACCAACATCACCGGAGTGGTCGCTAAACGCCAGAAACAGGATGCAACCGTCGCCATCATCGGCGCCCTTTTCGTGATCTTGATCTACATCGGCTTTCGGTTCCAGTGGCGTTTCGGGGTCGCGGCCATCGTTGCCCTAAGCCACGATGTGTTGATCACGTTGGGGTGCATCGCGATCTTCGCGCAAACCGGATTGGTCGACGTCGAGATCAACTTGCCGATCATCGCCGCTTTGCTCACGATTGTGGGTTACAGCCTCAACGATACCATCGTTCTCTTCGATCGAATCCGGGAAAATCTCACTTCCCAGACGGGTGACGCCTATATCGAAGTGCTGAACAAGAGCATCAACCAAACTCTTTCCCGTACCGTTTTTACCAGTTTTACTACCTTCCTGGTTGTCGCCATACTGTTTGGAGTCAACTACGGGTACGGCAGCGTCATGGAAGGATTCGGCTTTGCCCTGATCGTCGGAGTGGTTGCAGGAACCTACTCCTCGATCTTCATTGCCACTCCGGTTCTCGCCGCATGGCATCTGCGAAATCTCCGCAAAAAGGAGAACGCGGGAAAGGCCAAACGCGCTTCCTGACCCCATCCCTTTCCAGGACAGAGCATTGCAACTGATCTCTGTCCTGGAAAATCATCCAGAGAGACCGACTTGCCTCCCCGAAAGTCGGGGGTATACTCCCCCTGCTTTTCGCTGCGGGAGAGCCCTGCGGCTGCACCCATCCTGACCCCCATCCGGGAGCAAATGACGATGGAGGAACCTCAAGTCCGCTTCGAAGTCGGACGTTCTGCCCGTTATGCCCTTGCGGCACTTCTAGTTGCAATTCTTCTCGCGATCATCTTCTGGCGTCCGGAAACCGCCCAGAAACCGACCGTCGAAACCGATCCCCTCGCTGCCGTGAATTCGGTCCCAGCCCCAAAGCATCCGGTTTCGA
This sequence comes from Planctomycetota bacterium, assembly GCA_030748635.1. Taxonomy (GTDB): domain Bacteria; phylum Planctomycetota; class JACQVV01; order JACQVV01; family JASMLP01; genus JASMLP01. The sequence continues at coordinate 18,183 of JASMLP010000147.1, forward strand.
GTACGGAAATCGTGGTAGGCTCCCGCCCAACGAACAATCAGAACCCGACTCTCGCTTCGAAGACCCCGTCTTCCAACGAACTACGCCTGGAAGCCCAAGGTCCCCCTCGATCCTCCCATCGGGAAACGCTGACAGAGCGCCTCTCGGGATCCTCCACTCAACCCGAACAGAAAGCTCCGCAGACTTCCTCCGAAACCCGGATTCATATCGTCCAGTCCGGAGACAGCCCCTCGCTGATCGCACGACGGTATCTGGGCTCTCCGGATTCCTGGAACCGGATTCAATCCGCGAACCCAGGATTGATTCCGGGACGCCTTCCGGTCGGAACCCGACTCATCATTCCCTGGCCAGAAACCAACTCGCCGAGTTCCATCCCGGTCGCCAAATCCGCTCCCAAGAAACCGGAGCCTCTCTCGCAAGCCATGAAGATGGACCGCGGACGTGTTCACATTGTCAAGCCGGGTGAGACTCTTTCCACCATTGCCCGTCACTATCTCGGTGACGCTCGCCTCTGGAAACAAATTGCGAAGGCCAACCCAACTCTTTCTCCCCATCGAGTCGCCATCGGTAGCCGAATTTTCATTCCAACACCCGGATCCACGGCAAAAAGCCCCACCCCCCCCCAAAAGACCAAAACAGTTGAAACGGTATCGGCTTCCCAAGCCTCCTCAACACCTCCCGCTCCGCCGAAGCCTCGGTCGGGACGAACCCATGTGGTTCAAAAGGGCGAAAGCCTGTATACCATCGCCAAGAAGTTTTACGGATCCGGAAATCATTGGCGACGGATTCGCGACGCCAACGCGTTTCCCGAGGATTCCTGGGCGGTCCATGTGGGCCAAAAGCTCATGATCCCCTGAAACGAATCGGAATTCACGCCTCTCGCCGAACGAAAAGACGTCGGCCAAACCGCTCGTCATCGCGGTTCGGAAAGTCTTCCCGGTGATGGACTCCTCGTGACTCCTCCCGCGCGATCGCCTGCTCCACCACAAGACCTGCCAGAGTCAATAAATTCTGCATTTCCCATCCCTCCGGGTTCTGAAAGACCTGGCTGTGGACATACCGACTCCAGGCACCAATTCTCTCTCGAGCCTCCTCCAACCCCAGTCGATCCCGAAAAACCCCCACCCGCCGATCCAGCAACGATTCCAGCGAGTTACGCAGATCCATCAGATCGAGATGAGGTCCTGAACCACCACGGATCTCCTCCCCCTTCATCTCCCGCGGGGGAATGGCCTTGCGAACCCGAAGGTCCTTCCTGGCAATCGCCCCGGCCTCCTTGCCCAGCACTAGCCCCTCCAGAAGGGAGTTCGAACCGAGACGATTGCCACCGTGCAAGCCGCTCGCCGTCACTTCACCACACCCGTAAAGTCCTGGAACATCGCTCCGGCACTGTAAGTCCGTCCTGATTCCACCGATAAAATAGTGCGCGCTAGGCCGAACCGGCACCATCTCCCGAGTCAAATCGAAGCGAAAATCTTCCGCGATACGAGCCAGTCCAGGAAATCGGTTCAGAACCTGATCGACATCTAGGTGTCGAATATCCAGTCGGACATGAGTATCTCCACATTCGGCCATGCTGGACAAGATGGCCCGACTCACCACATCCCGGGGAGCCAACTCCGCATCCGGATGGACGGGAACTAAAAACCTCTCACCGTTTCGATCACGCAAATACGCCCCCTCGCCGCGGACCGCTTCGGTGATCAGTTTCCTCTGGGAACCCGGCACATAGAGAGTCGTCGGATGGAACTGAACAAACTCCAGGTCCGCCATCGTAACTCCTGCTCGCCACGCCATCGCCTGGCCATCCCCGGTAGCCTCCTCCGGGTTCGTCGTTTCCCGGTACATCCGACCGGCCCCGCCCGCGGCCAAAATCGTAGTGCGAGACTGGATCCAGGAGGTCCGCCCGGGCCTCTCCCACACCAGGGCGCCGCAGCAACCACCTTCCATATCTGTCACGAGATCGATGACAAAAACGTCTTCCAGGATATGAATGCGTGGAGATTGCCTTGCCTTCTCCACCAGCGTTCTTTGAACCTCGAGTCCGGTCGCGTCTCCGCCCGAATGGATGACCCTTCGAAACGAGTGACCTCCTTCTCGAGTCAAAGCCAACCCCTCTTCCTCGGCATCAAAGTTCGCTCCCCAACCGAGAAGATCTTCCAACGCGGAAGGTCCACCCGCGACAACCTTACGGGCAACCGAAAGGTCGACCAGGCCCGCGCCGACCTGGCGTGTATCGGCAACGTGCGCCTCCAGTGAGTCCTCCTGATCCAGAACCGTGGCAATCCCACCCTGAGCCCAACGGGTATTACTCTGATGTACTTTCCCTTTCGTCACCACCAGAACATCCACTTCCTCTGCCGCCTCGATCGCGGCCCTCAGACCAGCAACACCCGAACCGATCACCAAAAGCGGGATCTCACGCCTCCAAAGTCGATTCAACTGACAAGAAACCAGGTAGCGTCGTGTGGTCTGGGAAAACGTCATCACTCACGATCTTACGTCAGAAGAGGAAGTTGAAACCAGCCCTCTCTTCCCTCTTCTGGATTTGTTGATCTTGACGACCTGAAATGCCCTCATAGAATGAGGCATTCACTCTGAACTTATCAGGAAGGCTTTCCCAACCAATGTCGGATTCGTCGACAGACCCTTATATAGGGCGAACCTTTGGCCCATGCCGTGTAGAGAAAAAACTGGCTGTTGGTGGGTACGGTGTCGTCTATCAGGCCGTCGACAACACCCTGGGAATCCCCCGCGCAGTCAAGGTCTTTCACCCTCACGTTTCTCGTGAACCTGAGTTCCGGGGCCGCTTCCAAAACGAAGTCCGACTGATGGCTCAGTTGGATCACCCGAATATCGTCAAGATCGTCTACGCCATCGTCGAGGAAGACGTCTCCGGATTCGTGATGGAGTTCGTCGCCGGCGAAGAAATTGGAGAATATCTAGAAAAAAGTGAACGCATAGAGATCCCCGAATGCTTCCAGATCATGACCCAGGTTTTACGAGCCATCGAATATGCCCACTCGTTGGACCCCCCGGTCATTCATAGAGACCTATCCCCGGATAACCTCCTGCGTCGCTCCGATGGTCAGGTCAAAATCATGGATTTTGGCATTGCGAAAACGATCAACTCCGAAAAACTGACCCAGACCGGCGTTGTTCTGGGCAAACCGTGCTACATGGCCCCCGAACAGTTCGAAGGACAGGTCACTCCAGCCACCGACCAGTACGCCCTTGGAGTCATCTTTTATGAACTTCTTACCGGAGACATTCCCTTCGAAGGTGAATCTCCGGTAGCCCAGTACAAGGCTCGATTTCAACAAGAGGTCAAATTTTCGGCTGAGGACCGTTCCCGCATCCCCGAAACGATTCAGGACATCGTTCTGAAATCGCTGGCCCAGGACGCCGACGACCGCTACGCCTCCATCTCCGAAATGCTCTCCGCGCTCGAATCCGAATTAGGTTCAAACGCGGGCCTTCAAAACGCCGCAGCCCCCACGCCAAAAAGTTCTCTTCCCCCGGAAGCTCGCGAACATTACGAAGCGGGAGTGCTCGCTCTTCAGCGAGCCGACTATGTCGGCGCAAAGGAAGCTTTCGGTCGAGTACTGGAAATCGATCCCGATCACCCCGACGCGGCCAAGCACCAGGATTTCGTACAGAAGGAACTGGAGCACCAGCAACTCGAAACCCGCCAAAACGTCAACATGGCTCGAGAAATCACCACCACCTTGAACACCGGCAAAGATCTTCTCATGGCCGGAGAAAGTGGTGAGGCGGCTCGACATTTCCGAAGAGTCCTGAACTGGAACGAGAATCACACCGAAGCCCACCAACTTCTCGCCGAATGCAAACGAGCCATCGAAGACCAGGATCGACGAGAACAGATCAGCCTGTTCTACAGTGAAGGAATTTCCTTCTACGAAAATCGTAAATTTTCCGAAGCCACCCGGTGCTTCGACAAGGTTCTGGAATGCTTTGGAGGTCACAAGGGCGCTCTCGACCACCGATCGAAATGCCAAAGTATCCTCGAAAACAAAGATCAGATCGAAGCCCTGCAGCGTGAAGGACTCGAACTTTTTCACGGAGCGGACTACGAAACGGCTCTTGCTCGATTCGAAAACATCCTCGAGTTAGACCCGGAAAACCCGGAGGCCCAGAAGTACAGGAATCTCAGTCGCGAACTCATCTACGAGGAAAGTCGTAGCGCTTCGGGTCCATCGGTGCCCCCAGCCAGACGTCGAACCACCAACCAACTCGCCCGACCGAGACGAACGACCACGCAATCCTCGAGAGTGCGACGCCGAACCACCCAATCGAACACTCAACCGAGTAGCACGCAATGGGTTCTCCCCGCCACGATCGGAGGAGTCATCCTGATTGCGCTCATGTTTTTCATGTTTCATTCTTCCTCCTCCGACTCCGTGGCGACAAACCTCAACCCTTCTCCAGCCCCCTCCACTCCGAAGGACCCCAAAAAGCTGCGAGCAGAAAAGGTCGACAAAGCCACGGAAGCCTTCCGAAAAGCCATCACATCCAAGCGAGTTCGGAAAGCGACCCAGGCTCTTCAGGAAGCGATCCAGGCCGCAGGAACCCAGCGCGCCCTGCTAGAAGAACTCCAAAGTTTCCTCGCTCTGCCTGGCCGTGTCGAATGGCTTCTCGACACGGAACCCAAAACCCACTCCGACCTGCTCGTCAAGGTATTCGGGAAAAACGACCCCTTTCTCGATCAATTGAGCGGCAAGTTTTCGGAAGAGAGTCAAGGCTACCTCGAATCCAAGAAATACGAAAAAGCCCGACAAGCGGCCTCTCGCGCCTTGCTTCTCAACGATGCCGATATGGAAGCCCGTAAAAGCCGAAGCCTCGCTTATTTCGGTGAGAGACAGTACCTGGAAGCTATTCCCGATCTGGAAATCCTACGAAAGCAACACCAGTCAGAACTCCTCTTCCACCTGGCCATGTGCTATCTCCACACTCAGAAGTTAGAAAAAGCTCGACAGACAGCTGAAGAGTTCCGGCAAGCGACCCCCGAAAATCCTGATGGATACCGACTCCGAGCGAAAATCCTCATCGAACAGGGCGATTTCCGCGGAGCGATTCTCGACTTGCAAGAGGTCATGAAGCTTGACAACCCCAACGGAGTCGCTCGATTCAAAATTCTACAGATGCTCTCCAAAGCTCACTATGGACTCGGAGATCTCTGGCGCGCCTGCCTGTACGAACTCCAAGCGGTCAAGTTCGCCGATCAGGATTATGCACGAGGACAACACCCCCAGCAGTTGACCGATCTGCTGAACGGACACCTTGCCAAACTACAGACCTCTCAACGACTCCCCTACGATCTGGACTTCCGCGTCATGCCCCCGACCGGAAATCTTCAATCGCGGGTCCAGGTCGCCTTTCCCTGGCCCAATGATCACCAGTGGAAAAACCGAGACAACCTCTGGGGTCTGCGAATGTTTATCGGAGGGCAAAGCGCCTTCGAGGCTCGATTCCAGTTGAGTTCGTCGGAAATCGCCCGAGGAATTCAACTCCGCCTGGATCATGTAAGCACCAATCGACCCGATGGGCTCCGAGATGGCCGAATTTCTCTCTGGATCAACGACTCCCTGATCGAAAAAAACAAAAATCTCTGCGGAAAAGCCCAAGACCCCTATCAATGCGACATCACCAAGATGTGCAAACCGGGAAACAACTCCGTGAAAATCCGTTTTGCGGAAAACTCCCAAACCCAATACTGGCTGCGACGGGTACAGATCTCCTCCCGTTGATTCCGCCTTTCCTGAACCGATCGATGAACGACTCCGAGATCGAATCGAATCGAATCTCGTAAGATCCACCTTACAAAACGAAGGGCTATCCACCAGATACCCTCCCAAAAATAGGCTGAAAAACACTCATACAAAAGGACTTACGCCAACCACCCCGCTTGCCACGTAATCGGCATTTCTTTTGCTGTTATAATCTACAACTCCTCATTTGAAGTACTGAAGTAGTTCCATCCGCTATCACAAATGATCCCCAGATCAGGCTCGTAATCGATGACGGATCGGTCAAATCATTCGAGCACCACCCCGCAGGAAGACGCACATGACCATCGAGATTCGTATCATCGAAAATGGAGAGGAACGAACCGTCGACTTCCCTCCAGACAGCGACTCCATCACCATCGGTCGCGCCCCGGACAACGACATCCAGATTCTGGAGAAACGCTCCAGTCGTTATCACTGCCGAATCGAACGCGACGGAAACAATTATCTGCTCGTCGATCTCGGTTCTGCCAACAAGACGCTCCTTCGAGGCGAGCCCGTTACTTCCGCCTCTCTCGATCGAGGCGACGCCTTCGAAGTGGGCAAAACTCGATTTATTTTCGGCAAAGCCAGAGCGGCGAATCGCCCCCCTACCAGTCGTCGACATCGCCGCCAGACCGTGACCAACACGACAAACTCTTCGGACGGTTACTTCAGTAAATTCTGGGGCGAAATCCAGTCCACCATTCCGGCCCACCAGCGGCAAATGATCGGCTTGTTTGGGGGTGGAGCCCTGGTCCTCATTCTGGTGATCGTCGGACTCAACGCCTACTCTCGGCAACAACTAACCGAGCAAACCCGACGCGACTACATGCGCGCCAAACAACTACACGAACAAGCCAACGCGGAATGGAAAAAAGTTCAAGGCCTTGAGCCGGACATCGTCCTGCCTCCATCGGTCACTCAAAATCTTGACTCCTCGACCCTGGCAAGAATCGACAGAATCCAACAGGAAAAGGTCGAAGCGTACTACGAAGAATACCACGCCGTTCTCGAAACGTTTCGTAAAGCCCGGAAAGGTTACGAACGAACCTCCAAGGGAATGGGAGCCAAAGCAACCACCGCAAGATCCCAAGCCAAAAAACTGAAAAAGTTTCTTCTCCTCAACGACGAAGCCAAAAAAGAGTATGACAAACTGTGGACCAACGCACAGGAGGGGCGTTACTCCGCCACGCTTTACATCCGCCGACTTCAGCGATTGCTCGAAACCTACAAAGGCACACTCATCGAGGCTCACGCTCTCCACCAGATTTCTACCGCCAGACGTCTCGAAGAGAACACCATTCGAAAAGAGATGGTTCAAATCCGAGACGATGTGCGTGATCTAATCGCCAACGGGGACTATCCCAAAGCCGTCCAACGCTGGAACGACTTCCGTTCTCACTACAACAACCCAGCCTTCGAGTCGAGAATCGAACAAGAACTCATCAAGATCAACCAACTGGCCATAGATGAATTCCGAATGATCGCACGGACCGCGGATCAGTGGGTAGACCAGAAGCGGTATAACGAAGCCCGACGCCTCTACAATGAAGCCATTTCCAACTACCGAGGAACCGGCGTCCCCTATCTGGCTCGAGAAAAGATCGAAGAGATCGAAATCATCAATGCGCAAGGAATTTCGAGGCAAAAGGCCGCCCTTCTCCTTGCACGTCAGGGCGAATTCCGCCAGAAAGCCCGCCAGGTCGACCAACTCATCCAGGCCGGAAAACACCGAGAGGCGGTCGCGCTCGCCCGTGAAGTTCAAGAACAGCTGCAGAAACTGAACGATCCTGAACTGAGTCTCCTGGCTTCCCGATTCGAGCAACGCGTCGACGACATCAGTCGCATGGTAGCCCTGGAAGCCAAGCTATCCCAAGCCATTAACTCTCGAACCCTTGCCCGAGATGAGATCAAACTTCCAGAAGGCGGCACCCAACAAGTTTCTGGAGCCGACAAAACCTTTGTCTATTTTCTGGCTCACGGAGGAAATGTGGAGTTCCGTTTACGGTGGTCTGAACTTCGCAAGCGACCCAAAGATCTCTACGCCCTTTTTTCCCTCCTCGAGCTCACAGCGCAGGACCACCTCGCGCTGGCCATGTTCTGCTTTGAAAACGACCTGGAGAGATTAGGCCACCTGGAACTGATCCTCGCCCTGAAAAACGATCCCAAAATGTCCACCGCCGTTTTTGCCTACTTCTCCCGACGTACAGGCAAGGCCATCCCCACTGGAGGCTTCCTCGTCCACAACAAACGGCTCATGACTCCCGAAGAAAAGGTTCGAGACCTGGACAGTGAAGCGCTCGCGGCCCTCGCTCGGCGCGCGGGAACATCCGGCAAATCAGGAAGCGCCGCCTTCGAAGAACTGAAAGCCAAGCTCGAGTCCATGGGGAGCAAGCATGGTGAAGACTTTACCCAGAAAATTCGTAAAGAACTGATCACCAAAATCGAAAAGAAAAAAAATAGCTACCTGGCCTCATTGGAGCGTTCTTCGAGCTTCGGCGACATCAAAACCCTCAAATTGCTTCGGGAGGAACTCGACTCTCGGCGCAAACACGCGCTCGAACTGATCTTTGACGAGGTCAAATACCCGTACGACGCTTGCCACGGATGCAAAGCCCAGCCCGAAGTCGACAAGCGGGTCGCAGCCGTTCGCGAGATCTGGGACACCCCGATGAACGGCGTCAAAACCGTCAACAAGAATATCGGCAACATGACACGCCGGATCGAAGAGATGAATAAGCAACTCCAAGCGCTCGACCCGGAATACAAAAGCGATTCCAAGGTCGACCTGAAATACATCGAAAGCCTGGCCAACAAAAAGCTAGACATCAAAAATTTCGCTCCGTCCAGCGCATCCCAAGACAAACAGACCATTCGGCACAATAACGAGGTCATGAAAGAAAACGCTTCCAAAAAATCCGTAGCGACAGATCTGGAGCGAGAGCAAGTCCGGATCACCAACAAATACCGTATCATGATGGGAAAACGCGCGGTCCGCCTCGACGACAAACTCATCCTCGCCGCTCGTGGTCATAGCGAGTACATGCAACGCTCCGGTCAATTTGCCCACCGAGTGCCGGGACATCCAGATGGCGCCAGCCCCCAAGATCGAGCCCGCAAACAGGGATACGTGGGCGGAGTGGGTGAGAATATTTCAATGGGCCGCGAATCTCCTCAAGGGGCCCACGACGCCTGGGTCCATTCCTCTGGCCACCATCGCAATATTTTGCGGGATCAGTGGAAAGCGATGGGCGCCGGACACGCCGGAAAATACTGGACACAGGTTTTCGGCAGTAAATAGGTCACAAAACGGCAAAAGAGCCTTCTTCTCACCCTAAGGAGAAGCATGCGGCACGAGCACGGGGTCCGCCTTGGCTCGCACGCCTGATCTGCTACAATGCCTCGCTCATGTTCGACTGGATTATTCTGACCCTATGCGCCACCACTTTTGGCATCGCCTTCTCTCTTCGGCTTCTCCTGTTGAGAGTTGTCCGGGCACGTTCGGAGCGCCGCGGCGCCGCGCAGATCGAACAGGCACGCCGACAAGCGGATCGAGAGATTCGCCACCAACAACATAAAGCGACCCAACAAGTCGATCAGAAGTTGGAGAAGAAGCGAACTCGGCTAAAAAATCGACTGGCTCGGCAAATATCGAGAACAGAGGAACTCAAAGAGCGCGAGGAACGCAACCAGGAAGATTCCCTACGCATCGAAAACATCCTCCGAGAACTCAACAACGACCGAAGTTCCCTGGGGCGCCAGCGAAAACGCATCCTTTCCCAGCAAAGCGAAGCCGCCGAAATCGACAGTCAGATCAAGAAAGAACTCCTCGAAAAAATCGACCAGACTCCCGATCAAATCCAGTCCCAGATACTCGCCCCCCTACAGGAAAAACTCGACGAGGAGATGCGGCGCAGAGTCGAGCACACCATGAAATCGCTCGAATGGGAGGCCAATCGGCGAGTCGGGCGTACGATCCGTACAGCCATCGATCGCTGCCAGGTATCCCACTTCAGCGAGTTTCGCCCCGCCGCGGTCAGCCTTCGGCGTCGCGATGGCAAGGGAGTTCCACTGCCAGGAGAAGAGGTAAACGCCCTGCTCGAAGAGACTTTAGAAGTCGGACTGACTCAGGAGGAATCCAAAGAATGGTCGGTCAGTTCTGGCGATGGCGTCGGGCGCGAAGTGGCCAAACGAGCCATCGCCGAAACGCTTCGTTCCCGACAAGGGAATGTGGATTTGCTGCGCAAAAAAATCCAAAAACAGCTGAAGATCATGGAAAAAGAGCTACTCAAAACCGGAAGGTGGGCAGCCCGGCAATCCAAAATCAAAAATCCCCCCAACTCGGTTCTCGAGTGCCTAGGACGGCTTAAATTCCGAACCAGTTACGGCCAAAACATCCTCTATCACTCCATCGAAGTCGCCCACCTCACAGGACTGTTTGCGATAGAACTCAAGATGGCCCCTCACCTAGCCCGGCAAGCGGGGCTACTTCACGACATCGGAAAAGCTCTCGATCACAACCAGGAGGGAGGCCACCCGGAACTTGGTGGACGCCTGCTCCGGGACGCCAAGATGCCCGAAGAGGTCTACCTGGCCGCTGAAGGACATCACTTCGATCCAGAAAAACAGAGCCGGGTCACCCTTCTCGTCTCCGCGGCTGACGCGATCAGCGCGAGCCGTCCCGGAGCGCGCCGCGAATCTTTCGACCTTTACATCGAACGCCTTCAGCGCCTCGAATCGATCGCCTACGAACAACGTGGCGTACAAACCGCTTATGCCATCCAGGCCGGGAGGGAACTCCGGGTTCTGGTAGACCCAAAACACATCGACGACACCGCGGCTCATGACATCAGCCAATCGATCGTCGGACGCATCGAATCCGAACTTCAATATCCCGGCCCGGTCAAGGTCACCGTGATCCGAGAAAAAATGGTGGTGGAATATGCTCGCTAATTACCCTCTCCCATCAACCCCAACGCGCTGGCGAACTCTCCTTCCCGCACTGCTGGTTTCCCTAGGGATTCTTGCTGGCTGTTCCAGTTCCCCAGACGCAGACCTCGACTCCTCTTCCTCCACCAAGGATATCCGACACTTTTTCTCCGATCTCGACCGAGACCTGAAAGCGTGGAGCACAGCAGAATCTCATCAACAAATTTCCAGAGCGGAAGAACTGGGACGTCAAATCGGTCGCAAGGTTCGCGCCCATTATTCCTTCATCGTATCAGCCCTCAACGGTTCGAATCGCTGGAAGCAGGCCATCGCGGCGGCGGCGGTCGGATTCTCGAACGATGAACGCTTCTGCAGTTCACTCCAGTTCTGTCTTCAATCTCCAGATGAAACCGTTCAGATCAATACACTGACTTCGCTGGGAAACCTCCGGTACCGGTGGGCCCCCCAAAAACAGATTCTTCAGTTTTTGGAGCATGATCGCGCCGAACTCCGCGCTTCAGCGGCGTACCTTCTCGGGCGCATTTTAACTCCCTCCTCCGCGGAAAGTGCCATCGGCCCACTCATGCGCCACACTGCCGATCCGGATCGAAATGTCCGCATCAATGCGATCATCGCTCTGGCTGAAATTGGTGACTACCACTCCACTCCGGCATTGACGGACCGACTCCTCGGCGACCCGGACCCTGCGATCCGCTCCCTCGCTTCTCAAGCCCTTTTCCGCCTGAAAGGTGAGCCGGCTCTCGCCGGCCTCATGGAAGGGCTACGTCAGGAAGAAGAACCCACGGTACGTAAAAACATAATCATTTCACTCGAGAAGAGTAGCCACAAAAACTTTGGTGACAACTCCTCTCAGTGGGAAGAGTGGTGGACCCGCCGATTGGCCTCTCCTGAAACCGGGCCGGAATCGTCCAGATCCTCCTCATCCAAGATTCTGCGCGCTCTGGGCCCCCATGTCGGGAAAGACGTCCCAAAAAACACCCAAGAACCAACCCTCGTTCGCACGCCGCCCAATCGAAATGTCCCCGCGACTTCGCGCACCCAAGAATCCTCCTCGTCAGAAAATTCGGGTACCCAAAAACCCTCCTCGTCGGAAAGCTCGGGCACCCAAAAACCCTCCTCGTCGGAATCTCCGGAAGAAAGTCCGCCAGGGGTCAAGGAGTCCCCCGATGTCCAGAAAGCTTTCTACTACCTCCGAGAAGGCACTCCAGCAGAGATCGCTCGAGCCAAAGAACGTCTCATCAACATGAAAGCGGAAATTTTACCCGGCGTTCTCAATCGCCTACCGAACGCCAACACCATCTATGCCCAACGCTTGATCGAACTGCTCGTAGAGATCCGAGACCCATCCGTCGCCCCTTCGCTCGCCTCGCTTTTTTCCTCTCGAGCCAACAGCGTTGTTCAACTCGAAATCCTGGACGCCCTTTCGACCCTTGGCGGCGACGAAGTGAGCGAGACCGCTCATAAAGGCCTCCAGAGTGAATGGTCATCCGTTCGACTCAAAAGCGCGCGAATCCTTTACGACATCGAGGATACCGCCTCCATTCCGGTCCTGATCGGATTTCTCGAAGACCGCGACATCCTCAACCGATTCACGGTTTTCGACGCGCTTCGACGAGCGACGGGAGAAACTTTTGGATATCTGCCTCGAGGGTCTCAGTCGGAACGCCGCGCTGCCGTGACCCGATGGAAGGCCTGGTGGACAGACCAAGGATCAACGTTCCGATTCCGTGAGTAACTCCCAACAAATTCGTCCAGCGAGGCTCCGGAATCTACTGCTGACCACGCTCCTCTTCTCAGGGGTCTTGCAAGGACAGCAATCTCCTTTCGATCCAAACGCCTATCTCCGAAACAAATTCGAAGAAGCCCGCTCGGAATATCGACAAGGACGATCGGATCGCGCGGAGGCTCTCGCACGCGCCCTCCTGACTCTCGAGCCGGAAATCGCGTTTCGAAACCAGGTCGAGTCCTTTCTGGAAATGCTCCAGGACGAGAAAAAAGAGCTGGGGAACTACCTTGGATTGACCCGAAGTCCATCCTCTTTCATCGCCTGGAATACCCCGACCCGGATTTCACTTCTACTGCTCAATCAAGGCACCACGAACTTGACCATCGAACCGGTCGCTCAGGCGGAGTCCTCCTCCCAGAACACCTGGATTGAACAACGACTCCTCCTCACCCAGTATTCCCTCGGAGGTAGCGTTCGACGTCACCGTTTCACACAAACGGTCAAGATCGAGGATCGAATCGACCTGGCTCCGGGAGCCTTATGGAAGACCTCGTTTCCGCTCCAGTTCGACACCCAACGACGCGACGACGCCGTCATCGGAGTGCTCCGGATCGAATGTAGACTTCATGGAGCCCAAGTGGAGTGGGACGACCTCATTCCTCCAACTGGATTCCGTTTCGCTGCCCTCACCCTCACCTTCCTCCCAACCGGATTCCAGACCCTTCCGGGCCCTCCGCTCCAAAACCTGCGAAACGCCCTCCAGAGCGGATACGCGCCGCAAATATTGACATCGGGGTTCTTGCTTACCCCTAGCGACTACCGGGAGGGGATCGATCTGCTGATCGAGGAAGTAGGAGATCAAGTCGGACCCGCTCGACGAGCCGTGATTACCCTCCTGCAACGTATGAGTCAGATTCGACACCCGGGAGAAAGTTCAGCCGCCTGGCGAGCTTGGTGGCTGGCTCATAAGGAACGATACGCTCCTCCCCGAGAACGCTGACCCTCCCATTCAGGGTCACGCGGTCCATTCGATCCGAGCAAAGCGGCGTTTTCCTACCCGAAGCACCGCCCCATCACGAATCTCGATCCACGCGTTGGGATCCTCGATGCGTTGATCATCAACCCGAACCCCTCCCTGCGAAATCACCCGACGAGCCTCACCACCGCTGGTGGCAAAATTCGCCTGACGCAAAAGACTCACAATCCAGATCTTCCCATCCTCCACCTGAGAACGATCGATCTCGATTCGCGGCATCTCATCGGGAGTCTCACGTTTTTGAAACACTTTCTCGAAATGTTCTTTCCCCAAACGCGCCCCAGCCTCCCCGTGATAATCGAGCAAAATACGGGTAGCGAGATCCATCTTGGCCTGCATCGGATGATCAGAGATTTTGGTCCGATACTCCTCTTCGGCTTCCGAAGTCAACAACAGATAGTAATCCGAAAGAAGGGCGTCGGGAATCGACATGCACTTCCCAAACATTTCCTGAGGAGACTCTGAAACACCGATGTAGTTTCCCAACGATTTGGACATTTTTTTCACCCCGTCGGTCCCCGGGAGAATCGGCGTAGTAATACAAACCTGAGGTTCCTGACCCTCCTCTTTCTGAAGCGTCCGCCCCAGAAGCAAGTTGAAAGTCTGGTCGGTTCCCCCTAGCTCCACATCCGCCTTCACTTGCACAGAATCGTACGCTTGCATCAGGGGATAAATAAATTCGTGCAGACTGATCGGAACTCCATCTCGATAACGTTTCTGAAAATCATCTCGCTCGAGCAAACGCGCGACCGTAGAGCGCGCCGAGAGATGAATCACCTCGAGAAAGCTCATCGCGCCAAACCACGTGCCGTTACGAACCACCTCGACCCGGTCCAGATCGAGTATCTTCGACACCTGCTCCAGATAGGTTGCCGCATGCCTATCCACATCATCCCCGGAAAGCTGAGGGCGAGTCTTGTTTCTCCCCGAGGGATCTCCAATTCGCGCCGTGTAGTCACCCAGAATGAGTACCGGCTGATGCCCCAGGTCCTGAAAAGCCTTCATCTTTCGCAACACCACGGTAAATCCCAGGTGAATATCCGGAGCGGTCGGATCGATGCCCAACTTGACTCGTAAAGGCCGACCTGACTCCAGAGAACGACCCAATTTCTTCTCGAGTTCTTCTTCCGAGGTGAGATCGACTACTCCACGCCGAATCAGCTCTATCTGTTCTTTTATGCCTTGTTTCATCCCGCTCGATCTCCTGGATTCGATTCCCTTGACCTCAATCGACGACCTGAACTTCCGGGTCAGTCCCAAGCAACTCGGAATACCCGATCTACCTCACGCTCGAGAGCATGATACCGCAGCTTCAGTATTCGGGGAGAAACACCTCCCCGAGCACGCTCGTATAGGTCCTGGTATTTCGACGCAACGCGGTCCCAGTGTTGCGAAGCAACGGAATCGGTCAAGTGTTTCATTCGAACGATCTGCTCGATCACCGCGGCGTGGGATTCTTGTACTTGCAAAACATCGCCGCCCAGAGAGCGCACCAGAGACCGATGTGAAGTTCGCCACATCAACCGAGCTCGTGCTAGCCGAGGATTCAACCGGCCGTCTTCTTTGGCCACCTCACCGGAAGCGCGGCAGCCAGAAACCGTACAGATGACCACTCCCAGCATCACCCCAAAAAGAACCGACCGTCTCACGGGGCTCCTTTCCCTGTCTTGGGGTGAACCTCCGGACCGACATGTTGCTCCAGAACGCGAGCCATGCCACAAGCCATATTCCATTCCAATCGCTGCGCATCCGGATAAAAAGGCCCTGTCACTTCCTCGGGAGGAGTTCCTCTCAATCGCGACAAGACTCCTTTCGCACGGCCCCGTTCCCTCAGAACCAGGTGAAGTCGCACGAGATTCAGATAAGCTGTGGGCAACCCAGGACGCAACTCCATCGCGGTCTGAAAATACGCCTTGGCCTCCGACAGGGTCGCATCCGACCAACCGAGACGATGGGCCAGGACAATCCACTCCCCCAGAGCCACATGAGCCCGAGATTCCCTCGGCTTCCTGGAAATTACCCAGAGCAGGTCGCCGCGCGTCCGGGGCAACCCCTGCAAGACACGGTCTCCTGAACGGTTCCTGTTAAATCCGAGCCAACTGATCGCCCGCCACAACCTCGGGTCGATCGCTACCGGATCGGACTCCACCGCACCGTTCGACTTTTCCAGGGCCCGTTCCCACTCCCCCCGAAAGGCGAAGGTCCTCGCAGACTCCCATGCAAGTTCGCTACCATTTGGGACTTGGCGGCATAGCCATTCATAAAGAACAGCTGAACTACGACCTCCATCCTGGTCTCTCCAAGCGTAACGACGCCGGGCTTCAGCCTGAGCCTCTTCGATGCTCCGGGTCTTCCAGTAACCCAGATCCAATTCGGTCAGGACAGGAACGGAAGAACACCCCCCAAAACCCGACAGAATCACCAGCGCAAGATACAATGAGATCATGGAGCCCCAGTCCTCACGATTTGTAATCCACCGGCACATCACAGAGCCCCTCCACTTCGACCTGATGATCGATCAGGGGAATACCTTGGCG
Source organism: Planctomycetota bacterium (assembly GCA_030748635.1). GTDB lineage: Bacteria > Planctomycetota > JACQVV01 > JACQVV01 > JASMLP01 > JASMLP01. The sequence goes on from JASMLP010000147.1 coordinate 34,221, forward strand.
ACCTGGTCCTTCCCCTCCCATCCGAAAAACGGCTCTCCGTTTCCCCTCGAAGGCAAAAAGATCCAGGACCATCGGTCGCAATATCTCGAATACGAAGGTCCGATATCAAAGGGACGAGGCCGGATTGAAAAAGTCGATCAAGGTCCTCTTCAAATCCTTCAGAGTTCGCCCAAAAACTGGATCCTCGAATTCCAGGGACACGATCTCTCTGGCATCTACGTTCTCGAACGACAAAAAGACTCTTCCTGGAAACTCGACCGACAGCCGACAGCTTCACCCCATTCACTCAATCGCGAGTGACAGCCACACCCACAGGAATCGTGGCTTTTTTGAGGAAAAGCAACGCGTAACAGGTGTCGATGATGTCGGTCGGTTCCACCTCGGAGTGGGTATTCCAGTGCCCATCCGGTTTCTGAGCGTTGACCAGCACCTTCGCTCCCTCGGCGTACCAGTGATGCTTTCCGATATATTCTACCGATCCCAAAACTCCGACTCGTTCGAGGCCATAGAGGTAGTAATAAATCCGGTTGTGCCCAGCACCCGGATTCTGTTGAAGTGTCCAGTGATGATCGAGCCAGGCCAGCCCATCAAATATCCCGCGCTCGGTCCGAGTAGCAAGAGTCTTCCGGTAGCGTCCATTCCTTCTCAAAACCGCCTTGCAGAGGATCAGGCTAACCGTACCCGCCGCGGTCATACTCCCGACAACTTTTCCATCTTTGTGTGGAGCTCCTGGGATATAGGGAAATCCGCGCGCCTTATCCCCCTCCCGAACGACAAAACTCTTATCGGATCCCCCTCCGGTATCCCCAACCACCTGAGCTGCCAGTGCGGGACCGTCCTTTTCCTGGGCCTCATGAAGAAAACCGAGGGTTTTCAAAAACACCTTTTCATGCGTCTTATGCCGAGTTCCCAGCCGAGAACCGGCCATCAAACCCAGAAGAACGAATTGCGTTGACGAGACATCCTCGGAATGTCCCACGTCGGACATATTGGGGCCGTAACGCCATCCTCCGCGGGGGCTCTGGTTGACGACCAAAAAGTCGACCATCCGCTTGACGTGATCCCGCTCCTTCTTGGTTAACCATTTCGCCGCCAGGCGGCGGCTCTTCTCGACAAACACTCGACGTCGTTTCGGATCCTTGATCTTGGCCTTCGCAGTGGCCTGAATCCGCCCCTGAGCCAGCGCGTCGTAAGCCAGAATCATAACCGAGGTTTCGTAGGTATGAGCAGGAACTGAACCACTCTTCGCCAAAAACGCAAACCCTTTAGTTATAACGGGATCTGTCGGAGGAACATCGCTTTTCAGCAATGCGAACAGGACCAAAGCGGCGATCCCGTTGCGCGGCTCATAGGCATTGCCAGCTCCTCCATAGGTGGGATTCTTGCCGATTCCCCACGACCCATCCGGTAATTGCTTGGTTTTCAGCCAGGCCGCCCCCTTCTTGATCGCCTCCTCGATCCTGGGAACCAATTCGGGGCTCACTCCGGCCCCCTGGGTAACACCTGGGTTCGCCAGAGTCATGAACCCTGCTACCCCCCAGAAAACAGCCAACGACCAAGCTTTCCACATCATCAATCTACTCCAAATTACCCAAACTCGTGGGGTTTCATCGCCTGCCCAACGGACATCATCCGATTCATTCTAACAGGGTGCCGACCCTTCCCCAGGAAAACAAGAGCAAGGAGAAGACTCGACCTCCCCGATTCCACGGCTACAATGTCCCCCTGATTTTTCGAATTCCAAGGAAATCGACGTTCCCAACATGACTCAAACCTGTCAAATCGAAATTTCGATGCGCGCTCAGTGGAGATCTCCTGAGATTCTTCCGGTTCGAGCAGCCCTGGAGCAGGAGAAGAAAATCGATAAATCCGAAATTCGTTTTGTCCAGGTATACATGTTGGAGGGAAATCTCAGCTCTTCCCAGATTCAACGTGCGGCCCAGGAACTCTTCACCGATCCCATCCTCCACGACTTTCGAATCGATGAACCGTTCGACTTTTTCGGAACCCGAGGGCGAACCATCACCATCGCTCGACTTCCTGGAGTCATGGACCCCGCCGAAGGCAGTATCCTCCGCGCGCTCTCGGACCTTTCGATTGACGCGACTCGAGTCCGTAGAGCTCGAAAATATCACTTCCTGGATTTTCCGTCCGACCTGGACCTCTCAGAATTTGCCGCCCACCACCTTGCGAACCCCCTGATCGAAGAACTCACCGAAGGAAACTGTCTAGGCAACGCTTTTCCTCCTAGCAAAACCTACACGTTTAGAAGAATCGACATTCCCCTGGAGGGTTTATCCCACTCGGAACTCGAATCTCTTTCTCAACAAATGGGCCTAGCGCTGGATGGGCTGGAGATGTCAACCATTCAGCAACACTTCCAGTCGCTGGGACGCGCTCCGACGGATGCAGAACTCGAAACTCTCGCCCAAACCTGGTCAGAGCACTGCAAGCATAAAACGTTAACCGGTCCCATCGACTTTGACGGAGAGCGTATCGAAAATCTACTCCGCGAAACCGTTGCCAAGGCGACCCGAACACTCAACTGTGACTGGTTGGTCTCGGTGTTCGTGGATAATGCCGGAATCATCGAGTTCGATTCCAAGCACAGCCTGGCCATCAAGGTGGAAACTCACAATCACCCTTCGGCACTCGAACCGTACGGAGGAGCCGGAACCGGCACTGGCGGTGTCATCCGTGACATCTTGGGTTGCGGACTGGGCGCCCGCCCGATTCTCGCCACCGATGTCTTCTGTGTCGGGCCGCTGGAAACCCTCCAGAATGAGGTCCCTTCGGGATGCCACCCTCCCCGCCGAATCCTTCGGGAGGTGGTGGCAGGAGTGCGAGACTACGGCAACCGCATGGGCATACCGACCGTATCCGGCGCCGTTCATGAACATCCCAGCTTTCTGGCCAATCCTCTCGTTTTCTGTGGAACCGTAGGCCTGATGCCCACCTGGGCTGCTACCAAGAAAATTCACCCAGGAGATCGTATTGTCGTAGCTGGCGGGCGAACCGGAAGAGACGGAATCCACGGAGCGACCTTCAGCAGTCAACGTCTCGACTCCGAGAGCGAGGTCGTCTCGAGCGGAGCCGTCCAAATTGGGGACCCGATCACCGAGAAAAAAGTTCTCGACGCCCTACTCGAAGCTCGGGATCTGCGCCTCTACTCTTCGTTGACCGACTGCGGCGCCGGAGGACTCTCCAGCGCGATCGGGGAGATGGGCGAGCAACTCGGAGCTGAAGTTCATCTCGACCAGGTTCCCCTCAAGTACTCCGGTCTTTCTTACGATGAAATTTGGATCAGCGAGGCCCAGGAGCGGATGGTTCTGGCCGTTCCTCCCGATCAGATGGAATCCCTCGAGGCCGTGTTTAGGCGTCATGAAGTCGAAGCCACCGATCTGGGGCATTTTGCCGATCACGGCAAGTTGCAACTCTTCTACGAAGGCCAGCAGGTCTGCGACCTCGAAATGTCCTTTCTACACGACGGTTTGCCGCAACCGCTGCGAGTAGCCACTCACCCCCAGACACCTCCCTCTTCAGAAACCCCCACCTCTTACCCGAAAAACGACAACAAGCTTTTACTTGGGATTCTCGGCACGACCGGAGTCGCCAGCAAGGAGTGGATCATTCGCCAGTACGACCACGAAGTCCAGGGACGAACGGTTCTGGGACCTCTGGTCGGAAGCGCTCTGGACGGTCCCTCCGACGCCACAGTCGTGCTCCCCATTGACGGGTCTCTTCGAGGCGCCGCAATCGCTTGCGGCGGCAATCCGCACCTTGGGCAACTCGATCCCTATCAGATGGCAGCCCATGCCGTAGACGAAGCTCTCCGCAATGTGGTCTCCGTCGGCGCCGATCCGGACCGAATATGTATCCTCGACAACTTCTCGTGGGCCGATACCCGGCGCCCTGAAGAGTTAGGGAGCCTGGTCCTGGCCGCCCGCGCCTGTCACGACACAGCTCTCGCTTACCGAACACCGTTCGTTTCCGGCAAGGATAGCCTCAACAACGAATTCCTGACCGAGTCGGGGGTTCGGATCGCCATTCCCCCGACCTTGATCATCACCTCGCTGGGCATCGTTCCGGACGCATCCAGAACGATTTCCATGGACTGGAAGTCCGCCGAAGATCGTGTCTATCTCATCGGATCCACGAAACCGGGACTGGGAGGAAGCCATCTCCACCTGAAATGTGGCATCACGGGGGGCTCCGTTCCGATTCTCGACCCCAAAAAGGCTCGGCAGATCTTCCTGGCCGTTTACGAGGCGATCCAGACGGGACTGCTTGCGAGCTGTCACGATCTTTCCGAAGGGGGCCTCGCCGTTGCCGCAGCCGAATCGGCCCTGGCGGGCCGACTCGGTGCTCAACTCGATCTCTCCGTATTGGAACAAGAGACCGGCCTGGACGTGACCACGCTCCTCTGGTCCGAAAGCCCCTCCCGCTTCCTCGTCTCCTGCCCGCCCGAATCAGCCCGATCCTTCGAAACACTGTTTTCCAGGTTGAAGATTCCGCATCACCTTCTCGGAAAGGTCACCCGCGGGGATTCTCTCCAGATCCGAGATTCCAGCGGTTCGCCACGCATCCAGCTAACACTCGAAAGCGTTCGAGAAGCCTGGCAAGGCCGATTGGAGGTTCTGAACTGATGACTCACCCCACCCCTCGCGCTCTCGTTCTGGTCGCCGGAGGCACCAACTGCGACCGTGAAACGATTCTGGCCCTGGAGCGAGCCGGAGCCGCAGCCGAGCGGATTCACATTCAGTCCCTGATCGATTCGCCCGACAAGATTTTTCAGTACGACTTGGCCGTCATTCCGGGCGGTTTCACTTACGGAGACGATGTGGCCGCGGGCAAAATCCTGGCCATCCAGATCCAGCACCGATTGGGGGATCCATTCCGGGAGTTTGCCGCCTCCGGACGCCCTATTCTGGGAATTTGTAACGGTTTTCAAGTGCTCGTCAAAGCGGGCCTTCTGCCCGACCTCGCGAAGGAACAAAAACCTCAATCGGTCACCCTGACTAGCAACGATTGCGGCCGGTTCGTCTGCCGCTGGGTCCGCCTGAAAAGTTGCTCTCCGCTCTCCATCTTCAGCGCCCCAGGAACCCACATAGAAATGCCCGTCGCGCATGCCGAAGGGAAGCTAGTGGCCCCCCCCCAAGTAATAGAGGACCTCAAGCTTGCGAAGCAGATTGCCTATGTGTACTCTGATAACACGAACCCGAACGGTTCGATTGATGACATCGCAGGACTTTGCGACCCCACGGGTCATATCCTCGGACTTATGCCGCATCCGGAACGAAACGTCTCCTGGCACCACCACCCACTCTGGTTTCGCAAAACCAGACTCCAGAAGACCTCCCCTTGTGAGAGGGCAGGTGAAGGTATGGGAATCTTTCAGAATATGATTCAGCATTGTCGGGAGAAAATCTCCTAAATGTACCGATTTTCATCCCTCTATCTGCTGATTCTGATCGTGGCTCCTGGCCTCATCGCTCAAGAAACCGATGGGCGAGATGCGGAGCAAAACGTTCCCATTGTCCATTACGTCTCCCACCGTAGCGCAAAGGTTCCCTGGAAGAACCCCCCCGGGACCGCCGAGGAAGGGGACTGGGTCTTTTTTCGCACAGATGATGACGGCCAAAGCTGGATACCCGTAGCCGCGATCTACCCAAATGCGGACGGAATGGCCTCGTTGCCTCGGTTCGAGAAAGATGGGCATTACGGGTACCGTTTCGTCAAACTAAAAGGCGGCATGCTCGAAGCAACTTTGACACCCTTGCCGGGGACTCCCCCCGAGATCAAGATCATCCTCGACACCAAAGCTCCGATATGTCGCTGGACTCTTCCCCAAAGATCTCTCCTCCGCGGCCCCCCAGTTCTTCTCGAATGGGAGGCCAAAGACGACAATCTTTCTGAAAATTGTGTACGCATCGACTACCGCCGAGAAGGTACTTACGAGTGGAAGCGAGTCGCTGATCGAATTTCCAATTCCGGCTCCTACCGGTGGAAAAACCCTCCACGCGGACTGGGGCAGGTTCGTTTTCGGCTTACCATCATAGATCGAGGAGGCCTTGTCGCAACGATCCGTAGTCGAACGTATGAGGTAACTCCCGTTCGGCTGACCATTCGCATGGGTCCCGGAGCTCGTACCCATCATAAACCCGGCCCCATTCCGATTCCCTACATCCTGGATAACTACGCAGGAATGTCGATCGCCGGAGCCAGCCTATGGGTCACCCACGACGAGGGAAAAAACTGGGGAATGGCCGACGAGCGAATGGAGACACGCGGCATCTTCGAAATGCGCCTCCTGAAAGAGGGGATCTACGGTCTCTGGATGGAAGCTCGTGAACCGGGAGCCCCCAAAAGCCCCGGCCCCTCCTCCGGGCAACTCCCGATGGCATCCATCGTGGTTGATGGGACGCCACCAACAGTGGTATTCCAATGTGCACCCGGCCCGGAAACCCGTTTCAAACCAGGACAAACATTGACCCTGACCTGGTCGGCCAAGGACAAGCATCTGCGCTCCAACGAGATGCGCATCGAGGCGTCCAAAGACGGCGGAAAAACCTGGGAAGTCGTTCACCAGAATCTCGCCTCCCGAGGCACGAATCAGATTTCGATCCCCGACGTGGACGACGAGAGCTTCCTGCTCCGAGCCTCGATCACGGACCAAGCGGGAAACCGGACCGATCAGTTTCTTCCCGACAACGGATACTTCCGAGTCGGCTCCTCCCCTTCTGTCACTCCCCCCCCCCCCACACCCGAAGTCCCCCAGCCAGATATCCCCACGCCACTTGAGCAGCCCAAGGGGTTCACCGCTCATCTCTTCAACTTCAACGGATCGAGTCAGCAGCCGGAAATTTACAAGGGCGGGAAAACAGAAGTCGTCCGCTGGTATCTGCCCAGTAAAACGACCCAAGCCAAGCTTGAAGTGAACTATGGAGACGGGACCTATCAAACCCTGAAAGAAGGTATCAGATCCAACCAGTACGTCTGGATACTCCCCCGGATCACCCAATCCAATTGCCGCTTGCGCCTCACAATCGAAGACGAAGAACACCCCGCGGAGATGACCAGCAGCCGGAAAACCTTTTCCATCGACAGCCTCCCACCCAGATGCACAAAAATCCTCGGGATGAAATGGCTCGGCTCCCGATCCGCCCAACTCAACATGACCGCATTCATCGAGGACCAGGGCGATGCCGGGGTGAAAGAATTGCGCCTTTGGTCTCGGCGTGACTCGCCTGACTCGAGTACTGAGTGGAGATTGGAAAAACACTCGAAGGTGGATCGAGCCACGTGGGCAGGCAGGTGGCGTCTTTTCAACTCCAAACCCGCAGACGGTCGATGGCACTTCTTCGTGACATCAACCGACCGTGTAGGGAACGAATCCCCTCCCCCCAAGGCCAACAGCAAGCCTCAATACACCGTCACCATCGACTCCAAGGGACCTGAAGTCGAATTCGACTGGACACCGATTGCCGAGGGTTATCACTTCCGGTGGACCGCCCAGGACCCGAATCCAGGCCGAGTCGCGATCGAATACTCTGAAGTCGGCACCGACCAGTGGCACCCCATTCACAGCCAACTCCCTATGCAGGGCGAACACACATGGACCGTGAAGGCAGGTCGGTTCGAACAGGTCGAACTCTTATTCCGAGTACGCGCCGCGGATGCCGCCGGCAACGAGACCAAAATGGAACGGATCACCCCAGGTGTTGCCCCCGTCGGCACTGTCCGCAACGAGCTGGCAGTCGTAGCCACAGGCCCCCGCCAAAGCGATAGCCACCTGATCCAAGTGACCTACGATGTTCGCTGGATCGAAGCCAGGGCTCAGCTTCAAAGAGTCGACGTGTGGCTCTCCCCCGATGGAGGCGCGAGTTGGAAAGGCGCTTACGGGCCGGACGACCCTGAAGCCCCCATCCCCTCTACGATCCAAGTTCGAGTGAATCGAGACGGCACCTACGGAATCATCGCAAGAGCCAGAGATAGTCTCGGGAACCAGGAGCCCCCCATCAAGGCAAACGCCACTCCTGAGTTCTCTGTGCTCGTCGATACCGCTCCACCTCGCCTGGAAGTGAACTCGACCCCATCACTCGAGACCCCTCTCGCCCCGAACACTCCAATCCTGCTCTCCTGGGAAGTCCAAGACGCCAACCTCTCCCCCAAACCTGTTCACATCGAGATCTCCGAGGACGGAGGTCGAACCTGGAAAGATCTCGACCGAAACGCACCTCCGCGAGGAAATCGTAAATGGGACTCCTCTTCCCAGGAACGAACCTATATCAAATTTCGCCTGACCGCGACCGACCTCGCAGGAAAAACCGCTCAGAAGATTATTCCCGCTCAAGCTCCAAGCGTCGAGGTCACACGCCTCGAACAATCTTCTGATGGGCGACTCTCGGCGGGATATCGAGTTCGCAACCTTTCCGCTCCTCACCGTCTCCAACGCGTCGAAATTTTCACTCGAATGTCGGGAAATCCTCCACGCCGGTGGACACCCTCAGGTCAGTATAAAACAGGAATCGAAGGCACCTTTCATCTCGATCTCCCCCCCGCGGCTTACGATCTCCTCATACGCCTCATACTCGAAAGGGACATCCAAAAAAGCCCCGACCCCAAAACCAAACCAACGGCAAGCTATCAACTGGGGGGAACAGGATCTGAACTCGAACTCCTCTCTCTGAACGGCGGACCGAATCAGGTTTATCAGGGGGGCTCCACCGAGACCGTTCGCTGGCGCTTGCGATCGAGCATGTCTCCCGCGGCTCTCAAACTTTCCTATCGAGTCAGCGAGTCCGGCGAATGGATTCCCGTTACCCAACTCGACTCCGACACCGATTCTTACGAGTGGCCCCTTCCCCGACTTACGGCCAGGTCCGTTCGGATCCGTCTGGAGTGGGAAGGTCCCAACGGCAAAAAAGCCTGGGCGACCAGCCGCAATCCGTTCGCTATCGACTCGGCCTCCCCCCAGTTCGAATCCATCGAAGGCCCCTCTTTCTATAGCCACGACACAGCCCAACCGATTCGTCTGACCATCCAGTTTCGTGATATCGGAGATGCCGGCCTCGCTCGAGGCATTCTCTGGGAACGCCCGTTGGGCAAAACCCGCTGGCAACGCATGGGCGCCCCCAACCAAAAGGTCGATCCCACCGGAATATGGGTCTTCGAATTGAGACTGAAACCCACATCCGCACAAGCTCACGAATTTTTTGTTACCGGGGTCGATCGAGCGGGGAATGCCATGACTCCCCCCACTCCCGACAGTCCTCCACACCACACGATGACTATCGATTCGATCAAGCCGGATCTCCAATTTTCGACCACCCCTTCCGGCGAGAATCCCCTTCGAGAAGGCGAAGTCCTACAACTCGAATGGCTGGCCAGCGATGAGAATCTGGCCGAGAAACCGGTCCAGATTCTTTACCTAGGCAAAGACCGGAACTGGCGCCCGATCGCCACGAATTTGGATGCCCAAGGCAGCATGAATTGGATCGTTCCCTCCACTCTCGCGGGAAGTCCGGTACGAATTCGCGCGAGCGCCAGAGACCAGGCTTCCAACGTCACTCTTGTGAACTGGGGCACCAGCGCTTCAGTCACTCAAAGACCTCCCGGCCCAAGAGTTGAGATGCCAACCGCTGTCGGCCTGGATGTACGAGCTCTGGGCCCCTTCGAAAGCGCCCATCGCACCATCAAGCTGGACATCAGCACCCAAGGCCTTGCACCGGGGACATCACTCACGAAGGTGAATGTCTTCTGGACCAAGGATGGGGGCTTGCGCTGGGAAGGGCCCGCAGCAATCAGTCGCATCTTGAGTCCCAACCAGATCGAAACTCAACTACCGACGGATGGACGACTGGGATTGACCCTGCGCGGTATCACCTCCGATGGAACCGCGGAATCCACACCTCGTTCTCCCAATCCGCCCGAGCTCGACATTCTTGTCGACTCCACTCCCCCCGAAGTTCAGTTAACAGATCTTGATGAAGACGTTTTCTGGAATCGTCCGATCTACCCGATTCGCTGGCAACCCGCGGCAGACGAGAATCTGTCTGATCGTCCGATCCGACTTTACTTCCGGCTCCAGGGAGAAAACAGCTGGAAGGCGATCGAAGGCGATCTTCCCAACCGAGGCAGCCACGCCTGGAGAATTCCCGCCGGGTTCATGGGGCCCGCGCAATTCAAAATCGTAGCCCGCGATCGCCTGGGCAATCAGAGTGAACAGATCAGCCCGGGCCGATTCTACTTCGAGTCCATTCGGCCCACTCTGCGGGTGATCGCTCCCAAGGGCTTGGTCAACCAGGGTGGCCAAGAAATCATCTTCGAGTTGCTCAACCGAAAACTCGAACTGGAGAAAGTCGATATCTATCGTTCCATTGACGGCGGAACCACCTGGCAACCCGCGCTGGGAGCCTACACCACACGAGGCAATCTACATGCGCTCGGGAACAGAAAGTATCGCCTGGCTTACGAGGGGATCGAGGGAGAAAACAGTGTGTATCTGGTCGCTCACGACCGAGCCGGCAATCACAACCCTCTCCCGACACCCGGCACCCTTCCCCAACTGACTTTTCTTCTGGATCAAATTCCTCCCCGAGTGATGATCCAAGACTCCATGGGAGGCAAAGCGTTCCCTCCTGGCCACTCCCTCGATCTGGAATGGAGCGCCGCAGACCTCAATCTGTCTGAATCATCCATCAAGATCGCGCTTTCGGATTCCAGCGGAAGAACTTGGGAAACGACCCTAAGTGACAACCTACCCAATAGCGGCAAACATCCACTCTCACTCCCCCAGAAGAACGGGGAACATTATCGGATTCGCGTCCAGGCGACAGATCGAGCGGGCAACACAGGAACCGCAGTGTCAGGGGAATTCATCATCGACGGACTCCCCCCCACCAGCCAGGCACTCCCCCCCGAAAACTGGACCGAGTCCACAGCCATCCCCATCCAGGTGACCGCTCGTGACGCCGGTGGCGCAGGAGTTCAAGCCGTCCAGCTCTGGTTCAAGCACGAAGAGATCGAGGACGGAAAATGGCAACTCCTTCTTCCCTGGACTCCTCACCCCCTGAGTAATCCGATTCCACTCAGCGGTCCTGACGGAGATTACGAAATCGTCTCCAGAAGCCGCGACCGAGCTGGCAACCTGGAGAGCAAGTCCGGATTCGAAGAAGCAGGCCCGACTCCCGAAGCGACCGCGGACGCATCTCTCACCCTTTCTCGCACCGGACCTCAGGTCCGATTCATCAAAACCTTTGCCCAAAGCGGCCTGGTCGGGGGAGGCGCCCATTCCATTCACTGGGAGACCAACTGGAATCAACTCGGTCAAATCGCCCCCATCACCCAGGTCCAGATCAAATTCTCCACGGATGGTGGACAAAACTGGGAACTGATCGCCGGAGCCGAAGCCCTTCCCGACACCCCACCCTTTACTTGGACTCCTCCGCCATCGGTCATGAAGGAAACCTGTTATCTTCAGATTCTGGTTCAGAACGAATTCGGCCAGAAGAGTTCCTCAACCAGCGCGGCATTCCGACTCGACACGGTTCCCCCCAAAACAACCATCCGATTTCAAGATGATGAAGACGATCAAGTTCGAGGTTGGATCGAACCTTCCCTGAGACTGGACCTCGAAATGCTCCCGCTCTTGGAGTCGCTCCCGCGGCTTCCGAGTTCGCTCTTTCATGCTCTCTACTTCTCGGCCTCCGAAACGATGAAGAAAGCGACCAACGCCTTCTTCGACGGACGCTATCCGGAAGCCATCCGCCTCATCCAATCGCAACTCGATTCAACCCCAACCCCCTCTTTCCAGTTGCACTACCTGCTCGCTCTTAGTTTGCGGGAACGTGACGGTGATAGCCACGAGGTCGAACATCACCTGAAAATCGCGTCCAAACTCGCCGGAAATGATCCCAAAATCGCTAACGATCTCGGGTGCCTTTACTTCCGACGAGGCCAATTCGATTCTGCTCACCAGTGGTTCAACAAAGCGATCCAAACATCCCAAGGTGACCTTTTTGATAAAACGACAAGAGCCCGATTCTTCTACAACCTGGGCGCGACCTACTATCACCAGAAAGACCCATCTGGCGCCATCGGAGCTTTCAATCAATGCCTATCCCACGCTCCGATTCGTGAGGCCCATGTGTACCTGGCTCTCGCTCACGCTCGACTAGGCCAAACCGCCCAAGAAATCCAGCACTTGCGCGACATCGCCCTGCTCTACCCCAGCGACTCCTCCGTCTCTTCCTGGGCCCGAAACCGCCTTCGAGTTCGTCCAGCCTCCGCCCCGAAGAGTCTTGCCCGATGAAATCGAGCCGGATCGCAACCCTCACGATTCTTGGACTCCTGATGACACTTCCCCTCCAAGCCGACTGGGTCTGGAGTCCGGAAACCGGTTGGGTGAACACGAAATACAAAGGCTCCACGACCAGCCGAAGCCTTCAGGCTCGCGGAGAAGCTCTTCTCGAGAAGAAGGAATATTCGAAAGCAGCCGAAGCTTTCCGGAATATCGAACAGATGCATCCGGACTCTCCAGAGGGAGAAGAGGCGCTCTTTCTCGCGGGCAATGCCCACTTCGAAGCCCGCCGATACGATCGTGCGCACGACTGTTTCAGTCGGTTTCTCGATCGTTACCCCGCATCGGAACGAATTCGAGAAGTTGTCGATCGGGAATACAAGATAGCGTTAGCTCTTTTGCAACCCGAAACCCAATCGTTTATCGGTTTTCGGTTGGTCTCGAGCAAACAGCTCGCCCTCGAAATCCTCCGTCGAGTGATTGCAACCGTCCCCTACGGTCAGCACGCGGATGAAGCCCAACTCACCATTGCCAACTACTACTTTCGAGAGAAATTTTATTTCGAAGCCCAGGCCGAATATCGTGAATTAAGGAAGAAATATCCCCAAAGCGCGTGGGCTCACTTCTCCCTTTACCAGATCGGACGGTGCGATGAATCCCTTTTCGAGGGAGTCGAATACGACACCAGCCCTCTGGAATCGGCGCAAAAATCCTTCGAGGAGTACTTGCGAGTAGCGCCCGAGGGAAATCACCTCGCGGAAGTAAACAGGCGATTGATTCGGATCAACGAGATCCTGGCCGAAAAAGAACTCACCATCGCCCGATTTTATCTGCAAAAAAAACGATATCGAACCGCCCGAATTTATCTTGAAGCAGCTCTTTCGAAATATCCCCAAGCCCCCTCCTCGGCCGAAGCCCGCCGCCTGCTCTCCAAGACAAAACCCGTGGCCAATCGATAACTCTTTTCCCCAGAATCGGTTAGCTAGTTGACCCGGTCTAAGCAGGTCTATAGCATGGTGCCTTTTCTGTTCAAAGCGTCGTCTCTCGTGCCCAAAAACACCCCAACACCCCATTCAATACCCGCGCGTTCGGGACTATTCCGCAACTTCTGGCTGACCCTACTCTTCGTGCTTATCAACACGGGTGGAGTAGGGTGTGGATATTCCACAAAAAGCCTGACACCCTCGGGCATCCACACGGTTGCAATTCCGATCGCAAAGAACATAACCTTATATAGACACTATGAGTTACCGTTGACTCGTCGAGTTACTCAGGAAATCATGGCCCGGACCGACCTGAGCATTGTCGAGGAATCCTACGCTGACTCCATTCTGAGAATTCGAATCATCGATATCCGTCAACCGGTGATAACCGAGGATGAACTTGACCGAGTCACCGAGGTTCGAATTCTCATCACAACTCAACTGGAATGGGCCGACCTTCGAACCGGCGAAATACTCCTCAAACGAACCCGAATTACAGAATCCAATGAGTTCTCCGCCCTGCAGGGGGAGAACATTCAACAAGCAACTGAACGTGCCTTAGGACAAATGGCCGAACGAATCGTTACCGAGATGGAATCGGCCCAATGGTGAACCAAACCTGATGACAGACCCCAACAACTCCCCCCAACCCTCCGAACCCAACGACAACGAAGATCCCGACACCAGTCGGCGATCGCGAAACCTGTTCGGCTTCTTCCTCATCATGGCTAGCTTTGTCTTGCTTGTCGTTCTTCTCGGGCAAGAAAGCCTTGATGGAGGCCGCGAGGAACTCCAGTTAGGCGAATTCCGCAACCAGCTGGATGCCGGCAAAATCAAAAGTGTCACCTGCGAAGGGAATCGTCTTAAAGGTGACTACGCACCCGGCAAAAAGGAAACGGAAGCGTCCGGATACACAGTCCTCGTACCGCGCGAATATCTGGTGGAGAAAAAAATCCGCTACAAGATCGCTCGCAAAGTACCCGGTGGACCCGATGAGATCATCGAAGAGGAAGGAACCTACCTCGACTACATCATCTCGAAGGTAGAACCGAAAAACTTCGAATATCGTGAACCGTCAAATCTCGTCTACAGTTTGCTTTTCAACTTTGGCCCCTGGCTGATCATATTCCTCTTCCTTTACCTCTTCATCTTCCGTCAGATGCGTGGCGGCGGACCCGGAGGAGGGGTTCTGGCTTTCGGCCGAAGTCGCGCCAAACTCGTTGGCCAAGATGAGACCGGAGTGACCTTCAAAGATGTTGCCGGTATCGAAGAAGCCAAGGATGAGGTCGAAGAAATCGTAAAGTTTTTGAAAGACCCCTCGCCTTTCATCAAGATTGGCGGCCGGATTCCTCGGGGAGTCCTTCTCATCGGCCCACCTGGCTGCGGAAAAACACTGCTGGCCAAGGCGATTGCCGGCGAAGCCTGCGTTCCCTTCTTCTCCATCTGTGGCTCGGACTTCGTCGAGATGTTCGTCGGCGTGGGAGCCAGTCGAGTTCGAGATCTATTCAAGCAAGCCCGTGAAAAAAGCCCCTGCCTGGTTTTTCTGGACGAAATCGATGCCGTAGGCCGTCGTCGTGGAGCCGGACTCGGAGGCGGCCACGATGAACGCGAACAGACACTTAACGCCATGCTCGTCGAAATGGACGGTTTTGAAACGGACAGCGGAATCATCGTCGTCGCCGCGACCAACCGGCCCGATGTTCTCGATCCCGCTCTTTCTCGTCCAGGCCGTTTCGATCGGCAGATCACCATCGACCTCCCCGACCTCAAGGGGCGTGAAGCCATCCTTCGGGTGCATGCCAGCAAGATCAAAATGTCCCCCGAGGTCGATCTGTCGAGCGCGGCGAGAGGAACCACCGGATGCTCCGGTGCCGACCTGGAAGCGATCCTTAACGAAGCGGCCATTCGAGCGGCTCTGGCCGGTCGCGAATTGGTCCTTCCCGATGACGTGGAAGAAGCGCGAGACAAGGTCCTTTTTGGACCCCAAAAACGTAGTCGCATCATGGACGAAGCCGATCGGCGCCTCACCGCATACCACGAAGCTGGTCATGCGATACTTGCCCACCTGATTCCGGAGGTCGAGCCACTTCATAAAGTGACGATCTTGCCTCGCGGCCGATACCTCGGAGCCACGATGCAGCTGCCCACCAAAGACTCTCACTCCATAGGCCGCCATAAAGCCTTAGGTGATCTTCAAGTCTTTTATGGTGGACGAATCGCGGAAGAAATTTTTCTGGGAGACATCTCGGCCGGAGCGATCGGCGATATCCAGCAGGCCACGTCTCTCTCTCGTCGTATGGTTTGCCAGTGGGGCATGAGCGAATCCCTCGGCCCCATTGAGTATGTAGAAAAAGAGGAAGAGATCTTTATCGGACGAGAAATTTCCAAAAACAGAGTCCATAGCGACGCGACTTACGAAAAGATCGATCTGGAGATCCAGCAAATTCTTGACTCCTCCTACACCAAGGCCAAAGCCAAAATATTGGAACATCGGGAGGATGTCGAAGCCATCACCGCAGCTCTACTCCGTCACGAAACCCTGACCGGCGAAGATGTCGCAGCGATACTTGATGGCCAAGATATTGATGCGATCAAATCCGCCGCTTCCCAGGACTCGGACCCGGCGCCTACGGTTGCAACCCCGGATCCGACCTCGACCCAAGCCTCAGAATCCGAGGAAGAGATCAAAGGTTTTGATGGTACTGGTGAGCCCGCTTACTAACAACTCCATCCAACGATTCCGACTCCTGCATCGGAATGGTAGACTTGAGGTGTGGAGTTGAAACATCGAACGCTACTTTTCCGACATTCGACCGTTCCCCAACCCTGAGGAAGCGGATGAAAGTCGCATCGATCGAAATATTGCCCATGGATGCCCAGGACCTGATAACCCTCGAAAGGCTCAACCCACACCTGCTGGAGCAACCACTGGCCGAAGGCCTTCGGCTTGAAATGGATTCCGTTGGCAGCCCTCGCTTTTCTCCTCATCACGCCAGACACCTCTGGATTCGACTCGAACGACTCTATCACGAAGAACTCGAAGCTCTGGTGGAAGGACTGGGACGAGACCGCGTCGCTTTCTATACCTGCCCAGAAACCAGCGACGTCATCGCTCTGGGAGAAAGTCGGATCGATCGGTGGAAGACATTTTCCGAATCTTCTCTCTGTCCTCCCGAACTGCGATTTGCTCTCAACCACCTTCTCGAGTCCAATGCGACCACGTCTTTTGAGCTTTCTCTTGCTGGGGGCGGCACCTTTCTGTTGGATCAAAACCCTCGGGTAGCCGGCATTCTCAATATCACCCCCGACTCCTTCTCCGATGGTGGCCAGTTCATCGCCCCCCAAAAAGCCATTGATCACGGCCTCGAGATGGTCGAACTCGGAGCGGACTGGATCGACATCGGAGGCGAATCGTCTCGTCCGGGGTCCGATCCAGTTCCAGCAAAGATTCAGCTCTCGAGGGTGCTCCCGGTCATTGAGGCCCTGTCCGACCAAGTCGATGTTCCCCTATCCATCGACACAACGTCCAGCCTGGTGGCAAGAGAATCCCTTGCCGCCGGCGCCCACATCGTCAACGACATCAGCGGACTTCATCACGACCCCGAACTCGCCACGGTCGTAGCCTCCGCTGGAGCTTCTATCGTGCTCATGCATATGCGAGGCACCCCGGCCACCATGCAGCAAGACACACACTACGACAATCTGATCGGAGAAATTCTCACCGGCCTGCGCACCTCGATCCGAATGGCCCTGACAGCGGGAGTTCCCGCTCACTCGATCATTATCGATCCGGGTATCGGATTCGGAAAAAACATGGATCAGAACTTCCAGATCCTATCTCGACTGAGTGAATTTCGAAGCCTGGGGAAACCGATACTCGTCGGTCCCAGCCGAAAGCAATTTATCGGATCTTCTCTCCAGCGAGAAACTCCTGACCGGATTCATGGCACAGCCGCAGCCGTTGCTCTTTCCGTCGCTTCAGGTGCCCATATCGTACGTGTTCACGATGTGAGCGCGATGAAAGATGTCGCTCGAATCGCGGCATGGATCCGGCAAGGCCAGGGACCCGTCGTAGGGGTTCCTTCATGAGCGACTTCCTGAGAGCAGCCCTTGAAATCTTTATCATCTTTCTGGTGATTTATGGGATCTTTCGATTTCTTCAAGGCACCCGAGCGGAAGGCATTATCCGTGGATATGTCGTCCTCTTTGTGCTCATTTTTCTCGGTGTGTTCTTTGTTACGCGTGAACTAGAACTTCACCGGCTCGGGTATCTCTTGACCCACTTTTTCACCGCCAGCTTCTTTGCCCTGATCATCATCTTCCAGCCGGAACTCCGCAACGGCCTCATACGCTTGGGCCAAAACCCCTTTGTGGGCCGTTTTATCCGTTCTCGCGGATTTGGTTCCCAGGAAATCGTAGACGCCATGGAGTATCTTGCGGAGCGACAAATTGGAGCCCTTATCGCCATCGAACGAGAAGTCGGCCTGGGCAACTACATCGAAGGAGGCGTTGCCATCGATAGCCGGATCGGAAAAGGCCTGCTCGTTTCCATTTTTCATGTCTCTAGCCCCCTGCACGACGGGGCCGTCGCCATCCGCAAAGGGCGTATCGCAGCCGCAGGGTGCCTTCTCCCACTCACCGACAACCCAAACATCGACAAATCGTTCGGAACCCGACACCGGGCCGCCATCGGACTGACCGAAGAAACCGATGCGCTCGTGATCGTAGTCAGCGAAGAGAACGGCACCATTTCGATCTGTGAGCGCTCCTCGATTCAGCGCGATGTCACAATCGAGCAACTCTCCCTTCGCCTGACCGAACTCGAGACCGAATCTGAACAGAGGGTGAATGTCGGATGAATCCCCCCACCTCAACTCAGTCCAACTTCCCTTCGACCGCCCCCCGCTTGACGACTTTCCTGAAGGCTCTTCTCTTCCAGGACATCTACAGCAAAATCATGGCCCTTGTCTGCGCCGTTGTGCTCTGGTTTTTTGTCTACGGCGAGGTCACCGACAAAGTCATCCTCGACCTGAATATCGTCATCTGGCCAGGTGGAAACTCCTTACTGGTCGAAGACCAAAGTCTCGAAAGAATCAGCCTGGAATTTCAAGGCCCTTCCGACACCATCAAAAAACTGCAGGCCTCCGAAATCACCCGCCCCTACCTGATCCAGGAGTCCGTACTCGGGTCCACGGAGACGACCAAAGCGATAGAAATACCTCTTTCTTCATTCCTCAACCTTCCCCCCATGGTTCGAACCGTGGAATCCATAAAGTCGCGTTTTGTCCGGGTCCAGGTAACCCGCTCCATGATCAAAACCCTCGAGGTTCAGGAAAAGATTGACGGAAAAGTAGCTTCCGGTTTTCGCCATGTCCGGACAACCTTCGATCCCACTGAAGTTCGAGTTCGCGGACCCGCCGAGATACTTTCCACTCAACAGCAAATCCACACCCGAGCCATTTCCGTTGCGGGCCGATCTCAGTCTTTCAGCATGACGATCAAAACCATCGACCGAATCGGCAAGTCACCTGGACGTTCCGGACGCCGGATTTTTTACATGGAAGATCGACCGATCATGGCCACCGTAATCATCGAGCCGATGACCCAGGAGATCGAAATCCCGGTCCGAGTTCTTCGCGATCCAAACCGAACAGCCTCTTTCCCCTATAACTTCAAAATGATCGATCGAACCGTCAAAATACGCCTTGCTGGATCTCCGGAGGCTCTTAAAGAAACCGAACGATTCATCGCATATGTTGATCTGACCCAAGTCGACCCGAAACAGATCGAGAGGGAATTGGGGTTAGGACAATATTTTGATGTCTACTTCAACTTACCCCCAGGTGTTCGACTCGCAGACCCTTCTCCGCCAAGAGTACGCATGGAATTCCTCCGTCCCAAAGAGCCCGAAAAAAAGTAGGAATAGACCATGCACAAATTCGGCACCGACGGTGTGCGTGGAGTCGCTGGCCAAGGACTCATGACCACCCGAAGTATTCTCGACCTTGGAATCGCCTCGTCCCGAATACTCTCCCTCCCAAACGCGAACAGTCCGACCTTGCTCGTGGGGCGAGATACCCGAGCGTCAGGAGCGGCGCTCCAGGCCGCCCTCACTGCCGGCTTCCTCTCTCAAGGGTGGAATGTCGTAGACGCCGGAGTACTTCCCACTCCAGCCATCGCCCGGCTTGTCCGTGGAGACGACTTCCAAGCGGGTGTGGTCATTTCCGCCAGCCACAACCCATGGCACGACAACGGGGTTAAATTCTTCGATTCCCAGGGATCCAAGCTCTCCTCAGAAACCGAACACTCCATTGAAAGTGCCTGGGAATCTCTCGCCCATGACCGTCAAACCGAAACCGCCCCGGTGGTCTTTGGTCGATCCTACGCTCGAACGGATCTGATCGATCGATATCGCGAGGAGTTGCTACAAGAAACCCAGGCCCCCTCCAACCACTTCCCTTTACACGTCATTGTCGACTGCGCTCACGGAGCCGCCACCCCGGTCTGGTCCCAATCATTTTTCGATTCTCTTGGACTCAAAGGATCCCTCCTTCACACCGAACCGAATGGGACCAACATCAACCAAAATTGCGGCGCCACTCACCTCGACACGTTGACAGAAGCCGTTCTTCGGAGTGGCGCGGACCTAGGAATCGCTTTTGACGGAGACGCCGACCGAGCTCTCTTTATCGATGCTCGAGGACACGAGGTAGATGGAGACGCCACGCTGGCCATCCTCGCCCGCTCTTGGATTGAATCGGAAGGCTCAATCCCCTCCGGTCAGGTGGTTGCCACGGTCATGAGCAATCTGGGACTCGAAACCGCCTTGCGCAAGGATTCCATCTCTCTTGTTCGAACCGATGTCGGCGATCGTCACGTGGCGGAGGCGATGAAAAACAGGGGATCTGCAATCGGCGGAGAACAGTCCGGTCACATCATTGTTCGTTCGCATATTCACCCTGACCTTCTCGTTGGGGATGGAACCCGGACAGCTCTGGCCATCCTCAAACGAATGACCACATCCGGCCTTTCCCTCCAGGAACTCGCCTCGGCATACACTCGATGCCCCCAGGTTCTCGTCAATGTCCCCGTTCGTGAAAAACCTCCCTTCGACTCGATACCGGCTGTTGTCGATGCTCAGAACAGGATTCTGGACTCTCTCCAAAATCGAGGCCGAATCCTTCTGCGATACTCGGGTACCGAACCGATCGCTCGTGTCATGCTCGAAGGAGAAGATCGAGAAGAGATTGAAGCTTTGGCCAGCCCACTAATCGAAGCCCTTCACTCCTCGCTGGGAACGGCCAAGTCCTCATGAAAATTCTGGCTATCGAGACCTCTGGCGAGTCCGGAGGCATCGCGCTGGCCCAAGAAGGTCGCCTCCTCGACCAGAATAGCACCCTGGCCGGAAGGACTCAGAGCCGAGACCTTATGCCCTGCATCGATCGTACTTTACGCTCTCAGGGTTGGGCGCCTGGAGATCTGGAACTGGTCGCCGTCGGCCGCGGACCCGGGAGCCACAACGGTGTGCGAGTCGCCATCACCACGGCCAAAGTAATCGCTTACGGATTGAAAATCCCCCTGGTCGCGATCGACTCCATGGATGCGCGAGCGCACGGTATCGACACTCCAACCGATACCCATCTGATCGCAGTCGTGGACGCTCGACGAAAGAATCTTTTTGTAGCTCACTTCCACACCTCAGCCACACCCGGCGCTCCACCTTTACGGAAAAGCGAAAATAGGGTTCTCTCCCAGTACGACTTTGTCGAATCTTTGCGGGCGACAGAACACCCCGTCTATCTCGTCGGCGACGGGATTGGGTGCTGCCAGGAGGCTCTTCTCGAACTTCCACACATCTCCCTGATCTCTCGAGACAAAGACTCCCCAACTCCCGAATCGGTCCTCCGCCTCGCACTCGACGCCTACTGCTACGAAAGTTGGGATGAGCGTAGCGGGCACCAGGTCGCTCGGGACAATGATATTCACTCCGTCATGCCGATCTACCTTCTCAGAACCGAAGCGGAAGAACGAGCCGACACAACCCAACTTCTTCCTTCATCAAATAAGACCGAGTCGTGACCTCATCCATCCCTGACCTGAGCGTAATCATCCCTTGCTACAACGAGGAGGAGCGCCTTGCCCCCTCCCTCGACGATGTACTGGCCACACTCAAAGACGAACCCATCACGTTCGAAATCGTAGCTGTCGATGACGGAAGCGACGACGGCACAGTCGCGTTGATCAATCAATATACCGAGAAGCATCCCCATCAGGTCCGACTCCTTGCTCTAGGTGAGAACTCAGGCAAAGGCGTAGCCGTCACTCGAGGAATGCTCGAGGCTCAAGGGAAGCGACGCCTTTTCATGGATGCCGACGGAAGCGTCCCTTTTCGAGAGTACCGAAAACTGTGGAAAATCCTCGATAATGGCGAAGATCTGGCGATCGGATCCCGTGTGGCTCCAGGAAAGAGCGAACTGGTAACCAAGCCCACCCGCAGATGGGTCGGTTGGTGTTTTCGACAAACCTTGCGCATGATTGGCATGAATCTGGTCGATGACTCTCAGTGCGGATTCAAAATGTTCAGCGCCTACTGCGCTGAAGAGGTCTTCACAAGAATTCGCTCCCAAGGATTTGGATTCGACCTGGAAGCCATCTATCTCACTCGAAAACTGGGTTTTCATTTCTTCGAAGTTCGAGTCGAATGGCACCACCGGATCGGCAGCAAGGTCGATCTACTTCAGGATTCCATTCGTATTCTTCGAGACGCATTCCTCACCCCAATACGCCACGGTCGAGTCCGGAAAATATCTCGATAGTCGAACGCTGGAAGAACCTTACTTCTCACGACTCCAGTCGGGATCGACGAGTTGGATACTCATCGGCTCCGGCTCATGTTCGGGATCACAGCGGTATCGACTCAGATCGGTAATCCCCTCTTCCGCCAAAACTTCCTCATCCAGCCAAGCTCGAAAGGAACAGCTTGCCGGGTCTCTGGAAATCAGGGCTACAGTCGAGTCGGAAAGGATTTCCGGCGTCCGCCACTCCCGCTCCGCGCCCATCCCCAAATTTACAGTCGCCGCGGTACGCACCCCGGTCACCGGCCAGAGTGCGTGTGCGGCAACCTGTTCCTCTTCCGCATCGATAGCCATGGCAAGCATCGTCATACCAATTTTGGATATCAGGTAAGGAGCTTTCCCTACGGATGCCTTGGGATTGATCGGTGGCGACATCATCAGGATGTGTCCACCCTGCTTACGAAGATGAGGAAGCGCCAACCGACTGGCCAGAAACGCTCCTCTCACATTGACATCCATCACCAGATCAAACCGTTTCGTAGGCCAATCAGCGGTGGGAGCCCAGAAGATCGCGCCGGCATTGTTGATCAAAACATCGAGTCGACCGAAACGCTCCACGGTCGCCTCGATCATCGCCTCGACCTCGTTTTCCTCCCGAATATCCACCTGAATCGATAACGCCTCCCGACCGAGCGATTCGACTTCGGCCGCAACCTCCCCCAGTGTTCCTGGAAGTTTCGGATTCGGTCGAACGGTCTTGGCGGCGAGAGCGATATTTGCTCCCTCCCGCGCACATGCTACCGCGCAAGCGGCCCCCACCCCTCGACTCCCACCAGTGATCAGAACCACTTGACCTTGAAGCTTCATCTCAAATTCACTCCTTCGTTACCATAAATCGATTCCCGAGGAAGCAGGCAGGATACTGTAACCGCCCCCAATGGTCACCCCGAAGCCTATATATAGATATTTTCTATATATATAATTGATAATATTTATAGCTTGTCTCCGCTCTTCGAGCCAAAATATTCACCCTATTTTGAACCTCCAGACGCACAACCGTAACGCGACAAATCTCCATGAAATTACTCTCGATCCCTCTTTTCTTGTTCGCCGTTCTTGCAGTCGTAGGCTGTGGAGACGGAGATACCACCTCCCCCTCAAGTCCTCTCCTTTTCAGCGCAATTCCCGATCAAGATGAAACCCGACTACGGGAGAAATTTGAACCGATCGCAAGGTATCTCGAGCAAAAACTCGGAGTTCCTGTTCGATATGTACACGCCACAAGTTATCCCGATGCGGTCGAACTATTCAAAAACGGAGACATCCATCTGGCCTGGTTCGGTGGACTTTCCGGCGTCCAGGCCCGGCACCAGGTTCCCGGGGCAAGAGCCATCGCCCAAGGAGAAGCTGACCCTGAATTTTTCAGCTACTTCATCGCACACCGCGATAGCGGTATCCAACCCGGAGAAGCGTTCCCGACCGATTTAGCCGGGAAAACATTTACCTTTGGATCCAACAGTTCCACTTCAGGCCGACTGATGCCGGAATTCTTCATCCGAAAATTCGCGAAATCCTCTCCCAACGACCTCTTTTCCCGGATCGGCTTTAGCGGCAGTCACGACAAAACAGCCGAACTCGTAGAATCTGGGTCCTTCGATGTGGGGGCCTTGAACTACAAGGTATACGAACGTCGAGTTCAATCGGGCCAAACCGATCCGAACATTTGTCGAGTAATCTGGAAAACACCGGTCTATCCCGATTACAACTTCACCGCTCACCCGGAACTCGAAAAACGATTTGGCGAGGGATTTATCGATCGTCTCCAGAAAGCTCTTCTTTCGATGGACGACCCCGCTCTCCTGTCGGCCTTTCCTCGCAACCGCATGATTCCCGCTTCCAATGAAGACTACGATCCCATTCACCAGCTAGCAGAAGACCTCCAATTCATTCAATAAAATCCAACAAGGATCTACCCTCAGCCAACGCGAGCGCCACTTCCCCACCCGCGATTGTCCTTGATGATGTTTCTGTCCACTTCAAAAACTTGCACGCCCTCTCATCCCTGAATCTCGCCATCGATACAGGCGAGGCCGTCGCCTTCGTCGGCCCCAGCGGTTCAGGCAAGACAACCGCACTGAAACTCATTACCGGATCGGTTCGTCCCTCTCGAGGACAGGTGCTGCTCTACAGCCAGGATCTATCCAGTCACTCTCCCGGAGAGCTACGGCGCCTCCGTAGCCGAATCGGCTTTATCCACCAAGAACTTTGCCTGCTGCCCCACCTGCGTGTCTGGCAAAACATCCTCGTCGGACGCCTGGGGCGACACTCCCTCCCCGCTTCGATTCGAAACATGATCCGACCCCCTCGTAAAATACTCGAGGAAATTCATCACATCCTCTCTCGAGTTGGAATTGGCGAGAAAATTTTCCAACGCACCCACCATCTCTCCGGCGGTCAACAACAGCGCGTCGCGATCGCCCGCGCTCTCTTTCAAAAACCCCGGATCCTGCTCGCTGACGAACCGGTTGCTAGCGTCGACCCTGCCCGCGCCCAGAATACCGTCGAACTCCTGACCCAAATATCTCGTGAACAAGGCCTGACCCTGTGCATGAGTTTACATAACCTCGATCTTGCGAGAAATTTCTTCCAGCGACTCATCGGACTCCGAATGGGTCGGATTGTTTTCGACCAACCGGCGTCGACCATCGAAAGGAGCCAGTGGGAAAACCTGTACCAACTCAACTCTCCCCAACGTCCTCCCGATGTCCCTTGATTCTCTTCAAGCTCCACCGAGTTGGGGCCATAAAACGACCTGTCTGGCCATCCTGCTACTCGCGGCAGTCGCTTCCTGGTTCTGGCTCGAGCTTTCCCTGACCGATGTCGTTCCCAGTCGCGGGGGATGGCTGGTAGCTCGCGACTTTCTCTCTCGCGCTCTCTCTCCCGCCTGGAAATCGGAAGCTCACTACATTCCCCCCGGAACCCCTTCCCTGCCATGGATCGCCCTGGGCGCCGCGGCTCAAACTCTCCTTTTTGCCGCTGCCGCGATGGGACTTGCGATCCCCCTAGGAGGTCTCCTGGGCTTCCTGGCCTCCAGCGCATGGTGGAGCGATGAAATGATCGGGAGGCGCAACAAAACCGCTCGCAGATTTCGACAATTCCTCTGCCCCATCATCTGGACGTTCGCTCGAGTCCAGATCGCCCTCCTGAGATCGATTCACGAGATTCTCTGGGCCATTCTTTTCCTGGCCGCTCTCGGCCTGTCTCCCATGGCCGCAGTCCTAGCCATCGCTCTTCCGTTCTCGGGTGTCCTGGCCAAGATCTATTCGGAACTGATCGACGAAGCCCCGCGAGCTCAAGCTCACGCCCTTCGCTCTGCCGGCGCCTCGACCCCACAGATATACCTTTTCGGGTTGGTCACCCCAGCCCTACCCGACATGATCGCCTACACCTTCTATCGTTTTGAATGCGCCGTTCGATCTTCCGCGGTACTCGGCTTTTTCGGATTTCCGACCCTAGGACTCTACATCCGGCAATCTTCCGCCAGCCTCAACCATGGAGAAACTTGGACCTATCTTTACGTTCTCATCGCCACGATCCTTCTCCTGGAAATCTGGAGCGGCTCGGTTCGCAGGAGACTCCTCTCATGATCCCTCACAAGGAGTCATTCGAGTACCTCCATACCCATCGACCAAGAAGTCGTTTCCTGCAGATCAGCCTCACCCTGGCCCTCCTCGGCCCGGCGATTTCCTGGTGGATCGGCAACTTCTCATGGAGCGACCTCACTCATCAACGGCGCATCGACAACCTCCGGCGTTTTCTCGACAACATTCGACCTCATCCACTTCGCCATCAAGACTGGGACTGGAGCATTGCGTGGAAGTGGGTCCTAGACTTTCTCACCGAACCCGGCCTGAACGCGACGCTTTCCACCCTAGCCATCTCCATTCTTGCCATCTCATTCGCCGCGCTCTGGGGAACGATTTTAGCCCTTCCCGCCGCCAAAACACTGACCCGAGCCTCCCCGTTTCTTCCCGCAGGTGGATCGGAAGGACGATGGCGACACGGAGCCTGGAACGGCCTCTACCTCCTGACCCGATTCTCTTTGGCTCTTCTTCGATCCGTTCCCGAATACATCCTCGCTTTCCTGCTGCTGGCCATGATCGGCCCTGGAGCCTGGCCAGCGATTCTAGCTCTGGCCATTCACAATACTGGGATTCTGGGTCGACTCGGCGCCGAAACCATCGAGAACCTCCCTCCGGAACCGATGGCGTCGCTGCGGGCCCTAGGCGCCAGACGGTCCACCATCATCACGAGCGCGATCCTTCCCCCAGCTCTCTCTCGTTTAATTCTCTATTTTTCTGTTCGGTGGGAGACATGTGTCCGCGAAGCGACCGTCCTGGGAATGCTCGGAATCACATCCCTGGGATTCTGGATATCGGAAGCGCGCGCTCACGGACAATACGATCGGCTGCTACTTCTGGTAAGCCTAGGCTCCCTGCTCGTCTTGCTCGGAGATCTGGTTTCGGCTCTCGTACGCAGTCGCATGAGACAAGATCTTCGATGAAAACTTAAACCGGCCTCGACTCCCGACATTCAAAGGCTCTACCAGCCCCCAGCCCCCACCGGAACGGGAGCCAACGGATAAGTTTCGGGTGATGGATGATAAATCCTTTCTACTCGACGTCCCAGACAGCAGGTCACTTCATAGGGAATCGTTCCCGCGTGCCGAGCCAACTCTTCTGCTCGAATCCACTCGTCCCCATCTTTCCCGATCAAGGTGACGATATCCCCAACTCGAACTCCTGCGATATGCCCGACGTCGACAATGGTGTAATCCATGCACACCCGACCAACGACCGGAGCCCGTTCACCCCGAACGAGAACATGCGCGCAGTTGGAGTAGGAAAGCTGATAACCATCGGCATAGCCGATCGGAATCGTGGCCAAACGCGTCGCCTCCTGGGTCAGATACTGGCCTCCATAACCGACCGGTGTTCCCGCTTCCACATCTTTGAGATAAATCACCTGAGCCTTCAGTGAAAGAGCGGGCTCGATCCCCAACCGCTGAGGATAAGTCTCCCCCGGATCCAATCCGTAAGTCAAAATTCCTGGACGAACGAGATTTCCCCGAGAATCCGGATACCGGACGAGACCGGCACTTGCGGCAGCATGCGCGTAACGGATCGGAAATCCTGCCCGCTGACAAAACTCTCTCACCTCGGCAAAACGAGCCATCTGAGTGCGGGTGTGCTCTTCTCCGCCTTTCCCGGACGCATGGCTGAAGTGGGTAGCCAAGCCAACCAGGCGCACATGAGGAGTTCGAGAAATTTCATCCAGAAAACGCCCAACCGCAGCCGGGAGGACTCCCAGGCGAGTCATACCTGTATCCACCATCAGGTGGACCGGAACGGTACGCCCTCTCCGAGCGGCAACCGCCGAAAGAACTCGCGCCCTTTCGGTCGAATGGAGGCAGATCGCGACGCCAGCATCGACAATCCTCTCGAGTTCGGAACGGACCACAGCCCCCAAAATCAACATCGGGACCCGAACACCCGATTCGATCAACTCCAGCGCCTCGGTCGAGCTACCCACTCCAACCATGGAAGCGCCAGCGGTGTGCACAGCTCGTGCCACAGGAACCGCCCCGTGTCCGTAAGCGTTGGCCTTCACAACCACGAGGAGTTCCACCCCCGGCCCCACTATCTTCTTCAAAATTCCGCAGTTACGGCGAATCACGGAGAGGTCGATCTCGGCCCAAACCCGAGCGGATGGATCCTCTCCAGAAAACGGCTTCTGGATTGTCGTCATGAATTCCCTCTGGCCACCCCGAGTGGCCCCATTACCCCATATAACTTCTGGGAGTATACCTCACGAATCCTGACCAAGAAAAAGGAAGTGAAACCCCAACCGAAAGCCACTCGCCCTCCTCCTCACCCTCAAGTCCGAAGCGTCGAGCGATCGCCTCACCCCAGAGTCGACGCACTTCCAAAATGAGCAGCCAGTTGAGGAAAACGAGAAGGCTGGTAAAATGCTCTCACCTTAACCATGCCAAGCCTAAAAATTGAAATCACCCGAAATTTTGTCGAGGTTCGAGACCTCAACGAAGAAGTCGTGCTGGGACGAGGGCGTCATGCGGATGTGGTCCTACTCCACGCCAGTGTTTCCAGAAAACACGCCCGGGTTTTCCAAAAAGATACCGAATACATCATCGAGGATCTGAACAGTTCCAACGGCCTCAAGGTCAATGGAGAATCGGTTCACTCCAAACTCCTCGAACACGGCGACACCATCGAGATCGGGATCAATCGGCTCTTCTATAGCAACGAAGACCTGGGCATCCCCCAGCGCATCATCGACCTCACTCTTCGCCCGGAAGATGCGGATGCCAAACTGGCCGTCGCTCGCAATCTTTCCGATGTCGCTATCCGCTTCGTGTCAGAAGAACGTTACGTCGAACTCGTTCAAGTCGAAATCGGCCGCATGCTCGAACTCCTCGACTTTGACGACCGGGAACGGATGAATATCGAAACCGCCATGAACGAAGCCATCGGCAACGCCGTGCGCCATGGCCATCAATACGAGCAAAGCAAGATTGTCGAGTTCCGTTACATACG
Source organism: Planctomycetota bacterium (assembly GCA_030748635.1). Lineage (GTDB taxonomy): Bacteria > Planctomycetota > JACQVV01 > JACQVV01 > JASMLP01 > JASMLP01. The sequence continues at coordinate 62,914 of JASMLP010000147.1, forward strand.
GAAACCCGATCGCCTCATCGTGCGTGTGGCTGACGAGGGTCCAGGATTCGACTATCGTGCCATGCTGAAAAGAGGGATGGAACTCGATGCCGTCGACGCCGCGCGCCAGCGCTACATGGAAGGGGGAATGGGCGGCCTGGGAATCCTCATGATGCTACGTTGCATGGACAAGGTGGAATACAACAATCTCGGCAATGAAGTCACACTTTCAAAGTATCTGACCGAAGATGCTCGACTAGCGGCCGCCCCACCTCCCTCGGACACTGACCACCAGATTGCCACCAACGACCTGTCGTCCTCTACAGACGAAACTCAATCCGGAATAGATTGACCCCCACCCCCCGAGGGCTGTCGACGTTGCCGAATTTCTTTCCAGCGAGGATCGTCATGGAGGGCGCGTAGATCACCGTCGACCAGCATCCACTCCAGATTCTTGAATCCAGAGCTTAGGGCCTTGTTCAACGCGTCAAAGGCTTCATCTATCCGATTTGACTTGGCATATGCGCACGCCAGATTGTAATGCGTACCCGCACTCTTCGGATCCAGGTCGATCGCCTTCAGATAGAAAGTAACACTCGAATCGACTTCCCCGAGTTGTGAATATATCAGCGCCATCTGAGAATAGAACGCGCTGGCCCCCTTCTTATCTCCAGTTTCTATCATCTGTTTTGCCGAAGTCGTCCACTGGTAAAATACCCGGTCGATCACGGTTCGATCTCCCAGGCGAGCCAGGGCTACCGCGGCCTGTATCTTGTATTGCCCAGGCACCGATGGATCCTGAATCCAGCCGCGCAACCGAGGCATGAGTTCCCGGGTTCCCAGTTCACTCAACGCCTCCAGAGCCAGCATTCGAATCTGAAGATCGGCCTCGGTTTCAAAAATCGACGCTAGATGATTGATAAGTTCCGGGCTCTGCCATTTACGAAGATTCTCGAACCGATCTTCATAGAATCCTTGCTGACCACTGTCAGTAAAATGATCGTATAAAGCACGCAACACGACCTGCTTTGAGGGCACATTTTTCGTTGTCTCTTTTTTTTCTGAGAGAACATCGGGCTTGGAGTTGCTCATAGAAAAAGGACCCCGCCACTGCAGCGGATGACCGGGCCCCTTCGACCCGACCACCCAGAGATGATCGCCGACACCACAGACCAGAGCGTTGACGAATACTCGATTGTTGCCTGATAAACGTATCGGCTCGAGGGGCTTTTCATGATCCGGGCAGATCCAGAACCCCGTATCGGAATCCACCGGGGGAACCTTTCCTTCACCCAACGGGGCGCTTTCTTTCCAAGCCGACTTGTATTTCTTCCAGAGAGACTGCACGTGCGACTCGATTTGCCCATCCGGATCTTGTCCCGAACTGATTGGACCGAGAAGCACCGAGACACCCAAAACAACCCCGCAAACCCAAAGCATCCGGAATTTCATCAACCACTGCATGACCAGACCTCCTTTCCTTATTTTCCACAACCTCAGGAATCTGACCAGTTTTCCCGAAACTCAAACCGACCGCTCCGCTTTCGCCTGCACTGGAATGCCCCGTGAAACAGGGCTACAATCGAACCTATCCTGTTTCCTACCATCATCTTCGAGAATCAATCACGATGAATCCCGAGATTTCGTCAACCGCTTCCCCGCAACGAAGCTTTCTCCCGGAAACCGAACTCACTCATTTCGATCCACAAACTCAGCACCTGATCGATCTCGAAAATGAGCGGCAATCCCGAAAGATCATCTTGATCGCAAGTGAATCGATCTGCCCCGATCCGGTTCGTGAAGCGATGACCTGCGCATTTGGCAATATTTACGCAGAAGGCTATCCCTCCTGGAGAATGACCGAGGCTTCCAACACCAATCCTCTCGATTTCACCCACCACCTGGCCTACCAGCGCCGATATGCGGATGCTCGGTATTACAAGGGCTGTGATTACGTCAATTTCGTGGAAACTCTAGCCCAGAAGCGGTGCGCGGCTCTCTTTTCCCGAGGCGGAGCAGATCGATCCGTTCCGCTTTCCGCCGACCAGATTCACGTCAACGTCCAGGCTCTTTCCGGCGCGGCCGCCAACAACGCGGTGTACCAGGCCCTGGTAGCTCCCGGAGATCAGGTAGTCGGACTTCACCTGAATCATGGAGGGCATCTGACCCACGGAAGCCCAGCCAACCGTTCAGGAAAATTGTATTCCGTTGTTCCTTATACCGTGGACCGGAAAACAGGAGCCTTTGACTACGATGCCATTGCCGAAATCCTCCGAACCGTCCGCCCCCGACTGTTTATCGCGGGAGCCAGCGCTTACCCATGGACCATCGACTGGAATCGTTTACGAGAACTGTGCGACTCCATAGATCCCAAACCGATCTTCCTCGCCGATATTGCGCATCCCGCCGGCCTGGTCGCGGGAGGATGTTTCCCCAACCCCGTAGGCATCGCCGATGTCATCACCTTCACCACCCACAAAACCTTATGTGGACCGCGTGGAGCAGCCATTCTTACCACGGATCCTGAACTAGCTCACAAAATCGACGGTGGAGTCTTTCCCGGAGAGCAAGGAGGGCCCCATCTTCACGCCATTACAGCCAAAGCGGTGGGATTCGCCTACAACGCAACCCAGGATTTCCAGGACCTCATGCACCGAGTTGTGGACAACACCCACCGACTGGCCGATGCCCTCCAGGAAAATGGCCTTTCCCTGGTTTACGGAGGCACCGATACACATCTCCTCCTCATCGACCTGACCAAGATTCAGACTCCGACCGGACACCCACTCACCGGAGAAATCGCCAGCCGAATACTCGATCAAATCGGCCTTACCTGCAACAAGAACGCCATCCCCGGGGACGACAACCCCGCCCATCCGGGAGCGGTTCGAATCGGAACCACCTGGGCCACTCAGCGCGGCATGGGCCCTGAAGAGATGAGTCAACTCGCCTCCATCATCAGCCGAACACTCACCAACATCCACGCTTTTTCCTACTGTGAATCGAGCGGCTACGTAGGACGTGGCAAGATCGACCTCGACTTAGCCCAGGAACTTTCTGAAGAAGTCGCTTCCCTGGCTACAGCCACCCGACTCCCCACCCAGTCCGGCCCTCACCCCTTCCACTATCCTCACAGTCTCACAGAACCGAGAAATGTGCTGGAAGTATCCACGGAAATAACCTCCCCGGTCGGCGTACTACATATCAGCGGAATCCGGTGCCATTACTTCCTGCAATCCTGCACCACGAGCGATCTCTCTGGACTTGAACCCTCTCAAGGAATCTCCACCTTTCTCCTCGATCGGTCGGGGACTCTCCTTGGCGATATCGACATCTACCGACTGAGTGACCAGACCCCAGGCCATCGAACATTTCTCGTCGTAACCGCCTGCAAAGAACTCGCCAGTATTCGGGATTGGCTTCGCGCTCTTTCGGACGGATACACCCTCTTCGATCCACACGATGTCTACCGTAAAGTCGAAGGACCCGCCCTGATCATCGATCTCCTGCAAACCGAAGATCCGGATCACAGAATGGTCGCCTTTCGACCCACTGTGCCCGGATTTGAGGGAGAAGCTCCTCGTTCCATGGAGTGTCTGGAAAACGTTTCTGGATTTGGAGAAATCCAAGCTCGATGGATGTTTCAGAGTTCTCGAATCGATGGCCCATTAGCCTTGATCTCCTCCGATCAACTCCAGGAGATTCCTCGATCTGGAGCCAAACCAGCTCCCGCGCCCTTTCCCTCCCTTCCCCCAGGAACCTCCATCGAGGATTGTCACCAGAAATATCCAGAAAGGTTTGACCTCAAACAGGTTTATTTCGTCGGTATAGAGCCGACTCGAAACCTCTTTCCATCCTCCTCAACCCAACCCGAATACACCTCCCAACCCGAGGAACTGCCCCTGCGCAGAACCCCCCTTTACGAAGACCACCTGAAACACTCCAAACGTTCCTGGATCATCCCCTTTGGGGGCTGGGAAATGCCCGTTCGCTTCAGCAACATCGAAGAAGAGCATCGCGCGGTTCGAGAAACTGCCGGCCTTTTCGACGTTTCGCACATGGGAACACTGGAGGTCCGAGGACCGCATGCCCAGCGATTTCTCGATGCTGTGACCACCAACTATGCTGCTTGGCTTCAGGACGGCCAAGGCCACTACTGTTATCTCCTGGACCCAGACGGCCGTTGTATCGACGACCTACTCCTCTACCGACGTTCCTGGGACCGCTACTTCCTTGTCGTCAACGCATCCAACGCGGAACGCGACCTCGCCTGGCTTCAAGCGGTTGCCACCAAACAGGTGCTGATCGACCGGGAACACCCCCTGAGCGAAATCGAAGGGGATGTCGAGATCCTCGACCTCAAAGATCCCTCCTCCGGAGATCACCAACTCGTTGACATCGCATTCCAGGGGCCGCTGGCTCTGAAAGTTCTGGATCGACTCCTGGACTCCCCCGCCCAGGCCCGCGCTCTCCGGATTCTGAACCGCTTCGAAACCGTCGAAGTCGACCTCGCGGGCATTCGGTGTCTCGTGGCGATGACGGGTTACACCGGAGAGCCGATCGGATATGAGATCTATGTACATCCAGAAGCTTTGGTAGACCTCTGGCACGCCATTCTCAAAGAGGGAGAGCCGCTGGGAGTCCGCCGCTGTGGGCTAGGAGCCCGAGACAGCACTCGAACCGAAGCGGGCTTCCCTCTCCACGGGCACGAACTCGCGGGCCCCTACGATGTAACTCCGATTGAAGCGGGGTACGGAGCGTTTATCAAATTGCATAAACCGTTTTTCATCGGCCGGACGGCCATGCGAGAAAATGAGGAAAAACGCACCATGGAAATTGTCCGATTCCGGGTCAAGGACCAGGGAGTACGCATGGTTCGTACCGGAGACCCCGTGGCAAACCGACGTGGAGTTGTCATCGGCTGGGTCACTTCGAGCACTCAAGTCGCGGGCGAGCAAATCGGCATGGCTTATATTCAAAAGCGAGAATCCAAAACGGGAAATCTCTGCTCCGTCTTTCGACTCCCCAAGCCGGATCAATCCCCGACGGAGCCCCCCAAACACGAAGCCCAACCCGGAGACCCTGCCCTCACTTCCGAAAAAATCGAAATCCTCCCCCGGTTCTGGAGGAAACCAGACGGCTCCTGTTAGTCATTGATCCCGACTTCTTCCGATCAATACCGCCTTCCTTCTGCTCCGCCCTCAAGGCATACTTCAAACTAGAACAACCTTTTCAGCCCCTTCGATCGCTTCGAAAAAGCCATGTCCTCGTCCTTCGAATCCCCCTACGAAAAACGAAAAAGTTTTCGGATTCATTACACCGAAGACCAGCGTCCCGTACTGCGAATCGGCAACCAGCAATGGATCGTACTGGAAAGCACCAAGCACACACTGCGCATCATCGAAGCCGAAAGTGAACGCTTGAGCATGATCGATGACCACCAGGGAACGCTGCACCACCCCGATGGCACCGTCTATAGCGTCAGCGGACAGGTCAAACGCCGAGAAGAGAATGAAACCGTTCTGGAAGTGGAGCAAAAGCTACATACCGGCACGATCAATCGCCGAGACCTCTTCCGCATTCTGTACCCCCCCATCGATCGAATTCCTGTGATTATCGACGGGATAACTCACGAGGTCACCGAGATCTCCGAAGGAGGATTTCGCTATCTTCGCAAAGAAGATTCTTTTCAAGAGGTCGGCTCGATCATCACGGCTGAGATTCATTTACGTGATGGAGAGAATGTATCCATCCAAGGTGAGCTCATCCGTGAAGAGGCGGAAGAGTCGGTCGTACAACTCATCCAGGGCATTCCTCTCGAGAAAGTGATGGCTGAACAGAAGTATCTGCTCCAAAAATATCGCGATTAGGATGGAATCCAGATCCCCCATGAAAAACCCCAACCTTCCCCTTCTGACTTCCACTCTCCTCCTCGCTCTCTCGCTGGGCTGTGTCATGGTTTCCAGCTCTTCCTACACCCGACGTCCCAAGCCCGAAACGGCGCCTGAACCTCCTCAACTCCCAACGGTCCATTCACCCAGTCCTTACCTCGAGTCGATTCGAAAAACTCCGGTCGGCAGCTGGGCCGAGTGGGAAACTCGGGTGGACAATCAGATTTCGCGACGCTACATGGCGCTGACAGAAGGCGACGAGTCCAGCGTCCAACTCGAGGTCAGCGAGGGCCCCTGGATCGTTTCGACCCGAATTCGTCTCGAGGACGGAAAAATCATGGAAGCCTTTGCCAGTCGCCCTGGCCATCCGGCCCAAAAGCTCTCCATTCAACCCGTCTCTCCCCCAACCCCCTCCTCCCCCCCTTTCCCCAAAGAAGTGATCTCTGTACCCGCCGGTACGTTCACCTGCTCCAAAATATCCTACTCCGATGGACGCACCACCTGGGTAACTCAACAAGGCCAGTCCCACCCAATCGTCAAAGAGATCTCCCGGGACCGCCCCGACTCACCCACTCGAACACTCACTCAACTCGACACGGTCCGGATCTCCGTGCCTGGAGGGACCTTCGACTGCTTGTACACCCAGCATCGAACCTCACGAGAAGACGACTCTCGCATCATCGAAAGCTGGTGGAGCCCTGAGGTTCCCTTTTCAGGACTCGTCAAACGCACCCTCGACAAAGGGCCTGAAGTTCTGGTCGGCTCAGGCCGAGAGGCGCGACCTCGACTCCAACACCCCTGAATCGTATCGATCGAGCAGCCGACCAGATCAGCCGACGCTGCCTGGCCCATAGATCGTTCGGTCTTCGATACCCGACTTTTCAAAATTTCGGTGTCGTCGCAAACAGTTTTCGCACTCGCCACAATGCAGGCCATCCACCGGAACCGTGCAAGAAAAAGTGTGATGCAACGGCAAATCCCTTCCTCGCCGCATCACTTGCATATCACTCGCCCCCGCATACGGTGTCAAGATCTGCAACGGCCACCCCAAAGCCATGCGAAAACAGCTCTCGAGTGTCTTTAACACCTCAGGAGAAGACTCATCCGAACGATCCGAACGTAAGAGCCCAAATGCCACCGCGTCCATTCCGTGCTCAACACAGTAAAAAGCAGCGGCGGTGAGCATCAGAAGCTTCCGGCCTCGCATCGGATGCTGCCGGGACAGAACCCTTTCCCACTCCGAATCCCCAAACAACGATTTCAGCGGCTGATCGAGCACCACAGGATCGACAACGCCATGACCTGGGTCCGCTTCCAAAAACCTTTGTAACGCACTGAATTCGACCTCTTCGGTACCCAGCCCGCCGCGCACGAACACGGGGACGATTCGAGGGTAGTCATAAACCATTCGGTGAATGAGAATAGAACTGATCATTCCCCCCGACGCCATAACAGCGACTGCTGGCCCTGGAGGTGTCTCGTCGATTGATCGCATCGGTCTCGATTATAATTCAAAGGATGAAGCGAGGAGAGTCACAAACATGAAACTGAACGGACGACGCATCCTCATTACCGGGGCCGCCCGTCGAATAGGACGTGAAATAGCGCTTCTTCTCGGCCAACACAAGACCCAAATCATCGTACATTACAACCGATCAGAGCGAGAAGCCGAACAGGTTGTCCAAGATCTTCGCAACGCAGGTTCCGAGGCCACCTCCATCCAGGCCGATCTCTCGATCTCCCGAGAGGTCATACGACTAGGCGATGAGAGCCTGAAACTCTGGGGAGGGATCGACATCCTGGTCAACAACGCTTCGGTCTACTATGTCACCCCACTCCAGACGGCCACGGAATCCCAGTGGAATGAAATGATCGACATCAACCTCAAAGCCCCTTTCTTGCTGGCCCAGAAAATCGGCCTCCAGATGAAAGCCAACGGATTGGGGCGAATCATCAACATCTCCGACTGGGCCGCCAAACGGCCCCACGAAGGATACACACCCTACTGCATTTCCAAGGCGGGCCTGGTCGCGCTCACCCAGGCGCTCGCCCGAGAACTGGCGCCTGAGGTTCTGGTCAATACCGTAGCCCCCGGACCGATCCTTCCTCCTGAAGATATGACCCATCAACAACTCACACAAGTGATCGACCAAACCCCGCTGGCCCGCACCGGAGAACCGTCTGACATCGCGCGCGCCGTTCTCTATCTTGTTCGGGATGCGGACTTTGTCACCGGAATCTATCTTCCCGTCGACGGCGGTCGACAAATTCGTTAGCCTGCGGTCCGAACTCAACAGGAGAAATCTCATCTATATCGTCACCAAACAGATCCCTTTTTGCTACGGGCACCGCCTCCTCGATTACGACGGCAAATGCGCGCATCCGCACGGACACAACGGCCTGGCCGAAATCGAGTTGTCCTCGGACTCTCTGGACCCTCGCGGCATGGTCGCCGATTTTGGCGACATCAAGAAGGTCATGAAAGAGTGGATCGACGAAAAGATCGATCATAAGATGATTTTGCGTCGAGACGACCCTCTCGTCCCCCTCCTGCAAGAACTCCAGGAACCCCTTTTTCTGGTCGACACGAATCCAACCGCGGAAACCATCGCCCGGCTTCTCTATGACCAAGCCCTCGCTGCCGGCTTCCCCGTGACCCAGGTGACCTTGTGGGAAACGGCCAATTCCTTCGCGGTCTATCGAAAATCCTGATGACCGCTCACCCCCCTCTGCCCCCTATTTTCTCCGAGACCGAGGGAGACTCCGGATCACCTGTTCTCTTGATCATGGGCCTGGGATCTCCGGGGAGCGCCTGGCGACATCAGATTCCAGATCTGGCCCATCACCACCAGGTAGCCTGGTTCGATCACCGAGGTCTTGGCCAAAGTCCATTGCCGGAGACCCTTCAAACCACAGAGGATATGGCCAAAGACGCCCTCTCGGTACTCGACTCGAAGCAGTGGGGCTCAGCCCACGTAGTCGGAGTTTCTATGGGAGGAATGGTCGCGCAAAGCCTGGCCCTCATGGCAACCGACCGAATTCGAAGCCTGACTCTGATCGCAACTCATCCCGGAGGCCTCCAGTTCACGATTCCTCCTCTTCCAGGACTTTACTACCTCCTCCGGTCGGGCATGACCTCGGGAACCCGTCGCCTCCAGATCCTCTCCCGCCTTCTATTCCCCGCTCCCTTCCGAACCCAACGCGATACCCAATGGATTCTGGATGTCCTCGAAAAAGACTTCGGAACGATTCCGTCGCGGTTCACTCAACATTCCCAGATTCACGCCATCAAAAAACACCAGACCCAAAAACGCCTTCACAATCTTGCCGGAATCCCCACCCTCGTCGTCCGCCCCGGATCGGACCTCATGATTCGGGCCAAGGGGAGCGATTTTCTGGCGCAAAACATCCCGGGAGCCCAACTCTTGAGGATCGAGGAGGCGGGCCACGGCATTGTCCGGCAATGCCCAGAGATCCTGAACCCCGCACTACTCGAACACTTCAAACGGTCTGATCAGCAGCAAGCCGACACTCCGGCTTACGAACGCGCACAGACCTGATCGAAGACTCGACTCTCCACCCGATCTACCGCTTCTTCAACCAGAGAGTCGATATCGAGTACTTCCTCCGCTCGTTGGCAGTCCCGATGGGAAGACGACGTCGCAGGATTTGGAGGCATCAGATAGCTACAGCAGTCATCATGGGGTTGAATCGAAATATCGAATGTTCCGATGCGTTTTGATTCTTCGATAATCTCCTGCTTGTCAAACCCGACCAGGGGGCGGAGGATCGGCAGATCGATCACCGGATCGACCGATGCCATGTTGGAGAGAGTTTGGCTAGCGACCTGAGCCAGACTTTCCCCAGTCACCAGAGCTTCCACCTTCTTCTTCAGGGCCAATCTCGCCGCAATCCGAGCCATGAAACGTCGATAAAGTATCACTCGCAAGGGACCGGGGGTTCGAGCCACGATCTCCCGCTGAAGGTCACCGAAAGCGACCATCATCACTTCGAGTGGCCCGCCCCACTGAGCAAGGACGCCCGCCAATTCGAGCACTTTCTCCTGAGAATCAGCCGAGGTGAACGGATAGCTATGAAAGTGAACAAATGAAATCCGTGCTCCTCGTCGCAGCATTCTCCAGGCCGCCACGGGAGAGTCGATCCCACCGGAAAGTAGCGCCAGCATCCGACCACTCACTCCCACCGGAAGGCCCCCCGCTCCCGTGTGCTTGCCCAGATAAACCAGAGACCGTTCGGCAAGAATCTCGACATGAATGGTCAAATCCGGGGTGGTTAAATCCACCCGTTTTCCCGTCTGCTCACAAACAAATCCGCCCAAACGCTCGTTGATCTGCTGACTCTTCAGAGGAAATTGCTTGTAAGCACGACGCGCCCGAATAGCGAAAGAGTCAAATTCTTGCTCGGGAAGGCGCTCCCCGATGACCTCCTCGATCCGATCCAGATCGGAAGGAATTTCCCAGGCGTGTGAAAAGTTACTCACCCCGAAAACACGCTCCACAACCCTGCGAACCTCGTCGCGATCGACCCCATCCACCTCCTCGACGAGAATCCTTCCGTAAAGACGCCGAACCTGGATCGAGGACTTGAGCAAACGGAGAGCGCTGCGGAGATTATCACACAGCTTCTTCTCGAAGAACGGACGATTCTTGCCCTTCAAAGCGATCTCGTGATAGTGAATGAGCAGAACTTCTTTCACGAGATCAGTGTATCACGAGGCAGAAAGACAAGTCTCGAGCGGAGCACGATCCGAGCTACTCGCTCCCCCCAAACGCGGGATGATTCTGAGCGACACGGGGATCGAGGTCCATTGCGCGAGAAAAAGCGGCCCGAGCCATATCCTCGTGACCCCGGGCGATATAAAGCATACCCATCTTCAGGTAAGCTTGACTTTTCGTCTTCGGATCGACACCGACCTTGACCGCTTCCTCACAGGCGAGAACCGCTTCGGAAAGAGCGCCTAGCTCCTCGAACGCATCGGCACGTATGAGCAATTCGCCAGCTCGATCCAACGGAGCCGAAGCGTGTTCCATCAAGAACAATCCCCCGGCGATCCAAAGCAGTGCGGCGGAAAATGCGGCAAGAATCCCAGTGAGCGCAAGGGGACGATCGCGACCAGGAAGTCGATCACCAGAAACTCGACGAAGAGCAGTCAGGCCGAAGACGATCGCTGGAATCGCGGTCAGAGGGGCCAAAATAGCCGAAAACACGCCTAACACGAAGGCCCATCGAGAAAGAGGCTCGCGAACCGGCCCCAGCATGGCCGACCACCCCTCCTCATCCGAAGCTTGTTTTTTTGAAGCCGTTCGGGGTCGAGTTTCTTTGATATCCGGTACCGACATTTTTTCCAGGTGTCCGGTGGAAAGGAGTCCTCGCCCGACAAAGACCCGATCGATCGGTTTACCGCTCAGAGCCTCCGAAAGACACTCAAACACTTTCTGAGACGACGTCCATTTCTTCCGAAGCACCTCTTCACAAAAAGAAAACGCCCCCATCCCGTTCGAAGCTCGCGCCCCCTTGAGATCGATCGGCGCATCCGCTTTCCATCGGGGTCCTTCTAATTTGGGGACCCGAGCGGATGCCCGGTTCTTGCCTTTTCGGGGCGGGGGGACTTTTCTTGCCGGCGCGGTGTCATCGCTGGTTTGCTCCAGCAAACGCCGAACAATCGCATCCGCATCGACCCAACCCTTCTCGACAAAAATCTCCGAGATCCTCCCTGTCCACCCTTCCGCGTGGCGCATGGAAAAAAGATCGATGCACTCCACGACCTGGTCGTGTTCAACCAGCTTGCGCTCGAGAGCCCAGTCACAAAACTGACTGTCACGCTCGGTCAGAAGATCCATTCCGTTCACTTCAATTGCCTTGGACATCGGAAAAGTATACCCCGCATTCCGCAAGAAAAAGGCATCAAACGAGGATTCCGAGCAGAAACTTCCCGACTCCCCCCACCTCCCAGCGCCCCACATGGACACACGTTTGAAGAGACAAAAACCTTCTCACCCGAAGAAACAGAGCATTTCCATCTGTTGACTCCCTCTCGAAGGTCGCACAGAATGCTTTACTTCTTACCTTTAGATCACTTTGTTGACAGAAAATTCCGGGGGCACCATGAGGTGGATCAATCTTTCGTTGGGCAAATGCTTGGCCGTGGCGATTCTTTCGTCAGGCTGGGTTCATGCGGACCTCAAATCCCAACCGATCCTCCCCGAATACCAGATCGAGGACGCCCAAGAGTGGAAAGCCAAGGGAAAGATCCTCGACGGGCTACGGGCCAAAGGCCTCAAGCCGGCCACGACTTCCTCTATCCTGAACGATCTGAACCGCAAAGGATCCCGGGTTTCGTGGCTCTGGGGAATCCGCCGACTTCAGTGGGGGTTCCGCTGGAACTGGGGGGACCTGAAAACCAAAGACTGGTACCCTCAAGGTTTGACCGGGAGCGCAGACGCCACCTCTCGCGGTCGCTGGAAGAACCGAAAGGTTCTTCTGGTCAGCTGGTATTACCACCACGAGACCCAGACCGCCAGCGCCAACAAGGGGGTTCGAGTCTCCTTTGTCGATATCACCAACAAGAACAAAGTCCGGTACCGACACGTTCTTCTGGTCAATCCAACCGGTTCCGCCCAAAAACCCAACTTCACGACCTTATCCCATCCGTCCGGATCGAAATACGCCGCCCTCCATGCGGGGGGTATCGTCTGCTACGGTCCCTACCTGTATGTTTCTGACACGGTCCAGGGATTCCGGGTCTTCGATCTTCGTCGTATGTTCCGAGTCAGCACGGGACAGAAGCGGATCGGACTCTGGAAGGGACATTACTACGCCTACGGATACAAGTATATTTTGCCGCAAGTAGGCCTGTACCGCCTGACCAACCGGGACAAAACCAAATTTTCCTTCGTCGGGCTCGACCGCAGCCAAACCCCTCACGCACTGATTTCGGGTGAATACCAAAAGATTTCCAAATCCGGACTGATCTATCGATGGAATCTAAACTCCCGAACCTACAAGCTGGATAGTACCCAACCGGTCAAGGTGTTCAAAACCGGGGTGGCTCGCATGCAAGGAGCCCTCTCCAAAGGCAACCGTTACTGGACCAACACCAGCGGCCCTATCGCTCGCATGCGCTACCTGCAGGAAGGCCAGCGAACCCGCTCCTATCGATGGCGCTATGGCCCTGAAGATCTGATGCTTGAACGGGGCAGCGATCACCTCTGGGCTCTGTCCGAACACCCCTGGCGTCGGCAAGTTTGGTGCGTCAAAACCTCGGATTATTCTCCCTGACGAGCCCTCAATCCCTGTCTCCATCCCCAAGGAGGTCCCGAGCCAGGCGTCTGATATCTGGGTCACGATCCGTCCTAGCGACCTCGAGCAACCAGCTCTCCAGGGACGATTTTTTCAGATCCTCCAGAGATGAATTATTAAGATCTTCGGCCAGATGGATCAACGAAAAGGCCCGAGCGACCTGACGAGTGTTTTCCTCGAACTCACGACGCAAAAACCCCTCCAACTCCGGCCCGGACAGATGAGCCAACACTTCTCCACAAGCGAGCACCACTCCCTCGTCCTCGTCCTCTCGAAAGCCCCGCTTGGCCCATTCGAAGACCCGTTTGTCTCCCTCGAAGGCGCTCAGCGCTCGCATCGCCGTCGCTCTCAGCATCGCCTCCTCCGACCGGGTGTACCCTCCCAGAGCATCGATTGAAGACTCCTCCCCAATTCGCCCCATCGCATGAAGAGCGTCGGCTTTCTGCTGAGAAGTCATTCCCGGAGCCCGTGCCGACCGTGCCAATTCCTGAGCGATCTCTCGAGCTCGGCCCGGATCATCACTCCGAAAGCGGTGGCCCAACTCGCCCATCAATTCAAACGCGACTCCCGAAAGAACCTCGTCCTGGGACCGCGTTTGCTCCGAAAGCATCTGGAGAACCGTAGAGGACAAAAAGCTGAGGTAACGAAACTGCTCGAGAACAAGGACTGGATCGACCCCACCTCTCACTCCCCCCCGGCAAAGCTCCACCAGAGCGCTGATCGACTCCTCACTCCCCCACTCAACCAGGGCTCGAAGCACCCCAGACTGTACATCCCGATCTCCCGGGTTTTTTAACCACTTTATCACCACAGCCAAAAGCTGAGGATCTCGTTTTAGCGCCTGAATCAAACGCTTTCGAACATCCCGGAGTTGTTTCTCGGACTCGGACTCTTCTAACAACTGAAGAAAAGACTCCAACCGAACCGTCCGCTTGCCAGGGGTAGAAGGCGAAGCGCTCTTTCCGGAAGCCCCAGAGCTTTCGATCGCTTCCGCGGTCTTCCCCGGACGCAAAACAATACGCTGCGATTCACCTTTCTCCCCGCCTTGCTCCGAAAACCGGGACAAAGCGGAGTCGCCGTCGCTTCGAGGTCCGGACCGCTCCCCGCTCAATAAAAGTCCCACCCCGCTCAGACTCACCACAAGAAAACCGAAGACCCCCAGAACTCTCCAGGGAGAGGAGTGCCGAGGAGACGAATCCGAGACAGGATCGATCACCTTCGGTTTCATTTTCTGAACGGAATCTCGAGTAAAAAAACGGGTCCGTTCGGACAACATCTGATTTTTCGCTTCGTCCCGAATGGCCTCGACCTGCTGGACCGACAAGCCACCAACCACCCCCAAAGCCTCCGCCAGGTCGTCGTCTCTCCCCTCTTTATGCCAGAGGTGGAGTTGATCGATCGCACGAGAGATAAGATCAGAGTCGACCCCTTCGAAAGAAAGCGCCGCGGTGGACTCAAAGCGATCGAGTGCCCGATCAAGCGGTTGGGATGGTTGCATCACACCTCCTCTGGTGGTGGTAAATAGATCCAGTATTTTTCCTGAAATCGAGCGTATATCTATTTTCCACAGCCCGTTACCGAAAGGAAGACACCTCTCATTCGTCTCGATTGTCCACTTCCTTCTGGCTGGTTATGATGCATGTTTTATGGAATGCCTTCGCTCCATGCTGGATCCACTACGAACATTGACCGGTCGTCACCTCGCAGCCAGAGGACTGGACCCCAAACACCCGGTCTTTGATGGGTGCCGGCTTCTGCTGCACGAAAAAGTACCGGAGGCCCTCTGGGACCCTCCGCCTCCTGACGCTCTTTCACGAACTTACCTGAGCGGCTTAGACTCCACGAGCAGAAGGCAACGCGGTATCTATTTCACTCCTCCCGCCCTGGTCAGCACGGTCGTTCAAGCGGTACTCGGACACACCTTTCACCCCCCTTCCTCGATTCTAGACCCCGGGTGTGGAACGGGAGCGTTTCTCCTTGGGGTTTTGGATCACTACCCAAAGCGTGATCCGATCGACCTTCTGCGAAGGATCACGGGGATCGAAATCAACCCCATCTCCGCGGCCATCGCCCAGTTCCGGTTGATTCTCGCGGTCACGGATCGTGTGGGACGATCCGCGCTCGACCCCCTTGCCGAAGAAGCTCTCCCCAGGATACTCGTCGGGGATTTCCTGGACCGCGACGCTTCCCTACCGAAACGCCGTTATCAGTGCATTCTCGGCAACCCACCTTACGTCCGAATCGAACAGACCGACGCTGAAACAGCCAGTCGACTCCGAAATTCCTACGAAACCGCGCGCGGAAAATTCGACCTTTCCGTGATCTTTTTCGATCGCTCGATCGAACTCCTTCGCCAACGGGGGCGACTCGGCTTCGTCACCTCAGGAAAATTCCGCACCCAAAAGTACGGACGCCCTTTGCGAAACCTTCTCTCGAAATCGTGCCAACTGGAAACCGTTCTCGACCTGACAGACCGCTTTCCCTTTCCCGGAGTGGGCGCAACACCGCTGGTGATCACCCTCTCCAAAAGGGACCCTTCTCCCGAACACCCGGTTCAACTGGGAACCCGCACCCTTCCCCACAACCGATTCAGTTCCGCCCCCTGGCCCAGCGGACACCCCAGTTCCGAACCGTTGGAAGCTCTGGAAAAAGCGTCCTCAGAGCGCCTGGGGGATCACGTGGCGTGGGCCGGTTACGAAGTAATCACCGGACTGAACGACGCTTTTATCGCCCACAGCACCCGCGACATCCTCGAGGAGGCGGGTGTCGATCCTGAATTTTACATTCCGTTCCTCCGCCCTCAAAACATTCAGGACCTGGGCATTTCCTGGACCGGTCAGGTGCCCCGAAAGGAGACCTACCTTCTGTATCCCCACGATGACCGGGGGAATCCTCTGGCCAAGCTTCCTCCCAGCCTGAATCAGTTACTCTCCCCTCATCGGGAGCGACTCGAAGCCCGACGCGACTGGAACCGAATACCTTACCGAGAAAACCCCCGCCGTAAGTGGTATGAACTCCACCAGGTCAATCACATCAAGGGTCGCCCGAAACTCCTGATCTTGCGCAACGCCCAACGAGCCTCCGTCCTCTATCAGCCCAGGGGGGCATTCATCGCTGGTGACCGTTTCCACGCCTACTGTCTCAACGAACCCACGGAGGAGAACTACCGATTCTTCTGGCTACTCCTCAATTCTCGCCTCACCGACCTCTGGGTCCGTGTGCGAGGCACCCAGATCTATGCCGCCCGTCCGGGCCGTAAAGCGATCTACGAATACGAAAAAAAATTCCTCTGGAACTTACCCTTCCGATTCCCGGAAAAAAAAGAACGTCCACACTGGACCGCCCTATCCAAAAAGCTCGAGGAAGCGATCAACAATAACGAAACCATCGAACCGATCCGAACCGAAATCGACCTCCTCGTTCTGAATTCTTTTGGACTCGAGACCTCCATCGTTCGCGAACTTCTCGAGGACTCGCAGGTCGACGAACTCCCTCAGGAGATGGGAGACTCCTCACAACTATCGCTCAACGGCCTATCCACTCCATGAAATCCCGCCGACGTCTCCCCCGCCCCACTCTGGGAGTAACCTTTTCTTCGCTCTACTGCATTCTATTGATTCTTTTCAGTCTGCAACTATTTCCCGTTGTCGTCTTTCCCTTGCTTGTGACTCTCCTCTTGCTCATGGCCGGGAATGTCAACGCGTGGATGACTCTCCGATTTATGGGCTTTCTCATCGGAATTCCCCTTACCCTCATAAGCCTGGGGGATTTGATCTGGGGATCCGGCCTGCATATCTCTTGGTCTAATCTGGTTCAGCAATGCTTACTCGGTTGGATGCCGGTCGTCATGTTCTTCAGTCTCTCAACGAAAAAAACACGTGAATACTTCGATATGAAATGCCGCCACTGCCTGTCTTATCACATTCGATGTTCCGGAATTTTTCGGCCCCAAATGCAGTGTCGAGACTGCCTCGAATCGTGGCGCGCCCAGTCAATCGATGTCGATACCGAAGCCTTCGATTGATCCCGAAGAGTCGCTCGCCCCGCTTTCATTCACCCAAGTCGCAATCGACCTGGAAATCGTTCGAAAGACCTCTTCCTCTGTTTTCCCTGATCTCCGCAACACCTGAAACGAGTGGTCTGCGCCTTCGATTCGAATCACTCGAACGGGTCCGGGAATTAATGCCAGACTCTCCCGAAGAAGTTCAGGCGAAGAAAAACGGTCCCGAGTTCCCTGAATCACGCAAGTCGGTATCTCGATGTCGGGGAAATGGTCACGCCTCAACCGACTCGGTTGACCGGGAGGGTGAAGCGGGTAAGCCAGCAGCAAAAGACCGTCCAGCCTCTCGCCCTGAGAAACCAGCAAAGAAGCCACTCTCCCCCCCATGGAGCGCCCTCCAATAATCGTTTTCCCCGGTTGAAACGGACCCGGACGACTCACTCTTTCCAGAACACACCGATAAGTCATCAACAACCGAGACATCGGATCGGGAAAACCCCTTCGGGCCTGTCGATAGGGAAAATTGAATCGAAGCGAACCGATCCCTCGATGGGCAAGATTGCGGGTCAACTCGACGAGAAAAGGGTGATCCATATCGCTGCCGGCACCGTGAGCTAAAACGATCAGAGGACTGCGCCGGGGGCGAAAATCGTCTGGAAGTAGCCGAACCCCACTGACCCACCCCCCTTCCTCAAGGCGAATTCGAAGTCGATTTCCTTTCATGAAGGTCCAGGATTCCGATCCTGCATCAAACTTTCAATTCGATTGCAAAAATCTTTCAGATCGGTTCCGAAACGACACCAATCCAATGGCCCCCACAGAACCCATAAAGAACCACCAAGAAACAACTTACAAATACCTCGGCGTTTCAACCTCAAAACGGAATACCGATTGCGTTTCTGGTTTCCCATTCATTGTTCCGTTCCCCTGCCCCAGGAGGGCAACCACCCAAGAAACGAGGATTGTCATGATCAAAAAACTTCTGATCGGAGGCGTCGCTTTGGTCGCCATCGGTTCACTCCTTTCCAGCCAGAAATGGGTCCAGTCCGCCGCCTTCCGGGTCGAAACGGCCCTCGAGCAACACGAAAGGCAAGACCTTCTTGAAAACTGGAGTTCTCACTACGACCGAGAACTCGCTCGCATGACGGATCAACACAAGAAACTCAGACGTAAAACACACGAACAGACCATTTCTGCCCGGAAAACCCAAATCGAACTCGATTCCTTACGCACTCGGGCCACCGAATACGACCAACTCATCCGTACCTTTGTCGAAAAAGCAAAGGCACCTGAAAATGCGTCGAACACGTTCTCTTTTTGCGGTCGGGTTTACGATGCTCAACAAGCGCGCGCTCAGATGAAGCGTTATG
Source organism: Planctomycetota bacterium (assembly GCA_030748635.1). Classification (GTDB taxonomy): domain Bacteria; phylum Planctomycetota; class JACQVV01; order JACQVV01; family JASMLP01; genus JASMLP01. The sequence goes on from JASMLP010000147.1 coordinate 81,474, forward strand.
CCGTCGAGATGTCCGTCGTACAGGAACGCATCGAACATCTGACCCGCCTTCACCAGGCACGCCTCCAGGTGGTTACCTCCTATCGTTCCACCGCCAATCAGCTCGCGAAGCGACTGAAGGATCTTCAGATCCAGCGCGAACACTACAGCGTAAAAATGGGTCTAGCTCAAGTTCGCTCCGAACTGCGATCCACCCAAGATCTTCTTCGTGATTTCGACAAGATCTCCAGCGAAGAAGAGTCGAGCATTGCAAAAATCGTTCAGATCCTCGAGGACAACCTGAGCGAAGAACAGGCCCGAGACAGCATCGAGAACAGCCTGGCGTCCCGAAGCGCCACTCACTCCCTGTCAGAAAGCCTACAACAACAAAATCGTTCCCAACCGGATAACGATCGCACTCAGACACTCTTGCGACACTACTGGGACCAGAACGAGTCCCCAACGTCCCACTGAGGAGGAATAATCATGGAACTTGCCATTATCATCCTTCTCGTCGCGAGCATGTCTTGGGTCTACAAGAAGCTCTTCGTTTCGTGTCCACCCGATGGAGGTCCCAAAAAGATCACCATCGGTGGGTGGATGGTTATACTTGCCGCAACCACCCTCTTGATCGGATCGATGGAGGAGTCCAAGAAGCAATCTGAACAACCTCCACCTTCCAGGCAAATCGCCCAGGAAATTCTACGGGTTGAGCAGCAGTTATCTCGCCTCGACAAACTCATGGTTCAGTACGACCATGAAAAATCCTCGCTCGTAGGCCATCTCTCCGATGCGCGCGAGAAAGGCATGAGCTTGGAGGAAGCTCAACAGAGCCCTTTCCTGGAAGAGACCGCTCGTCGCCTGTCCAACCTTCAATCCTGGTCCGAAAGCGTCGAACAGAGACGCCAGGAACTACGTACCCAGTGGAGAGAACTCGATCGACATCGTTTTCAGTCCAGGCACATCGAAGAAATCGCCGCCGCAATGGGGCGATCAAATCCTGCGACAGTCATGGAACGTTATTCTTCTATCGAATCGCTGGGATCACTCGAATCGGATCGCATTCGGCAAAGAATCTCTCCACCTCCAACCCAACCCTGAACCGTCTACCGCTTGTCTTGTATTGCAGGTGTGAAGCCCGCAATACAAGACACCTGGTTCACATAATGAAATTCAGCCAAAGCCTCACCCAGGGGGATACAGTACCCTGTGGGGTATGCCCAGCCTGGACCGAAAAACCCTGACCACTCTGGTCAATACCTACCTTTTACTTGTCCTCCTCCTCGGACTTCTTCGATTTCCCCCCGACTGGCTGTCTTCAAACGGCCCAAGGTTTCCCGAACGCCCCATCGCTTTCAACATCGAATGGTGGATAGGCGTTGGAGAAGCTCAGTCATCCCACGGGGTATTTCATACCTGGACACCCTACCCCCCTCTGTTTCCTCTTCTTTTCCGGGGAATGAACAAACTTTCCGGAGGAGATCCGGTTCTTTTGGTTTATCTCTGGTGGCTAGTCAATGCCCTCTCGCTTGCCATTCTCGCATCGGTGATCTTACGCCTACGCGGTTTTTCAGCGGGGCTGGGAACCGTTCTTGTCTTTTCCATCTCGACCTCCTTCGTGGGTATCGGCATTCAGGCCGATCAGTTCGATCTCCTACCCTGCGCACTACTAGGTCTTGGCATTCTAGGCCTATCCAAAAACCGACCTCTGGAAGCCGGAATAGCCGCTGGGGTCGGAGCCGCGACCAAGGTCTTTCCCGGTCTACTCGCCTTTGTCGCTCTGGGGCTACTCCCCCGTCGAGATGGTTTTCTTTTCATCCTCGGCCTCGGACTTTCTCTGGTCATATCCCTTCTCCCTTTCTATCTCGCAGATTCAGATACATTCATGTCTACCTGGCGATGGAGTTTGGCCAGGGAAGGGTGGGAATCGATCTACACCTACCCCGACCTCAAACTCCCTCCCATGCCCGCCGCGGAGACACTCACCCGACCGGTCACCTCACCTCTCCCATCCACCGAATCGAACTGGAGCCCTCCGCTCTGGATGCTAATTCTCGCGCAGGGAACACTCGTGTTCTGGCTACGAAAACGTTCCGACCGATCTTGTCTGGATTTCTCTCGAGGCGCTCTGGCATCCGTTCTTCTATTGCTACTGCTTTCTCGCGGTTGCAGTTCCTACTACAGCGCCTGGGTCATGGGGCTTCTATTTCTGGTCTATTCCTGTCGACCAGCAATGCTCCTAGCGGGAGCACTGCTGCTAGTAGCGAACCTGGAATGGATCGCATGGAGTCCAGCGGGTTCTTCCGATCTCCCTTTCTACTGGGTATCGATTTTTGGACGCCACATTCTCTTCGCTATCCTGCTTGTCGACGTGCTACGCCGTATCGGTTCACCCGCTCCCATCCCCCCCGCGCAACCGTCACCAGTCCGGTAACCTGTCCACCCCGCCAGTTCACTTGCACCGCACCTCTTCACTCTCGTACACTCCTTTTCGAGCGACGAACAGATCGGAATATCGTGCCGCAGGATTCCCCCCTCGGATCCTCACCAATCCTCTCTCATGACCCCCACTCCAAAAACCAGAAAACCCGGGAAACTTCTTCGGTGGATTTTTGTCCTTAGCCTGGTTTCCAATGTCCTTCTCCTGGCCTTCGTGACCTTCCTTCTGGGGCTCTTCGACTCGGACGGGGAGATGGATGCCGACACTCTCGGCTTTACCGCCTCCTCCTCTTCGAACTCCCCCCCTCACAACACCGACTCTTCCCCGAATTCGCGTCAAAACCCGTCATCTTCCAACGCAAAGCTTCCCCCCCCCTCCCTCCGCGACCCACACTCTCACCCGGTCGATCCACACTCTCACCCGGTCGATCCCAATCTCTCACCTCGAGACTGGGCGCAACTCTCTCGAGGGCTACCGATCGTCCGCCAAACCCAACAGGACAAAAAACTCTTCATCGTCTGCCAGTTTATAGTCCAGGCGCCGCCAATCGCTCTCTTCCGCTGCCTGACCGACAACAGCAACCTCACCGCGGTCTATCCAGACATCCAGACCGTTGAAGTTTTTGAGAGTTCTCAGAAACACTCGATTATCTATTTCCGAGGGCAACATGGGATATTCGGTCTCGAATACGTTCTTCAACGCGACTACATTCCCGGTCGTGAGATCCGGTGGATCAAGATAGACCATCCTCGTAGCAGCCAACGGATCCGGAGCTGTCGGGGCCGATGGCGATTCGACCCGACGCCCAACTCGAACTGGACTCTGGTTACCTACCAGAACCATATCGACATTCCCCTTCTACCCCAGAGCCTCACCACCCGACTTCTACGCAAAAGCTTGCCCGAAGTGATCCGTAGACTCCGAGATCAAGCCCCGAACTATATCCGCCAATAGAACAATCCGAGCTACGAATTATCCTGGTTGAACTGAAAATAGTTGTCCCACTTGTAGTCCAGACGCTGTAGCGCTTCGGCCAGAGGACAGGCTTCATAACGCCCATCTTTTTGGATCACCAGCCCTTCTCGCTCAATCTTCTCCAGCGCGTCCTCCACCTCGAAATCGACCTTCACTCCAAACTCCTGTCTCAAAAACAGCTCACACTCTCGATCCAACTCCTCTTCCGAAAGGCTGCCTTTTGTCCAGAGCATGAAGTAGGCCAGAGCCGATTCCTTGAACTCCTGAGACTCCAGAGAATCCACGAGATAAAAAATCACTCCCCGATCCGTATCCAGACTTTTGTGATAAAGAGAGTCGGTCACCATGCTTTCGTAGCGATCTCTGGAGCGTTTCCACCCGAGAAAGGTTTTCAGGCCGTAACCGCCCAAACTCCCCAGCGCGAAAAGCGCGACCACGGGATTCAATATCGCCTGGGAAAGAAATTTTACTGCCACGATCACAACACCAGAAACACCGGTAATCACCAGTTTCAGTAAATCCGCAGGTTTCATGGAAAGTTTTTTTTCCGGGAAAACAACCTCCAGATCGGCCATCGGTATATCCCGAAAGATCTTGATATGAATTCCTCGATCAACCGACTCCGCCCCCTTCTTGGAATCGTTTTGAAAGCGGAAGAGAAGAATCAACTGACGATAGGTCGGCTCCTGAATGGTTACGGGCCGGAGAAAAGACTTCCACCCACGCAATCGATCAGCCAGCGTAATTCGCCGAACATACCGAGTGGTATGCATGGAGCTTTTGGGTTGTGAAGTCCCCCCCTGGGTCCCCCCAGGCCCTTTCGTCCCATCATTCTTCTGTCGCCTCCACCCCCCCAACAAGAAGCTTACCCCGCTCCAGATCTTTTCGATCCAATGGGTCAACTGATAGTCGACTTTTTCCAGTAAGAGGAGCCCAGTGGTGGTATCGATCCCCATCCCTCGCCGAAAGATGAGAATCCGCTGAGCGAACTTCGGAGGCTCGCCCCCCCTCTTCCCGTAGCTTCGAGTCGCGAAATAACGGCTCAGCATGGCCTGATCCAAGCGTGACCAGTCGATCTCTATCGGTAGGTTGAAAAGATAGGCCTCATTTTCCGCCACATCCACATCTTCCTGGTAGAGCGGAATAAAATTACCCTTTTCCATCAGCTCCATGAAATTATCGAGAAACCTCTCTTCCGCTTCGAAAAGCTCTTCCTCGGTATGGGTCTCGACCACTCCATCCCACCCCCCGGAAGGGTCGAACAGGTCAAAATCACTCTTCAGGGATTCGGCCAGATCGTGATATTCGAAATGATAAATGGCGTCGAAAAGACGCAAAAATGCTCGAAATTCATTTTCGGATTCAGATCCAGAAACCCGATCGAGGAGAGCCCGCTTTATCCGGTGCTTGGAGACCGGAATAAAACACTCGTGATCGACCCGAACCGAAGATCCTGTACGTGTGACAGGTTCTTCTTCAGTTCGAAGAGAAGCCCCTGTTCGCTCGAGAGATTCTTCGAGTTGCATCTATCTCGAGTGTCGAACGTAAATCTTGCGTAATTCGACGTCGGTTCCCGGCAAGGCCAAAAAACCCATCGGCCCCCGCGTGGTCTGGCGGCGAATCCGAACCACTTGACCCATAAAATGAGCAACCACCTCATCCCCTTTGAGTTCGACCAGAACCGATGTCCAGTTGTCAGGGTCCAGTCTAGCATCCCCTTTGATTTGCAATTCGGTCGCCTTGCGCTTAGCCATATCCATATTGAAGAGTAGAACCAAAGTTTCGCCAGGAGCCAATCCTCGAAACTGCACGACATACGTACCATCCGTCCAGCCATCCTCTCCTGTCTGAAGCAACGAAGCCTTCTCGCCGCCGGAAAGGCCTAGCCGGATCACAACTCCCTCGGAAGTTTCGACCCGGGAGTAATCTCCATTTCCCTTCCACCCGGAGAAGTCTTTACTTGGGGTCTGCGGTTGGCCGTGCTGGGACACCCGTTGAAGTTCTTTTTCGAAGTCGACAGCGGATCTGGACTCGGACGGTTTTTGCGCTTTTTCTGGCTTCTCCGGCCTCTCCGACTTCTCCGACTTCTTTTCCCCGACCACCTTCACTCGTATGTTCCGGATTCGGGCCCGGCTCTCCTTGTTGAGCATCAGTGTGAGATTTTTTACACCCGGCTCGAACGCTTGCTGAGTCAGATCCATGAACTTGTTATCGACCCAGGCCAAAACGAACTTCCCATCATGAATGAAGACGATCCGCACCCACTGGTTGAGAGGGACTTCGTTTTCGGTGAAATGAACAGTAAAAAAACGCCACTTCCGGACCGCGATTCCGCCACTTTCCAAAAAAAGTTCGAAGGAAAGAGCCATGTCGCCATACTGGCGATCGGTTCGAACCCCACCGAAATAGTTGAAATTCCGGGTAGGGTTATTTCCCGCGAGTTCGCCGCCTGAAACGGACCACAACCCCTCATCCCCCGGCTGAACCGACCAACCGTTGAGATTTTTCCCGTTGAATATCGAATTCCAGCTCGCATCTGGAACCGGAGCTCGTGGCCCCTCTTGAGCCAGAACCGCCGACCAAAACAGCCCACTAACCCCAAGGCAATAAACGACCCATCTCATATCAAATCAACCTGCTGCAAATGGTGGAGAGGGAAAAATGGTCCAAAAATGGAACATGAAGATCTACACATCATACTCCATTCGAGTACCCCAATGACCAACTTCTACGACCAATCAATTCAATTTCCGGCTCAGTGTCCGTAAGATGCCCCCCATGTCCAGCGCCAAAAAAAGCCCCATCACTTATCAGGATTCCGGTGTTGATACGGAACAGGGCGCCCACGCCCTCTCCGGCCTACTGAGCTGGGTTCGCTCCACAGAGTCCTTCCGGGCCGGGACCACCGGCCAAACTCTCTGTCCATCGGGACATTTCGCCACCATTCTCGACCTTGGAGGGGAAACCGCTCTGGCTGCCGCCTCGGATGGAGTGGGAACCAAACTCCTGATTGCCCAGATGCTAGACCGCTACGACACCGTGGGCATCGATTGCGTGGCCATGAACGTAAACGACCTCGTTTGCGTGGGCGCCGACCCGATCGCTATGCTGGACTATCTCGCGATAGCCAAAGCAGATCCCAAGATGCTCGAAGCGATTGGCCAGGGGCTTCACGAGGGCGCTCGCCTCGCCAACATCTCGATTCCAGGCGGAGAATTGGCCCAGATTCCTTCCATGCTCTCCGGGTATCACCCGGACCGGGCCTTTGATCTGGTAGGTACCGCTTTTGGATTGGTTCCTCGTGACCAGATCCTCACCGGCGACCAGTTGGAGCCTGGCCAGATCATCGTTGGTCTCGAATCCAACGGACTCCACTCCAACGGTTACTCGCTTGCACGGCGTGTTCTGCTCGAACACGCCCAACTCCCCCTGAAGGATCCACACCCCGACCTCGACTCACCCCTCGCCGAGGAACTCCTTCGGCCCACCGCCATTTACGTTGAGTTTTGCCGCCGATTGACCCGGAGAAAGATCTTCCCCACTTGGCTTTGCCACATCACGGGTGACGGGCTTCTCAACCTTCTTCGTTGCCAATCGACGGTGAAATTCGTCATCGACAATCACCCCAGCCCACCCCCGATCTTTCGACTCATCCAGCGACTCGGGCCGGTGGATACCGTCGAAATGTTCCGTACCTTCAACATGGGACTCGGATTTTGTGTCGTGATACCCGAGTCCGACCTGTCTGCTACCCTCGAGGAAGCCCGAGCTTGCGGACACCAAGCCCAGCAAATCGGACACCTAGAAGCCTCTTCGATCCAAGAAGTTCTGATACCTGAGTTCGATCTTGTCGGGTCCGAAGGTTCGTTTCGAAGAATTTCCCGAGATTAATCCTGATCTTCACTTTCTGAGTTGGGGGGAGTTTCTTTATGAGATTTACTCTCGAGCTCTTTCTGACGATTCTCGAGTTCACGAATCTCCTTCTCGTACTTGCTGATCTCCTCCTCGAGTTCTTTACGCTCCCGAGTGGTTCCCTGACTATCCAACGAATTTTCTAATTCGGGTGATATGCCGTACTCCGTAGAGTCTTTCAGCGCCATGAACACCATCCCTGAAAGAAACTCCTCGTATTCGAGGTCTCGCCCCAAGCTTCGCCAGTCCGCCTCATAATAATTCATCGGATTGACCACGTTTTCGTTCCGCTCATGACTGCAACGAAACCGAGCAATCCAGTATTCCTTGCCTTGAAGCGCCGACTCGCCCTCGGCCTTCTCGAGGCGAATCTCGATCCGACGACGCATTCCGGTGTGGCTATGAATGGTAGGACGAAAATTCCAACCCGTCTCCACTTCCCCTTCTTCCCGGTCGAAATGTTCAATATAGAAATCGTGTCGACGCAGAACTTCGACCGCTTTATCGACGATCTCGCCCGGTTCTGCCTGAATCGGATCGGTAGCCGTCCAGTCCCCGATTCCACAACCTGATAAGGCCACCCAAAAAAACAGAGAGATGATCAAAGAGTAATTTCGAACCATCAAAGGCCTCCTTGACAACAGGATATTCAGAGCGATGGCTGGCAATAGAACACCCTGAATGTCTTACTGTCAAGCTATCGTCCACGCCCCCAACTTGCATCTGAGCGTTGGGTTGAGTAAATTGTTGCACTTGAACTCGTTGTACCTTTCGTGCCGGGTCCACAGATTATCATGTACCGACGCTCCCTTGCCACGCTGGCCGGCAGCCTTTTTCTGGTCTTCACACTCGTTGTCGGCTACATCTATTACGGGATCCTGAAAAATCCCGAATGGCTGGGAGATCAGTTTCAGAAGCAGGTGACCCGCTATTTTCGCTCTCAGGTCGAGGTCCAGCAGGTTACTGCTGACCACGCCGGCGGCCTGGTAAGAATCCTCGGACTACGAGTTGCCGACCAGGATCGGCCCGATGCGATCCCTTTTATCGAAGTGGGTGAACTCCGGGTTCAACACACGGCCACCACGATCGATGAAATCGACACCATCCATCTCATCAAGCCCCGGGTCCACATCGAAACCAACGAAGCTGGCGAATGGAACTTCTTGCGCCTCATGCGCTTTGATCAACCCGAAGCGGTTTCTCCAGGCCGTCTTCCCAAGATCTCCCTCTCCGGAGCCACGCTGCATGTATCTCACTCTTCCCTGTTACGAGAGGAAAAAGAGCATACGATTCGCCGTTTCCACCTGAACATCACACCCAATCAGAAATCGAGAGACTACACCCTCCGCGGACGATTTCACGATACGCTCCTGGGTGAATGTCGATTCCACGGTAACTGGAACCTGGATACCGGGCAGGTGAGAATCGAGCTCGTCTTCGGCGACATCTCGATCAGCGAAGATGCCGTGGACCAACTTCGCCCCGACCTCTCCCTCATCCTTTCGCGCATCGGCCCAAGATCTCGTGCCGAACTACGAGCCACACTGAACTACGACCCCCGCAAGACCCCTCAACTCAAAGTATCCACGAACCTGCACTTCTGGAGCGGATATGCACATTGGGGGCCCTTTTCTTTCGCCGAGATGAACGGCTCGGCGGAATATTCGGGAGGTATCGGAGGAGAACTCACCATTGGTGACCTGGTAGGCCGAATCGGTCAAGCCCATGTTCGAATTCGAGGACGGGTTTCCGACGTGGGAAAAACCAACGGGTTCCACATCTCTTTTCGGGTCGATGAATCCGCCCCCGACAAGCTGATCCAAAACCTTTTCCCCGACCCTCTCCCCTTCAAACTACCTCACTTTGGCCCGAAGGAAACGCTACGAGTTGAGGGAACAGTCCAGCGCACTTCTTCCAAAAATGCGCCGGTCATCCTCGCAGTGAAATCCCGACGCATGAAGGGCGCGGGGGGATGGAACGGCCTGAAGACACTTGTGGACCTGCAAGCCGAACTGGAAATCGAAGAAAACCGTACCACAGGGCAAGCCACCATGAACTGGCAGGGGTTTCAGATCGGCCTCGAAGGATCCCTCGATCGCATTCCCGACCGAGGGGTTGCCATCCAGGCCCACGCGCGGGGAATCGAGATGGGTCCACAACTGTACGACCTCCTCGCACCCCGAACAAAAAAAGTCTGGAATGAAATCAACCCCAGAGGCCCCATCGATCTGACCCTTGCCATCGACCCGCCTTCTCCAGACAAAAATGCCGTGGTCTCCCGAACACGCATCGACATCCAGTTCCAGGGGATACAAGCCTATCTTCACGACACACCCTATGAACTCGAAGATATTCGAGGAACGCTTCAGGTTCGGTTTCCAGACATCAAAATCAAATCCATCACAGCGCGGCACGGAAACACCCGAATCCGAGCACCCAGCGGAACTTTTCGGTTTCACGGCCCTCATCTGGTACCCATCTCGCTCGATGTCGAAGCCGACGATATCGACCTCGACGAAGAACTCTTTGCCGCTCTCAAAGACGAACCACGTCAGTTTATCCGCAAGTTTCGACTGTCAGGTGAAGCCGACGGAGTCTTGAAAATAAGGCGCGACCGCCGAACCGGCAGAAAGCGCATCGTGATCCATGGCCAGTTGCGAGAAGTCGCTTTTCGCCACAAAAAATTTCCGTTTCCAATTCGAGACTGTAGCGGAACCGTCCTGATCACCGATGAAGAGGTTTCTGCCGCTGGACATCCTCTGGGATACATCAACCCCTCCCGAAGCCAACAACCGATCTTGACCGTTCGCTCTGATTTAAAGATGCGGATGAACGAAGGCTCGGAAATCCAAGCTCGCATACACCTCCAACAAGACGAACTTCGAAGTCAGCCCGGCAAGGACGTCGACGATTCCCGATTTCTTCTGGATATCGACGCACGGGGAGTGAGAATGACCCAGGAATCGTTTGCGATTCTCTCTCCAAAGCTCGAAGAAATCGGTAAATTCGAAGCGCCAAACAACCTCTTTGACATGCGCATCGAGGTCTATCAGCCCTGGTCGGATCCCGCGCGAATCAACCTATCTCTCCATCCGCGCAACATTTCGATCCTCCCGACAGAGTTTCCGTATCCCATCGATTCTCTCGACGGAGAAATCCATTTTGATGAGACCGGAATCGGTTGGGCTCGACTACAAGGTCGGCACGGTCAGACACTTTTGACCATCACCAGTCCCAATCCATGGAAACGGGACCGGATTCTCAGTCGATCGGGGAAACCTATTACTCAAGCCCTCGATTTCTCCTTCGAAAATGTGACTCTCGACGAATCCTTTCGCCAAGCGCTTTCTCCGTCTCTTCAGAAAGACTGGGACCAGTGGTCTCCCACCGGGAAGATGGACCTCAATATCCGCCTGATTCGCGAACGTTCTCTACCTTTGGAAGATCCTTTTTTAGATCAACTCAACACTCTGGTTTCTCGAATCGGCGTCCTTCCGCTACCCAAAATTTCCTGGATTCGCCACGAACCGACTATCGACGCGTTTTGTCGGGATGTGAATATTCAGTACGAAGCGCTTCCCTATCCCCTCCAGAACATTCGGGGACGTGTCCATTTCGAAAACAACAACATCGATATACCGGAACTCCGAGGGCGTCACGAAGATGCCGAATGGGCTCTCGCCGGCGGCATTCGACACATCGCGATGAACCCCCAGATCGAGGTCCATATTGCCGGACGAAAAGTTCCCCTGGATGACTCTTTCCGAAAAGCGCTGTCCGAATCCCAACAAGCTCTCTGGGATCAAATTCAACCTCAGGGACATATCGACATCGACGCTCGAATCCAGAAAAGTCGATCGTCCTCCCTTTTAGCCACTCGAATTCAAGTCATACCCCATAAGGTCACAATCTGCGCAAGCGCATTTCCCTACCCCCTGACCTTGGAGTCGGGAAAGTTGGTTATCGGCCCCGGCACGACCCGATTAAAGGATCTTCGGGCCACCCACGGTTCCGCCGTTTTCGAAGGATCTCTCCAACTCGGACTCCACGAAAAAGGATCGAAAATCTCAGGTCAATGGACCGGCAAGAACATCCCACTGGACAACACGCTCCGCCAAGCGGTCGAAAGCTACCGCCCTGGGCTCTGGGAGAAGTGGAAGCCTTCCGGAAGCCTGAAAACCGTTGAACTCTCCTTTGAAACATTCCTGTATCCCGACCGCCCCAATCACACAACTCTGGAGCACCTCCTGATCGTTCCCACCTCCCTCACGCTGGATGGGAACATTCCTCTCCGCGATTTCGAGGGAACCCTGACCGCTTCGGGGAGTCAGATGGGAAGCCTGACGAATATTCACGGACATTTTCTGAACGCTTCGTGGACACTGCGTGACGACCTCTCGATCAAGAACGTCAAGGGCCAGTTCAAGCTTCTTGACGACAACTTATGGGTGGACAGATTCTATGGTGAGTTGGCCGATGGAACTCTCCGAGGACATGCCCAGATTCAAATACGAGGGGACAGTCCTTCCCGAGGTGAGGTCCGATTTCACAAGATCAACATCGCCAAACTTACCGAATCGTTCTTCCCCGAGGAAGAATCACGCCCCGCGCTTGCGGGAAAACTTGGAGGACGCATATCACTACGCGGTTTCCCCGAAAACCTGGACTCCCTCACAGGTAATGGTTGGATCGAAGTCCAAGATGGACATTTATGGGAACTACCCATTTTCATCGGAATTTTCGACATCTTCAGCCTTCCCAGAAAATCGGCCTTCCATCATGGGGAGTTGGAGTTTACGCTAAGTAATCGATCGATCGATCTTCGAAATATCACCTTTGAATCCTCACCACTTAAAATCAACGGCGGAGGCGTCCTCGACCTGGAGGGACAAACCGACCTCTACTTTGTCTCCACCCTTGCACCTCGGCTAGCGCCTCGAATTCCTGTACTCTCTGGAGTCTGGAAAGACCTGAAGAAAAATATCCTCCCACTTCACATTTCCGGGGACATACGAGACCCTTCAACGACCATCGTCCCCTTACGATTCGTACAGAAAAAAACTTCCCACAATAACGAGAAGGAATGATGAGCCTGACAGTCACCTGTTCTTGTGGCAAGAAACTAAAAATCCCTGAATCCAAACTGGGCAAAAACCTCAAATGCCCCAGTTGCGGGGAACGACTCCCCCAACCGGAAGCGGAGAAAAGTCAGTCCCCAAAATCCTCTACGGTTCGATCCAAAACAGGGTCCTCTCCATCCCGTAGACGCAGCGCCGCCTCCTCTCGATCCAAGAAATCTGCGACTCCGGAAAAAGCATCTTCAGCCCGATCTCGTCGCAAGAGTCGAGTCACCAACAAATCGGAAGAAGCGAGCGAGACCCCCAACGCCCGCTCCGCAAAAACCAGTGGCCGTTTGCGAGAATCATCCTCCAAACGAGGCAAACCAACCACCGCCCCATCGAAGCGCATGACATCCAGTCGTCGCAGTTCTTCTGAAGCGGGAGAAAAACGGACCAGTTCGCGAGCTCCCCGCTCAAAGCGAACTCCGGCGGTTTCGGAACGAGGCCGCAGCGTCCTGGCCACGGCCGAGCCGGAAATGGGACTGCTATACACCGCGGCTCTCGGAGGAACCACCCTCCAGATTCTGACCTTTTTGGCCATCATCGGAGCCTGCTTTGCCGACCCCGACCTCCTCTCCCCGGCGGGATTTTTAGTGGAGGACTCGAACCGCCTGATTCTGGTCGGCCTGTTCGGACTCTTCGCGTTAGTCTCCCTCTCCTCCTTCGCATCTCTTTTCACCGTGTGGAAGAGCGCCAAGCGTAATTCTCGACAATCTCCTGCCGCCTCGATGTCCAGTTCGCCCCGTGCTGATCTCATGGAGGAACCAGAGGGTGAGTTTCCTTCGGCGAACGATGCAGAAGACAGTGACGTCGAAGACATCGACATCTGAGAAACATCCCGGAGTGAACAGGACCAAGACTAGGAGCTAACCGTGAAGATCAAATCGGAACGGAATGGATTCTCCTGGGTCGAAAAACTCCGCTTCCTGCTAACGACGCTGATTCGACCTTTCGTCGATTTTTATTTCAGCTCCGGGTTATCCAAATCCGCGAGCATGGCCTATCTCATTTCGGTCAACATCGTCGTACTGGTCTATCTTGTTTATCCTCTCGTAGGTGGACTGGGAATCGGGCCATTCTCCAACTCCTCCGACGCAAAACGATTCATAGAACTGAACTTCCTCTGGCCCACCCCAAACCGAACCGTCATTCTGGAGGCGCCGCCGGGATTTCCCCTTTCTCGAGGTGAGATTGTTTCCGAAAAGAAACTACAGGAAGCCAAAATCGAATTTCAGCACCAAGGCGGTTTCCTAACGGAAGGAGAACTCCAGAAACAAGAGTTCTCGGTAACCAAAAACCTGGGCCACATGACCACCGAAATACTCGGAGCTTTTCACGATGGTCCCAAACTTCCTGTTTACGGAGCGGTCCTTCTCATCGCATTCGCATACGCAGGCCTCATCGTCAGCGTCCGAACCACTCTCCTCGAGGTCCATAGTCCACTCGAAGTCATACCCATCAGCCATCGACAAAATCAATTCCGAAGACTCCTTTATCGCCTTCCGGAATGGATCACTCTCAAATGGGTTGGAATCGTTTTTCTTTTTCTCCCTATACTCGGCGCTATCGTCTTGCTGGTTCTCTCCGCGCTTCAGGGAGTCATCGACGGAATCATCAAACCCTACGGCCCCTACGATACGATCAACACCACCATCCATTCCCTGATTTCAGTTTCCCTTTCCACAATCGTATTTTCCTTTATCTATACCCGGGTTGTTTCAGACCTCAAACTGGAGCACGCTCTCGCGGGCGCACTCTTGGCCAGTTTGCTCTGGCTGGGCGGTCGATGGCTACTCACCCAGTACATAACCGCCAACCTGGTCAGAAACTTACGGAATCTGGCTCTCGTGCCGATCCTCTTGACCTGGCTCTATTATCTGTGCGCTATTTTTCTCCTCGGCCTACATATCGCCCATACTCTCGAATACAAACACCTCTCGGGTACTGCCCGAGACTGGATTCTTCGCTGGATCGGTCGCCCACACCGATTTGCCGCCTTGACCGGCTGGGTCAAACTGGAATTTCTGTTACAGCTTGCCGAAAATCACCAAAAAGGAGATGGGACGCCTGGTCTTTTCGTTTCTCGAACCATGTACGGAGACCTGGCCGAAACCATCGCCAAGAAGATGCAACTCCCTCTCCCCATGGCCAAGGAATCCATCAACGAGTTAGTCACCGAAATGATCGATCGATCGATGGTACGAGTTACCAAAGAAGACAAAGGGCATCACGTCACCCTGATCACCCCACCCGAACAGATCGACCTCTCACGCCTTTTAGACACCCGCCTGGATGAAATGAAAATGGTCCGTCAGGAAATGTTTGGACTTCCCGAAGCTCTTTTTCTGGCCAACCACTATTCATCCGGAACGATTACCGGAGGCGGGACTCTGGCCCAATTACTCCAGGTTCGAAAGAGTGGCCTGGAAGAATCCCCGCCCCCTTCCTCCGAGATACCGAACTCGTGAACCGAGGCCAAGTGGTTCGCGCCATAGAGTCGGACGACAGGTGGCGCATCGTGGTCGAGGACCACTTCTGGATCTGTCCCTTCTGCGGAGATGCATCGGCCCGATATCGAAGCTCTCCCCGAGACATGGCCCCTGAAATTCTCAACCACCTCCAGCGAGAGTGTCCAAAATGGGATCGGGGAGACGGGACCATCTTAGAATCCCAACACCTTCTTCTCGCCGCAGAATCCTTTCACATCCGTCACAAAATCTCCACCGATCCACTCTGGAGAATCGTCGATTCCCGAAAGGTCTGGTACTGCCCACATTGTGCTTTACCGACCCGCGGTCGCTTTTCTTCTTCAGGAGCAGCCGACTCTCAAACCATTCACCTCATCCGGGGTCACCTCGCGCAATGCACTCTTTGCCAGGAAGGCGTCCTTCAGCCCCCACTGCACCTTCAGGTTTCTTATCACATATGCAATGAACCCACCTGGAGGCATTTCACGCGAGATCGAGATTGGGTCTGCCCATTCTGCGCCCAAAAAACAGGTGTCCTCATCGACCCTGACCTGAACATCACCACAGCGATGGTAGAAAAAGCGGCGAAACATCTAGGCCGATGTTTTGCCTACAAAAGGCCTGGAGCCATCCACTGCTCCCGAGAAGAACTCGAGACCACAGTACGCGCCGAGAACCAGCTTGTTACCTGGAAACCCAAGATCGCGAAGCTGCTCCAAAATGACCCGGTTTGGTCTGTAACCATCGACGATGCCATATGGGTCTGCCCCTTCTGCCGTAACCGTATCAACCACATTCGCCTTACCAGTCCTCTGGTACGCCAAGAAACATGTCCTCAGCAAATAACCACCCATTTGATCAACCAGTGCCCCGCCTTTCGACAGCAGAAGTCACCCGCAACCACCGAGGATGAACTCCGGCATTCGATCTCCAGCCAACACCTTTCCCAAAAGACGACAGCCCCTCTCCAAAATAGCGAGGAATTCAAGGAGGCCCAAAGCAGTACGCTTTTGACCACAATTTCTCAGGAGATCGAAAGCCTGAAAACCCTGGTTACAAATCAAGAGGGGATAGAAAAAAGCCTCGAAGAAGCTCGAAAAAAGCAACTTCAGATGCTTCCCGACCTTCCCCAGATCGAGGGATATCAATTCCTGGCCATCTACCGTCCATGCGACAAGGTAGGTGGAGATTTCTACGATTTTCTCGAAGTAGGCGAACAGAAAATCGGCATTTTGATCGGCGATGTCAGTGGACACGGCATGGATGCCGCCCTCGTGATGGGTATGACCAAGAAGCTTCTCAACATCTATGCGCGTAGACGGTCCAATCCAGCCGAGGTGCTCTCCATTGCCAACGAAGACATTCAAAACGACCTGGATCAAGCCACCTTCGTCACCACCTTCTATTCGATCCTCGACACAAAAAATCGTTCTCTTTCCATGGCCCGGGCCGGACACAACCCCCTGATCCTTTTCAATCCGAAGCGAAACCCCACCATCCAGACTCTTCAGCCTCCCGGCATGGCGCTGGGTATGACCGGGACCGCAAAGTTCGATCAAACCCTCGAACACATGACTCTCGATCTACAATCGGGAGATTGCCTTGTACAGTTCACCGACGGCTTGACCGAAGCGATGAATCACCGTCAAGAAGAGTTTGGACTTCCTCGACTTCTGGAGGTCATCCAGCGTTCGGGGACTCAAGAGCCGGAGTACCTCGCCTTCCAGATCGATCGAGCACTGGAGCGATTTGGAGCGCTCGAATCTTCCGATGACGACATCACCATTCTGATCTGTCAAGTCCAGTAAGAGGCTTCCTACGATGCGTATCACCCGAACTCAGGTCAAAATCTACTTCCAAAAATCCTCGTCTGGAAAACAGTCGGCAGAACGAGCGCTCGAAAACGTCCGAAACCGCTATCCCAACGCCAAACTCGGTGGCCAAGATTATCTGAAAATTTCCTACATGGCGGGGAACACCGCCTTCAACCTCGAGGATGTCCTCTCTCTCATTCAGGAAGGAAATCCGCCGCTGGAGGATCTCCGAGAAATCGATCTCCGTTATCGTGTCAGAAACGTCCCCTGATCCCTATCCTTCGGCTTTCTTTTCACTCCGATCACCGGAGTTACCTCGGTTGTGCGGATGCATTTTCCAGGACGGTTCTGGCCGCCAGTCGCCCCGGTCCCCCGGTCAAACCACCGCCCGGATGACAACCCGATCCGCCGAGAAACAGTCCTTCGATCGGAGTTTTATACCGTGCCCAACCGGGCATAGGACGCATGAGAAATCGCTGCGAAAGAGACATCTCACCGTGATGAAGATGTCCCTCGTGTACTCCAAAAGATCGCTCGAAATCCGGAGGAACGAGGACACGTCGGTCCGTGAGATGTTCCGAAAAAGAAGAGGACCGTTTCTCCAACTCCTGAGTCACAGACTCTCCAATTTTCTGTGCCCATCCGTCCCAATTTCCTCCATCGGGTCGGTCAGGAACAAACCGGACCAGAACACTCATTCCAAGCGTTTCCCTGACACCGCCTTCCCCGACCGCGAGACCTGGCAAAATCGCTTCCGCAACCAGATTTTTTGTATCGAACTGCCCTAACCGGGCCGCATCGGACGCCCTCTCGACCTCCTCGAGTCCATCTCCAAGAAATATCCTCCCCCGATTGACCCGCGCAGATTGCTCACGATCAAGCCCTTTCCACTGAGGTTCGTCGGAAAGCAGGAATTGAACCCGTGCGGATGCCCCCCGGTATCGAATGTGCGTAACAGCCCGAACAAAGGAGGGATCGAGCTTGGGCGCTCCGACCAGATTCAGAAACGTACTCCTCGGGTCCAGGCCGGAGATCACCACGGAGGCCTGATGCTCTGTTCCATCCGCCAAGACAACGCCACGAACCTCCTCCGCCTCGACCACAATCGACCGAACCTCTTCTCCATAATTAATTTGCGCTCCGAAGGACTTGACGCAAGCCTCCAAAGCGCAAATCCAGGACCTCATCCCCCCTAACGGCGTACACCACCTGGGCGCCCACTCACCACCGAAACCGCAATGATGCAACAAGAAAAGAGCCGCCGTTCCAGGTGCCATCGGTCCCTGAGGTTGCGCCGTCCAGATAGGCGCCGAAAGGAGAGCTTTGAGAGATTCGGACTCAAACCACTCATCCAGAAAATCGGAAAGTGACATGGGAAGAGTTCTCAGGAGTCGATTCATCCCCCTCTTTCCGAGCCCCCTCAACCTCCATCCGGTTTTCAGAATATGAAAGAGGCCCGAAGGCGTTCTCAACGCTGAAAGATCCGGTGGCAACTCTTCCTGTAAACGAGCCAGAAAAGAGCTCCATTCTCCTACCTCCTGACAGAAAGAACCCCATCGAGACGCGTCCCGCTCTGAAAGTGAGCGGATTACAGATCGGGAGTCCCCTTCTCCCCAAATAACCGGATTCCCCTCCCGACGCAAAAGCGTCGTCACAGAGGAGCACTCCTGCTTGGAGCCGATACCAAAACTCTCCAGACCCAGTTCCCGGATCACCTTATCAGAAAAAAGCGCGAGATCATGAAGCCCAACGGGAAGAGGCACTTCGGGCCAGACCTCTTCGACCGACATCAAGCCTCCCGGCTCATCTCTGCGTTCACAAACCAGAACCCTCCGTCCAGCCTTCGCGAGCAGTGCCGCTGCCACCAACCCGTTGTGACCAGCACCGATCAAGATAACATCCCAACGGTCTTTCCGACTCATTACCAGAGACCTTCTGAATACCCCATGAAACAAGAGTATGAATCAGTAAAAAGCTTCCGGCATGATAGCGCGACCGACCCTCAATTTTCCAACCTGAGATCAAATTCAATCGGAGGGAACCGACTCGAACGACAAATGAGTGGGGCCTTCCACCCCCTTGGTAAACCGATCACTCCAGAGCTACCATGTACATGTGCTTCCGCGACAAATTTCCTTCGAAACCGAAATCGGAACCCTCCAGATCACATGGAGTCAACAAGGCATCCGAAGCCTCCATCTGCCCACAAAGCCCCAGAATCCTTCCCCATCCAACCCGACCTCTCTTCCTGGGACGATTCGCCGACTGATTCACTCCTTGATACGCTGGAGCAAGGGAATCAACACTCGATTTCCGCTCCTTCCTCTCGACCTCGACGGTTATAGCCGCCTCGAAAAGGAGGTTTATCATGCCACCCAGCAAGTGGCATGGGGTCAAGTCTCGACCTACGGCCAAATCGCGCGTGACATCGATCGTCCGCGCGCCGCACGAGCCGTTGGGCGTGCCCTCGGAAAGAATCCGATCCCTCTCCTCATCCCCTGTCACCGCATTCTCACCAGCACAGGATCCATCGGCGGATTCAGCGCTCCAGGAGGCATTCCTAGCAAATATCGGCTACTAGCCCTCGAAGAGGTGTTCGTCCCACAAGAGGAGTTGCGCCGATCGGCACTTCGCTTGACACCTCCAGAAAATTTTCATCTGGAAAACACCGTAACCAGTCACGGATGGTTCGACCTCTCCCCTTTCCGGTGGCAACACCAACGAAAAACCCTGACCGTTCCCTTTCATCTAACCAATCAAAAAACGACAACCGCTCAGATCCGTCAATCTCCACGTTCCGGTTGTCTCCAGATTCACCTGTACCACACAACCGCCGAACTCCAGCCCGACAACCGCAAAAGTCTTCGTCGTTCCCTGAAACGCATGTTCCAGTTCCACCAAGACATCGATTCTCTCGAAAACCTTCGCGATGAATTTCCGCACTTGCGAAAAATCTTGAGCCCCAGACGAATCCGACTACTTGCCGCTTCGTCGGTTTTCGAAGACGTGATCAAAACTCTCGCCACCACCAACTGCTCCTGGAACCTGACTCGACAGATCACTCGGTCCCTGGTCCATGAACTGGGTTACGACGCGCCCGGTGGTTTACGCACATTTCCCACCGCCTCGACCCTAGCCCGAACCCAGGAGTGTTTTTTACGACAGTCGATTCGTGCCGGATACCGAGCTCCTTTTATTCTCGAACTAGCTCGCCGAGTCGATGCTGGGGAAATCGACCCGGAATCCTGGCCTCACCCCGAACAAGATCCGGCGACTGTTCGCCATCAAGTTTCGTCCATCCGAGGGCTAGGTCCTTATGGAACTTCCCATCTGATGCGACTACTCGGCCACTTCGAAGAACTGAGTATCGACTCGTGGTGTCGACGAAGATACCGTACACTCTTTCCTCACCGAAAACATTCCGACTCGGCCATCAATAAGCATTACCAGCGCTACGGAAAGCTTCGAGGACTTGTGTTCTGGCTCGAACTGACCCGCGACTGGCACGATGCGTCAGGACGTTTTGTGCTCTCCAACATTTCATGACTACCTTCGACCCAACCAAACACCTTCTCTCTCACCGATTACACGGATTCGGTCCTCATGAAGGAAGCCTCTCCTCTTTGGAGTCGGCTCTCGCCACTTCCGTCCGACATATCGAAATCGACACACGAGTCACCGGTGACGGAGAATTGATGGTGCTACACGATGCCAAACTCGATCGCGTCACCAACTCAGAAGGATGGGTCCGTGAGTTCAGAAGTTCCCTCCAGGGGCCGATGACCTTTCTGGGGGAACCCGAAGAACCGGTTCCCACCCTCGACGCATTTCTGGAAACCGTCAAGCGCGGACGAAGCGACACAACCATCTTTATCGATATCAAAGATCATGGCACCGAAACCGAACACATTCGCCTGGTCGAAAAACACGACCTGGTTGAAAGAACCTGGTTTCTCAGCTGGATTCCCGAAGCGCTAGCCCGAATTCACCAACTCAACAAAAACATCCCGATCTGTTTCTGCTATTTACCCCTCATCCGATGGAAACGTGCTGCCGTTTTTCTGGCCCAGAGACCCCGCATGTTGCAACGTATACAACCGATAGCCACCCGAAAGGGATGGGGAAACATGGATGAAGTCCATTTCCATATCAACGACTTCGACGTCCCGGTAAATCCTTCGGGACTTCTCATGGAGCGTGGCCTAGGTTGCCCGATTCATCTCCTGCAGAACTTACCGGATGGAAATCTCGGAGACATGATTCGAGCGTCCGGTGGCGGAATCGGTCTAACCCCCCCCTCGATCACCACCGCGGCCTATCTCGAGCAAGCCCGAGAAGAAGGGTTTCACACTCTCCTTTTCCACATCGACACACCCCGCAGAATTCTCGATACCTACGAAAATTGTCAGCCCGATTTCATATCCACCGACCGAGCCGATCTGTTCGATTTCGACTGGGCTGAAATCAAACCTAGACGGCGGCGGAAACAATCTCGGAACGTAAAAGCGGAAATTTCTCCAGATACCCCTTCCGCTCCCGCTTGAGTCGAACCAGGTGCCGCTGGTACTCGTCTGTTCGCTGCTGGGATTCATACATCAGGCGAGGACACAACAAGAAAGCGTCCTCTTCTCCGATACCGGGAACATGCGTGGCCACCTGGAAACCGAAATCCGGATCTTGTTCCCACTCGATGGTTCCTTCAGCAATCCCCTTGACGATCGCAGAAGAGTGGCGAATCTTGACCTTGACCCCTTCCCCGTGTTCACCCCCGCCGCCAACCCAACCCGTATTCATCAGGTAAACTTCGATCGGATTCTGATCCATCAACTCGAACAATCGGTTTCCCTGGTGGTCGTGACGAAGAGGAAAGAAAGGATTCGTGCCGGGAATACGTAAACTCTTTCCGGCCTCCGCCGCTCCACCGGCAGAAGTCCCCATCGTTTCACCCAGCATGAAATAGGCCGCCGCTTGCTCCAAGCTCAATCGAGCCACTGCTGGAATGACGTTCTGACTCCGGTTGAGTATGAGAAGAAAATCCGGACGCTGAATCTGATTCGCGGCCGCCGCCCCCTCGATATCGGCCATACGAACCACCGCTCGGCCGTTCTGGGTATAGCTATCGTCGAAAAAATCGAGATCTCCCTGAGCATTCTGAGAAACATTCTCGATCCAGGCTGTCGATTCCTTCACCGCGCGAGTGATGACCGGCTCGGATTCCTCACTCAGTCCATAGGTCTTGGCAAAGCAACCGTTCTCGGTGGCATACACACGACCGTTGGGCATCCAGGCCACGAAATCGTCCTGAACCGGCATGGAATGGTTCTGCTCGGTAAAGGTCGTGGTGGTTTTTCCTGTTCCCGAAAGCCCCACGATCAACCCCACCTTCTGGGTCCCTTGAACCGGGATGATCTTGCAACCCGCATGAAGAGGCAATCCACCGCGTTCAAAAACTCTTTGATTCCACATTCGCAAGCCACTTTTTTTCGACTCGCCAAAGTAGTCAGTACCCAGGACTCGCGTCACCCCTTGCTCCAGAAACACGGCGATCACTCGCTCATCCGGATACCCGGCAGCCTTCAGTCCACCCGTATAGATAATGGTAAGCTCCGGCTCGAAAGTGTCCGAATCAACCGGGTCCAAGGGATAGTAAAGAACCTGCTGCATAGCGGCCACATTGGCGTTTTCCGAATCGATGATCAAGCGGGCCCGAGTTCGAAATTCCGGATCATCACCGATATACCCATCGATGATAATCACTTCTCGATCCAGCAGATACTCATCCTGCAGCCGACAGATCTCCGCTCCCTTTTCGACCGACAAACACTGACCACTGAAATCGTCAGGTTGGTCTGTCACAAAAAACGTAGATGCGTTGGATCGAGCGAGAACCTCGGTCGTCGTGTTCAAATTTCCGTAACACGTCTGACGGACATTGGGTTGCTTGCCCGCCAAAATCCGCAAGTCATCGACCGTTGGATTACGATAGATCTTACGGGCTTTCACTGGAACACCGACCGATCGGAGGGTAGGCATGAATCTTCTCCCAAAACACATGCAATGTTGCGAACCGGAACCGGGGCGATGAGTTTAGCGGCCTGGTACCCTGTCGCAAGGGGAAAAGCCTACGCCGAAAGAAGGATTTCGTCCAGAAGTAAGGTTCTCCTAGCCGATCCGACAATCCAAACCGAAATGCCTCGAAAGACCCGATAGGGCCCGTTTCTTTTCGAAAACATACCTGAACAACAACTTAGGCAGACTACCTCCCAACCCGAGCCAGATGAATCCGGTCGGGATCGATCCCTCTGGAGCCGCCAAACATTTCCGTCGCTTGCCCAATTCCCCGAGTCGAAGGCTGGGTCGACCAGTAAGTCATCCCGGTGCGCTTCCCGTTCGCATCGCATTTCCATTTCATGAAAATGACCGAATGACCCGATCCGGAGTGGCGCCAAAACTGAACGAAGTCGCCAGGACGTGCTCGAGACAGGGGAACTTCACGTCCGATTCCATACTCGGTAATCGCCGACTGTGAGCAGAGAAGATTGGAGCGGGATCCAAACCAACGCCCCCGGAAACGCCTCAAACTGGTTGCATCCAGGTCGATAATCCGAAAAGGACGTTTCGAGAGACGACACCACTGTTCATAGGAGCGAAAAAACACCTCGAAGGTAAGTCCACAACAATAAGCCCGTCCCTGAGGATCCCCTTTGGCGAAAACCTCTCCGCGGTATATCAAGTCCCGGGTATTTCCAGCCCATGAAGAACCTCGAGGCCAGTAATAGGCGTGAGTACCGTTGGCGGGATAAGTCCGCATGACGGAAAGGACTATTCGACTGAAATCCTTGGCCCGAGGTATCGAGTCCCGAAGTTCACCCTTTTCAGCAACTCCGAATCGGCATGTACACCCCAGAAGTACAGCCCAAAGGAACACGGTCCGAACAGCGACTCTTTGATTCATCAAGAAAATTGTACGTTCCCTTTCTCTCACCACAACCCAGTCCTTGATGGACCCAAGCCCTCACCCGACCTACAATGCGGAGCCACAAAGCAGGCCTACCCAAAAACCAGATGCCCACCCATACCCAACCCAACGAGCCGGAGAAACCTCGCCAGAAGGAGCTAGAGCTTCTGGCCAATGTCACCGAACACCTGACCGCCGGTCGAGACTCGGATACGTTTCTGGACTCGATTCTTGAAGGCGCTACGGAAGTACTCGATGCTCAAAGAGGATCCATTCTGGTTGTTGATGCCCCTCACGATTATCTGAGCATGCGAGCCGCCCGTGGCATCCCTGAGGATATCCAGTCCCGAGTTCGAGTACATCCCGGCAAAGGCCTTGCGGGAAAGGTTGCTCTGACGGGAGAACCCATATTCATTCAAGATATTCAGACGCAAGATAATCGTGAAAACGGAGAAGATCGATCCGGCTACAAGGATCGTTCGGCCATTCTCCTGCCACTCAAGATTTCGGGACGCGTTCTTGGAGTGATCAACTTCAACAACAAACGCACAGAATCTTTCAACGAGGAAGATTTCCGCATTGCCCAGGTGATCGCCAATCAGGTCGCCCTCGCTCTCCATCAAGACGAACTCCTGAGGGAACGTTTAGAAAAAGAGAGGGCCCAAAAGGATCTCTCAACCCTCACAGAAGATTACGCCAAGCTCTCCGGTCGTCTTTCCGCCCTCCAGCTCGTCACCTACGTCACCGACCATCTCGTTTCGGACCCTGATCTCCAGAATGTTCTGGAAATGATTGTCGAACAATCCACTCGCTTACTCGATGCGCAACGCGCCTCGATCATGCTCTTCGAAGAAAACTCCCAGGTTATGAAAATTCGAGCCGCCAAGGGTGTTCCCGAAGAAATCATGGAAAAAGCCCGAGTCCAACCGGGTCAAGGAATCGCCGGCCAGGTGGTCGAAACGGGTGAGGCTTTGTTGATACGGGATATCGATGAGTTTCTCTCTGGAAAAACGGACACCGACGCGAACAACTCCTCTTACCAGACCAAATCGGCCCTCTGCATTCCCTTAGGTGTACGACGTTCCATCTTCGGTGCTCTCAACCTCAACGACAAAAAGGGAAATCAGAGTTTTACCGAAGAAGACCTCCTTCTGGGTCAATTGATCGCGAACCAGGCCTCGATCGCGGTCCACAACGCCAAGCTGACCGGAAGCTTTCTCGAGAACCAGAAGATTCGCCAAGCTCTCGATATCGCCAAAACCATTCAGCAGCAATTTCTGCCCAACCAGGCCCCCCAGATGAAAAACATCGATCTTGCCGGTCGTTCCATCGCCTGCGACGCCATTGGTGGTGACTATTTTGACTATTTCCCCACCAATGACTCTCAAGTTGGAATCGTAATCGGCGATGTTTCAGGTCACGGCATCGGCGCGGCCCTGGTCATGGCAACAGCTCGTGCATTTTTAAGAGCGCTGAGTGGACTCTCTACCAACATCGGAAAAATCTTTTTCCGCGTGAACAACCTGCTGTCAGAAGACACCCGAGACGACAGCTTCATGACCCTATTCCTCGGCACTCTGGACACCGATTCTGGTTGCCTCCAGTACGCGTCGGCAGGGCACGACGCCCCCTTGCTATTCCGAAAATCGGCCGGAACAGTGGAAGAACTCATGAGTACGGGTCTTCCCATGGGAATGGTCGAAGATATCGACTATCCCACCGCAGAGGTCTCCGGTCTCGCCCCAGGAGACACGCTTCTCTTTTCCACCGATGGAGTCTGGGAAGCCCGAAACAAGGAGAAGGAAGCCTTCGGCCGCCCTCGCCTGAAACAACTCCTGATCGACCTCTCCGACCACTCTTCCGAAGACATCGTGAACCGGGTTCACGAACACATTCTCGAGTTCTGTGATGGCATACCGATCAATGATGACTTCAGTCTTGTTGTTGCCAAAATCCAGGACAACCAAGCTTGACCCCCAAAAAACGTGTGGTCTTGATCACCGGCGCCTCCAGCGGCATCGGAGAAGAGCTTTCCCGACGACTTGCCAGTCGAGGCGACCAGATCGGACTTCTCGCTCGTCGCTCCGAACAACTCGAATCCATCGCGAGTTCGATCCGAGATCAAGGGGGAAACGCCCTGGCTCTACCCGCCGACGTCCGGGAAAAAGATTCTATCTGCCAGGCGCTCTCTCGGCTTCTCGACCAATGGGGCCGACTGGACACTCTTATCGTAGGCGCCGGCGTCATCCACCGAAAACCGATACAGAAACAGACCACAGAGGAACTGCTCCAAACCGTTGAGATCAACCTGCTTGGGGCCATAGCCACGATTCATGCCACTCTGCCCACCTTCCTTCAACAGCAGGAAGGTCACATCGTTGGCATAACCAGCTTGGCCGGATACCGAGGCCTTTCCTGGGCCGGATCCTACTCGGCCAGCAAAGCGGGACTTTCCAACTACCTGGAAGCTCTGCGAGTCGAACTTCAACCGATGGGGATCTCGGTCACTGACCTCCGCCCCGGATTCATCTCGACCGCAATGACCGACGACTCCCCGATCTGGACTCCCCAGATCATGCCGGTTGAACGAGCCGTGGACCGCATGATTCGCGCGATCGACCGACGTCCCTCTGTCTATTCGTTCCCACCCCCTTTCTCCTGGTTCATTCGCCTCTCGAGGATGCTTCCCAATCGGTTATACGATCTTTTCGCCCGCCAATTTCTGGTGTGAAGAGTTTTCAAACGACGAAAATATAAAAATATTCCAAAAATCGTTCGATTACCTTGCCCTCCCTCCCGTCACACCCCACTCTTTGGATGTAGTCGAATCAAAAGTCCCATCTGGCGCCTCGTTAGCTTGCGAAACAACCCCCCCAGCGGCTCGTAGTCACCCCCCCCGTGACTGCGGGCCGTTATTTTTTGGGTATTTTGCGTATTCTCCTCCCAGATTCTGGGGTCGAAAATGCGCTTTTCATGCCCATTCAAACTCGATACCGCTGGACCAAAAACCCTGTCATCTCCACGTTTCCTGGTCCACCTCCTTGAAAAGATACTCACGCTCACTACACTCAACCCAAAACCTGAAGAACCGATCAACCAAAGAGGGCTCCCTACGTGGACAAACAAGAACTACTCCAACTCGCGCGCACGAACGATCGCGAACGCCTGGAGAAAGCCTGGATGACCTGGCTGGAATCGATCCAGTTTGGCACTGAAACAGGAGTGGGACAATCCGCTTCGGATGTCGCCCAAATTCTCGAAACCCTTGGACAAAGACCGCTTGCAGCCACTTTGCTCAAACTCTTCTATGACGAAGCGAGAAACCATAAAGCCCACGCCGAACTGTTACCCGTTCTCCAACGACTCGGCCGACTGTCACCCAACACCCCTGGGCTCCGCGGAGATCTCCTCGAATCCTTGCGAGCGATCCATTCGCAAAACTTGGCCCTCGAGGGGGCTCTCAAAGCCAGCGGACTCGTCGACGGCAGCCATATTCCCAAGGAGTTGGATCTCTTCGAGCACTACAAAGACTTCACCCCAGGCCGCCATGTTCTCCACTCCTCGGGATGGGGCGCTGGACAGATCCGAGAAATCGACGCGTCCACCGCTCAAGTCGTAATCGATTTCGAAGGCAAAAAAAACCATCGAATGACATTCGAAGGGGTGAATGACCTGCTCGAATTCCTCGAGGATGATGATCTGCGTTCCTTGCGGGTTTCCCGTCCTGAAGAACTGGATCGACTTGCCAAGGAAGAACCCTCCAAGCTCCTGATGATGACGGTCAAAAGCCTGGAAAACACCGCCCCCCTTTCTCTCATCAGAAGTCAGCTCAAAGGCTCAATCATCCCCGAAAAATCGTGGAGTCGATGGTGGACAAAGGCCAAGAAGGAAGCGATGGCAGACCCCTACCTCGAGGTTGCGCGTGATGGGCGAGTTACCCTCCGCGAGGAAGCCATCTCACCTCTCGAAGAGACCATCGAACAGATAGATCGTGCGGCCAACTTCTCCAAACTCTGGAAAATCGCATCGACCTTTCTTCGAACCACCCCTGAAGAGGAGGCCCGCAAAGCGATCGCCAACCACATCGCGCCTGCCACCCTCAAAGAAGAAGATCTCGACACCTTTCCTCAAATCGCCGAAGCCTTGGTTTTTCTGGAAAGCGAAACCATACCCGGAACCTCCGAACGGCTCGACACCCTGGCCTCGGATAGTGATAAGGCGGTACAGATCTTTTCAGAACTGGGGACGAAAGAACGCCAGATGGCGTTCTTGGACCGCATTGTCACCCAGTCAGAAACCGCGCAGGATTGGGGAGAAACCTTCCTGGGCATCCTGGTCATGGGCAAAAGCCGAGTCAACAAGGAGATCCGGGAACGCCTGATCGATTCTGAACAAACCGAACGGCTTGGAAGACTCGAACAAGCGATTCTCCAGAAGCCGGAAGACTTTTCGGAACCGTTTCTGGAAATCATCAAAAAACGGTGGAAGCCGAGCGCAACCACATGGGAAGTTTCCGAACTGATCCGTCCGGCTCTCCGATTTGCAGCCGATCTCGAACGAAACGATGACTACACTAAAGCTGCCAAAGCTCGCTTCTTAAAGCATGTCGAAAACTTCTTGCTCGAAGACGAACTCACTGTAATTCGAAGCTACATTTCCAACTGCAACGAGGAAGAACTTGTCCGGACATCAAGCTACCTGGAAAGATCACCTTCCATCTCGAAAGTTCACTCTGCCGTACGAAAACAGTTAGAAGAACTGCTCCCGGACCTGAAGCCCGCCCCAGTCGCCAATCGATTCTGGGAAAACGAATTCATTTATGTCACAAGCACCGGACTTTCGAGCCGACAAGAACGTCTCCGTATTCTTCTGGACGAAGAAATTCCGGAAAACCGGGACGCGATCGGCCGGGCTGCCGCATTTGGCGACCTTTCCGAAAACTCCGAATACACGGCGGCTCTCGAAAAACAACGCGAGTTGACCGGCCTGGCCAGCCAAATCAGCAAAGAGATCGAAAAAGCGCGCCTGATCGAGTCCGAGATCATCCAAAAAGATATCGTTTCTCCAGGAACCCGTGTTGAGGTCTCCGACCTGGCAACCGGAAAAATCGAAGCGTGGGAGATCCTGGGCCCCTGGGATGCGGATGTCGAAAAGGGGGCTATCAGCTATCGGACCCCGGTGGCCGCCGCCATCCTCGGAAAACATGTCGGGGACAAGGCCGAGGTCGTATTGCCCGAAAGCACCACGGAATATCGCATCATGAATATCGAAATGATCTTCGATGATGTCAAAGAAGAGGAAACCAGTTCGGTCTCGAGTGCCGAACCATCCGAGAACTAAACGCCGAACTGTTTACAACCCCTTCCAAGCCCCGAACCGAGATTCTCGATTCGGGGCTTGTCGTTTCAGGGTACTCTGAACAAATACGACCCCGCGATCTGTTTTGTCATCGCGTAACCGGGAGTTTTCGAGCCTCCCTCATCCCAGTCCGGTCGTCCTGAAAAAAAGTTAGCGCGAATCCGATCTCGGGGGATCGACGAATTTCCCGGCGAAGAAATTCCTGAAACGAGATACATCTCGTCCCCGCAGTCGTTCAGCCAGTCCAAGAATAGCCTCCACCAGACTCCGAAACGTTTCTCCGCCGGCCGGCCCACCATACTCTTTGTAGTGACAAACGAACCGAAACCGATCCGCGTTGGTCACAAAACGAGGCCCTAAACTCGTCATGAAATTTGCGAGATCACGCAGAGGCCCCCGGGAAAGAGGCCGCCCCTCGCGCAACGGCTTTTTTAGATCGAGCAAACAGATTCCGGGAAGACGATCTCCCTCCACATCCGGCTCTACATAGACATGTTTCGCCAGGAATCCTGGATAAACAATACCCGCCTGATGCAGACGTGAAAGCGTGCTGGCCACAGCTCGAGACAATCGACACTTTTCCCGAAAAAGATTTCCTTCGGATCGCCCCCCACCGAGTTCATCCAGTCGATCCCACAAGCAAACATAAGGTTCCACGGAACGGGTCAACAGGAAGGATACGGTCTCGATCCCCAAAACCTTGCGCTCTCCAGCCGCGATAGGGAACGCCGTGTCCACTCCAACGGACCGAAACCACAGGAGGTTCTCCATCTCCGCCAAGCCTTTGGATCGGGGCTTGCGGAAATCGGCCATCTCTTCCCAGGCCTTCCGAAATCCGATCCTCCGATGAATCTTGAGATACACTGTCTCCACACCGTCGCTTCCCGGAAGAGATAGCCGATACAAACTTCGCCCCGGTCGTTCCGTCTTATCGCTGATCTGTTCTGGATCCAGAAAGTCCTTCAATGCGCGAAAACCGTGAGCAGCCAATCGATCCTGATAGGACTCATGCACCCAGACACGCTCTCGAGAGGCCGTGGGTAAAAGACAGTATGGCTCATCAAACAAATTCACGATCTGAGTATCCTAACGATCCTGCCCCACTCTCCCCACCCCATAAACGTCAACTCTTCCTCGGTCACTCTCGGGGGAACGCTTCCATTTTCATTCAAAGAGCGGCCTGGCTCCTGGTTCTGTTCCTGTCGGGATCCTCTCCGATTCGATCCGAAGATGTAATTTCCTTCCAACACCGCCCCTATCGAGTCGAAGCCGATGGGGTTCGGGCCGTTCCCGGAAAGACGGTTTCTCTCTCCGAATTGCTGACTAGTCCCAGGTGGCTTTCGGCAAAAGAGCGCACCGCTCTTTTGAAAACTCTTGGCCGCTTCCCTCAACTCCTCAATCTTCCAGCAAACTATCCTGCCGGCCGGATGTGGAGCGCTGCCTTCTCTCCCTTCATCCGACACGCCGAGGAATCTGGAGTCGAAGCTCTCAACGCTCCGGCATGGATCGACCGACTCTCCTCTTTTCCATCCTTCAACCTCCGCTTTTTCCTCTTTTTACGTAAACACCGATTCACCGACCGTCCCGACTTATCCTTTCCCAGCGCCCGGTCTTTTCGAGTCCCATTCCCCCTTCCTGAACCGATCGAGCGTCCGAAGTATCGATCGCTGGCCCACGTTCGAGACGTCACCCCCTCGGAATGGAGAAAACCCAGAAGACTCCTTCAGGGCGATCTGATCGAGGATTCGCTTTTCTCTCCCAGTAACACCTCCTTCCTGGCTCAGTCCGTCGCTCTATCCCAACGACTCGAAGCCCTTGTTCGGAACCCCCGCCCCCAACTCCTTTCCAGCCAGGAACAGGAAGTCTGGGCCCAGATCGGCGCCCAAACTCACTGGCTTTCCTCCTCGGTCCCCGTCGGCCCTCAGTCCATACCCACTCACTCCCTTCGCGAATTTTCTGCTGCGATCATGGACCTGGGCTGGAAGATAGAGATCGAGGACGTCCGAAAATTTGCCAATCTGGCGGACCTGACCTTCATCGACGACCAGGGAATTCGACACGACGTAGCCACCCCGTTATGGATAGAAACGGGCATCACCTTCCCCCAAAGCTCGCCACGAAAAGACCTGCGAGTCCCCATGCCCCACACACACCTCACCTTTCGGTTTCTCGACCCATCCAATCGCTGCCGAGCTCAAGTCCTTTACTATTACGGATGGTGGGGAGGGCCCACCTTTTTGCCCGACATCCAGCACTCCCAGTCGTGGATCGGAAACCGTACTCCTCGAGTCTACCGCTCTCGTGACCAGGTCCTTCTCATCGCGTCGGCGCTGGATGCTTATACTTTTCATGTGGGCTTTGTGGTTCGCCGTCTTGGGGAATCCAACGACCGATTCGGCCACGGCAACCTAGGAACCTGCCTTCGCCCCTCCGCTATCGTAGAACGAATGCTACACCCTGAAAATCCCACAACCTTCTACCCCTTGACCGCCAACCCGGCACTCGACGCATACACAGGAAACCGTTCTCCTCTCACCAGTGCCGTTCGAAAGATCCGTCAGATCGGTGATGATGTCCTTCGGTCCGCACAACTTACCGAGTCACTCAAAAAGCGGATCGGCGCCAGCCTTCCCGTAAATCGAGTGACAGATCTCGAGTTCCCCAATCTTGTCCAAGATTTGCTGACAGCGGGAATTCACCCCCCGAGCGAGACCGACCGATAACTCGTATCCCGTCTTGTCCCTCACACCGCTCGCGTCTACAATCCCCCCCTCAAACGACCTCTTTCTCGACTCCACCCCAATGACACCTATCTCCCAATCCAAAGAAGACTATCTCAAGGCGATCTATGAAGCCCAACAGACCGGCATGTCGGTTCAACGAGCCCGATTGGCGGAAACCATCGGAGTCAGCTCTCCTGCGGTTTCAACCGCTCTCCAAAGGTTGAAACGGGACAAACTGGTCGACCTGAGTTCAGGAGGAGACATCGACTTGACCCCGAAAGGGCGTTCCATCGCGGAGAACCTGGTGCTTCGACACAACTTGGTGGAGAAACTCCTCTACGAAATTATCGGCCTGGAATGGTACAAGGTTCATGAGGAAGCGGAACGAATCGAACACGTCATCAGTGAAGATGTGGAAGAGAAACTTCTCGATCTGTTCGGCAAGCGAGCCACGACCTGCCCACATGGCACCCCTATTTACGGCGAAACTCTCGAAGAACGTTCCGCTCGCGGACTCCACCGACTTTCGAATTGCGAACCCACAGGCCAGACGGTTCAGGTCGCTCTGATATCGGACCGAGACTCCAACTTCCTCCGCTTTCTGGACGAAAAAGGTGTTGTACCCCAAGCTCAGATTCAGATTATCAAGAAAGAGTACGGAGACATTCTCACCATCTCTGTGGGCAACAACCCCATTCACCTCGACCAACACGCTTGCGACCGAATCTGGATCGAGGAACTGGTTCCAGCCTGATCTACCTAGGGACTACAGTCGGCTGTTAGCGACCTCGGTTTCCAGGATCGCTCGAGCACCGATACCTTCGAGTTGATCCATAATCCCCGGCACATCCACCTTCTCGACCATGACCTTCACTGCCAGCCATTCAGAATCAGCCGTCTCCTGAACTGTCGGCGAAGAAAATCCAGGAGTAATTTGGGTCGCCTGCTCGAGAAGATCCCGCGGAAGGTTGTATTCGAGCAAAGAATAACGTCTCGCCTGAAGAACCCCTTCGATTCGGCGAATCAAACGCGAAACCTCCCCCTCGATAACCTGCCCGCGCCTGGCAACGAGAACCGCTTCGGAAGATGCAATCTCTTCGATGGAGTGAAGGTGATTCTCGGCCAAGCTATCGCCCGTTTCGACGATTTCGACGATGCCATCCACGAGCCCCAAGCCGACCATAACTTCGGTAGCGCCCGACAGAGTCAGCAAACGGACTTCCGGCTCAACCCCCTCGAAGTAAGCTCGCGCGGTTTGTGGATAGGACGTTCCTATCGTTCGCCCCGCCAAGTCCTCCCGCCTTTCATAGCCGCTTCCATCCCGAACCGCCAAAACCATCCGACTCCGACCGAATCCGAGAGGTAAGACGGCGTCCACCGCTAACCCTTGCTCACGAAGCACATCGCTACCGGTCACCCCCAGGTCCACGGCTCCCCCATCGACCATACGAGGAACATCCGCCGCCCGACTGAAAACGAGCAAGATATCCATACCCTTGCATCGCGCGTACAAACGACGCTCACGCCGCCGATAACGAAGCCCCGCGCGACGAAGAATTTCTTCTGTCGTTTGAGCCAATCGCCCTTTGGAGGGTACGGCCAGCCTCAAGAGTTTTTCATCCATTCCTCGTTGTTCAGGATTCATCTTCGACTCGCATTTCCTTTTCCACCCAACCACTCGTTCCCGAACGTCGCTCCAGTTCGGCTACGACCTCTGCCCACTGGACCTCGCGCGCCGCCAACAAAACCAGCGCATGAAAAATCAGATCTGCGGCTTCACTGACCACACGCGTCCGACTTTCTTCTTGGGCCGCGAGAATCAACTCCTCGGCCTCCTCGAGAAGCTTTTCTCTCGCGCGACTTCCCTGATCACACAACAAACTGGCCACATAACTCGCCGAAGGGTCCGCGGCCGACTTCCGGCTCTTGATGACCTTCTCGAGTTGAAACAGATACGAAGAGCTTTCCTCAAACATCAAAATTTCAAACCTCGAGCATCCAGAGTTTTTCGAAGGCCTTGACCACCATTCCCATCTCCCGATAACGCCGATTCAGATCCTTGGCCATCATTCTCTGACAAATCCGAACCACCTCTTCTGGAATGGTGAAGTCTATTTCCTCCAGCGGTTCGGGCTCCTCGTGAGCCACCTTGTGCAAAATTTCTCCGGGACTATTTCCCTGAAACGGACGCTGACCGGAGATCATGTGATAAAAGGTGGCGCCCAGGGAGTAGATGTCGGTCTGTGGGGTAAGAATATCGGTCTGAGTGATCTGCTCCGGAGCGATGTAGCTCGGTGTTCCGACAATACTTCCCTCCTTTTCGTCCTCTTCCCCGATCTTCATGGCCAACCCCAGATCCAGGATCTTGGCAATACCATCCGGCCGAATCAGGATATTTTCCGGTTTGATGTCCTGATGTACCACATTGTGGCCATGCATATGCTGCAACGCCTTGGCCATCTGCACAACGATATCAGCGGCACGAGGAACCTGAAGACGAGTTTCATCATAAAGGATTTCAGCCAAACTGACCCCTTCGACAAACTCCATCGAATAGAACAACTGCCCGTCAAGATCGCCGATATCGTGAACGTGAACCAAATTCGGATGATTCATCTGACCGGCCAATGTCGCTTCCGCCCGAAACCGCTCGACGACCCGTTCATTTCCCACACAATCAGATTGCATCAACTTGACCGCCACGGTCCGGTTGAGGCCGATTTGGATCGCTTGATAAGTCACCCCCCAGGCCCCCTCACCCAGCACATCCCCCAGTTGGTATCCAGCCAAAACCTGCCCCGTACGATATTTTTTGACCGACGAAGGTCCACGGGCCTGTCGCAAACGGCCATTTATACGTCCCTCGAAAATGATCGACTCGCGAATGGAAAGCAGATCATCCAGACCCACCTTTCCTTGGTCGACCAGGCGGCCAGCCATCGGAATCCACTCCCCCCGCTCCCGGGCCGCGTCTCGCAGATTCCGAACCTCCTGAGCTTCTTCGGGAGAGATACGTTCCTCCTCACAAAGAATCTCGATCAACTCCTCATCTTCCCAGCGTCTGAGGAGACTTTTCGCACCTTCCAGTAACGACTGGCAAGCCGATTCTTCGACCATGCCTCGTTCTACCAGGATTTCCAGTAATGGACGTGGCGGATTGTAGAATTCCTGGATCTCGAAAGCTCGATCGAGATCCTCTTCTTCAAGAACCTTTCGCTTGATCGATATGGCAGCAATCAAGCCTTCGATTATTTTCTGACGTTTGTCGTCTTTGCCCATGTCCGTCACTGGGACGAGGATACCGACTCCTTTTGCAACCGAAAAGACTTCCTCATGAGAGGTTTTCAGTCCTTTCGGCTCAGAACACTTTCGATACGCTGAAGAATTTCGTCCGGAAGCTCGATACTTGCGGCTCCAACATTTTCTGTCATCTGCCGAGGCGACGTTGCTCCCACAATCACACTGGCCACTTCGGGGTTTCGTAAACACCAGGAAAGCGCTAACTGAGCGAGGCTACAGTCCATCTCTTGGGCAATCTCTCGCAATTCATCTACCATCGCCAGATTTCTCGGAGTCATTCGTGGCAACAGAAACTGATTGATCGACTCATTGGATGCTCGGCTTCCGTCGGGGATCTTTCCTCCGGAATACTTGCCCGTCAACACCCCCTGAGCTAACGGACTGAATACAATCTGACCCACGCCCAGCCGAGCTGACACCGGAAGGATTTCCGCTTCTATGCTCCTGTCGATCATATTGTATGGAGGCTGATTGGAGCGAAGTGGATGACTCCGAAAGTGTTCAGAGCATCGAACCGCTTCCGAAATTTGGTCTGCGCTCCAACAACTGACTCCCCAGTAGAGGATTTTCCCCTGCCGACAGAGATCGTCCATGGTTTGAACCACCTCAGCAACCGGCGTTTCGGGATCGTATCGATGGCATTGATAGAGATCCAGATATTCGGTTTTCAGCCGACTCAGACTGGCGTGAACAGCTTCGATCAGATGCTTTCGACTCAGACCACGATCATTGATCCCGTCAGACATCGGCCAGAAACACTTGCTCGCAAGAACCAGATCTTCCCGACGATACTCTTTCAGCACCTCACCCAAACACGTTTCGGCTAGCCCTCGACCATAAATATCCGCCGTATCGTAAAAATTGACTCCGGCATCGTAGGCCGTTCGAACGATTTCGACGACTCGGGACTTCTCAACAGTCGTCCCGAAAGTAAGCCACGAGCCCAGACTCACGACACTGACTTTCATGCCCGATTCACCCAATCGACGATACTTCATCACACACCCTCTCTTTATGCTCTTGGAGACTCTTAATCGGATTTCGACCCGAACTCGATCCCTTGGGCCAATGGTAGATCGACCCCCCAGTTGATCGTCGAAGTCTGGCGTCTCATATAGGCCTTCCATGCATCCGATCCCGCCTCACGCCCCCCCCCGGTATCCTTTTCGCCTCCAAAAGCCCCGCCAATTTCGGCCCCACTGGTTCCAATATTGACGTTAGCGATTCCGCAGTCACTGCCCAGAGGAGAGAGAAACCGTTCCGCGACACGAAGACTGTCGGTGAATAGAGCGGAACTCAGCCCCTGGGGCACCGCATTTTGCTGATCGATCACATCTTCCAAGTTCGAATAACGCATCACATAAAGAATCGGAGCAAAGGTTTCCTCGTGAACAATAGGCATATCGTGTCGAGCCGCGACCAACGTGGGTTCGACAAAATAGCCCTGAGCGCAAGATCCTTCTTCAATACGCCCCCCTCCGAACAGGATCTCGCCTCCTTGCTTCACCACATCCTGAAGCGCGGATACCATGTTTTCGATCGCAGTCCCATGAATCAATGGACCCATCAACACGCCTTCATCGAGGGGATTTCCAACCGGAACCTGCGCGTAGGCTTCACGCAATCGGGGAACAAATTCATCATAAATCCCCTCATGCACAAAAAGGCGACGTGTCGTCGTACAGCGTTGCCCCGAGGTCCCTACGGAACCGAAAAGAACTCCGCGCAAAGCCAGGTCGAGATCAGCGTCTTCAGCCAGAATCACCGCGTTATTTCCTCCGAGCTCGAGTAAACAACGCCCCAATCGAGCCGCTACCGCGCCCCCGACCTCTCTCCCCATTCGACAACTTCCGGTAGCAGAAACGAGAGGAATACGAGAATCTTCGACCAATCGTTTTCCGATCGGATCGACATCCCCCACCAGAAGAGTGGAAACTCCGGGAAAACCGTGCCTCGAGAAAACCTCGTGAGCAATCTTCTGAACGGCCACCGCACAGAGGGGGGTCTCGGGCGAGGGCTTCCAAACCAGAGAGTCTCCACAAACAGCGGCCACGAGCGCATTCCAACTCCAGACCGCAACCGGAAAATTGAATGCCGTCAACACCCCCACCACTCCCAGCGGATGCCACTGTTCGAACATCCTGTGGAGCGAACGCTCACTAGCCATCGTAAGGCCGTAAAGTTGCCGAGAGAGACCGACCGCGAAGTCTCCCATATCGATCATCTCTTGGACCTCACCCTCCCCCTCGGGAAGAATTTTTCCCATCTCCAAGGAGACCAGCGTTCCCAGAGCCCTCTTTTTTTTTCGCAACTCCAGACAAAGTTCTCGCACGACCTCGCCCCGGCGAGGAGGAGGAACCATCCGCCACACATCAAAGGCGTCCACCGCGTCTTGTACCACTCGTTCATAATCGCCAGAACCCGCTTGCAACACGGTCGCAATGGGCGAACCCGTACTCGGGTTGATGCTAACGAGTTCTTTTCCTTCTGGTCGAGCGATCCAACTCGCTCCACAAACACCGGAGTTGACTTCCGATAGCCCTAACTCTTTCAGCATAGCATCCATGATGACCCTCCCTCATTCTTGGCCCGCCCAGGAAATCCTGACGGTAGTGGGCGAATCTTACTGAGGGACGCAAAACGTCGCAAACTGTTCTTGCAACTCAAGGCCGGGTGTAGCTTCAGGACCGATCCGGCAATCGTTCCATACTCAAGCCCAGAGCCGAAACACGTGCCTCGATCTCTTCCTCCATGCTCTCCTGACCGAGAGACAACCCCCCAAAAAGGACTCCCTCGAAAGATCGGGCTCCGACCAGATAAAACGTACCGTGATCCTCGGGTCCCAGAACGATATCGGTTTCATCCATTCGGGAAAACGCGTAATCAATGAGTTCAGGATCCACCTCCAGATCATCACTTCCCAGAAGCACGACCCGCTCTGCGCCCTGACTAAACCCCCCATGAAAAGCGTGATCCAAGCGGGTCCCCAGATCCCCGTCGACCTGAGGCAAATAGTGGCTATCCCTCTGGAGCCAGTTACGATACCGATCCAGAGGCTCAATCGGATGACAATAGAGGTGAAAAGTCATTCGATTTTCGGTCCACTGACTGAATCGTTCGATCACCTTCTCCGCCATTTCCCCGTACAGTTTGGCCGCCATGTCATCACCAAATTCGATGGCCATCCGGGTTTTCAGGTATCCCGGAGAGGGGTAGATCAGAAAAAGCCCTAGCAAGCGTGTGGAGTCGAGGGTAGGCATGGAGAACATTGTACCCCAGGAATCCTCAACAGGTGAGTCCCTGACATCAGAGATCGCAAAAGGCAAAGACGTAACACTCCTCTGTTACCAACCGAAACCACCTCCCCTCTCCCGATCCGCCCCACAACACCGCAAACTACTTCATGACAACAATTTGCGATATCCCCAAAAGAAGGAACGGTTCTTGCTCCTATTTCCTGACGACGGATTCGGTCGACAGGGGGATATGGACTGACCCATACCCTTCCACGGGAGATACCTCACGATGTCTCGATTCGACCTGCCACAGACCCTAAAGCCTCTGCGCGCTCTCAGCCTGGCCTCCATTTTTCTCGCAGCCCTGAGCTGCGTGCCATCCAACGGCCCTACCACGCCAACTCCACCTCCGGCACCACCCGCCCCCACCTACGAGGTCGCGGCCTGGGCTCCCTGGACACACCTCGGTTCTGTCAAAAAATCCCTGACAGATAACATGGGAACCATCGATGTCGCCCACCTGTTCTGGTACTGGCTCGACAGCGACTATCGGGTCAAAGGTCGTAGCTATGTCGATCCCCAACTGGTCAACACTCTCCGACAAAATGGAGTGACCATTATTCCGACCGTCACCGATGGATTTGTAAACGGCCGAGTTCTCGGAACGCTCTCCAACAGCACACGTCGTTCCCAGCACATCCAAGATCTCGTCGATCTTGTCGTGAAAAACAACTACGACGGAGTCGACCTCGACTACGAAAACATCGGAGCTTCTGGTCGAGACCTGTTCAGCGCCTTTGTCGAAGACCTGGCGATGGAACTGCACAGAAAAAACAAATTACTCAGCATCACCGTGTACTCGAAATCCAGTTCTCCTGGTCGCTGGAACACTCAGAAATCCCACGATT
This sequence comes from Planctomycetota bacterium, assembly GCA_030748635.1. Lineage (GTDB taxonomy): Bacteria > Planctomycetota > JACQVV01 > JACQVV01 > JASMLP01 > JASMLP01. The sequence goes on from JASMLP010000147.1 coordinate 120,664, forward strand.
ATCAGCGTATCGGTGCCGCGGCGGATCGGATCAACGTCATGAGCTACGGATACGGATATGCCGGTGGACCTCCCAACCCTATCGGACCGGTTCACTACCTGGAAAAAAACTTCGCCTTTGCCATAACGAAGATTCCGGCCAAGAAGATATTTCTCGGTATCCCCTTCTACGGCAGAGATTGGGCCGCGGGTGAAAAAGGAAAGTCCTTGACCCACCCGAGTGTGGCCAGCCGAATCGCCACCTACAACCCAACCATATCCTATGAATCCAAGAATGGGGAATCCTCCTTCACCTACACCAAAAGCGGAGTGAAACATACCGTCTGGTTTCAGTCGCCCCAAGGAATCGCGGACAAGATGAAGGTCGTCACCAAATACGGACTGGGGGGAATCGCTATCTGGCGCCTGGGCAATGAAGACCCCAGGCTCTGGGACTCCATCCGAAAAGGCCTCAAACCCGGCGCTGGTCAGTAACAGAATTTTGCGATCGAGGGTCTTTGCCCTCAATACAAATCATTCTTATCCCCGAAGCCCAGCGCCTCAGGTGCTGGGCGACGCCCCCTCGATCGCAAAGATGGTCTCGGCAATCCGGTCCACCGATCGGGTAAGAAGAAACTCTGGGCTAAGAGCTTCGAGATAACGCTCTTCCCAGACGACATTGGCCTCTTCGACCGCATTGCGAATTTCCTCCAACTTGGACCCCAGCAGAGACTGCTTCTCGCCCAGTTCGAGGTGCTCGACAAAGGACAGGTGCACCAGCAGCAAACGTGTCACCCGAGCTCGATCATCGAGCAAAGGTAAAACCAAAAGTCGCTTTTGATCCGACTTCCCAATCCCCAGATAGAGCTCCCGCCGCATCACAATCGTGCGTTTGTTACCGACCAAAGGAGCCCCAGAATCGGCTCGACTTTTCATCGCCTGGGCAACCCCAGCCTTCTTGAGAGTTTCAATTCGTGACTCTTCATGGGGTCGACCGAACGCGTCCAGTCCTTCTACAGAATAAACGGTGTAACCGGCAACTTCATGAACAGAAGACTGCAAAGCCCGTAACGTCGACACGTCACGAAATCCGACCTGATCCACTCCCACCTGCAATTCCCTCAGGACATCAAAAAGAGACCCTTGAGGAAATCCTTCCGGCCGACTGGTTCCAACCGTGACCGTTTTGGCCTGATGTTTGATCGCATCAATCGGACGAGACAGGTCATCGATTGCGCGCCCCAAATGATTGAGAAACTCATCCACGACATTCTCGTAAGTGGGGGGACGATCGAACTCGACCACAAAATCCGAGAGAGGAGCCTTTCCCTGAACATACTTGAATAACAGGGCCAGGTTTGCGCAGGTATCAGATTCCAGCGAGGAGGCATAGCGACGTTCTTGTTTTCGACGACAAAAATCTCGATAAGAAAGATCCAGAAAACCCCTCAGTTCCTGATCGGAAAGAAGACGGGAAAGGTCCTGGCTCATCCCACCGGACCAGATACGAGCTACCAATTCGGATCGAATGTGCCCGAAGAATTGGCTCTCTTTATCCAAAGCTCGCGCCGCCGCATATCCCCAAAGATGTCCCGCCATTGTGCACAAAACCAATGAAATCGATTCCGAAGCTCTCGGGATATGTAGAACATGAACCGCATAAGGGTCAAAGCGCGTCTCCTCCTCGCTGGCGATCACAACCGGCTGAGCCTTGTGCGCCTTGAAAATCGCGACATCTTTGACCAGATCCCCCAAAACCGACTCGCGGCTTCCCGCCGCGCATACCAAGAGCAACGGTTCGCTGGAAAGATCGATATGCTTCTTGTCTTCCACGACATCACAGGCGATCGATTTGTAACAAAGCTCGCTCAGCTTGATTCGGATTTCCTGAGCGGCAATAAAATTGGGGCCACTCCCTACAACCGCCCAATGCTTTTGAGTAGGAGCCAGCGCCTGCGCCGACTCATTGATGGACTCATGATCCGCGTGGATACGTGCCAGCATGGCCGGAAGACTTCGAAGCTCCTCGAGTCCTGCCGCGATATCTTTCATATCCATGGTTTCGAAAATCCGAGCAAACTGCAAAGCCAGCACCGCCCCCGCAGTTACCTGCGAATAGAAGGCTTTTGTGCTCGCCACTGACATCTCGACATCCCGACCGTCGGAAGTATAAAAAACACCATCGACCTTATGGGTCACATCCGAGCCCCGCCGATTGACAATCGCCAAGGTGTAGGCTCCCCTCGAGATCGCGAGATCGACAGCACGATTCGTATCGGTCGTCGTTCCACTTTGAGTCACCGCAATCACCAGAGAGTCTGTCATGTCCGGGGAAAGAGCAAACCCGGAGAATTCACTCGACTTCAGCCCATAAACCGACACATTCGCTCCCGTCAACTGACGACCTACCAGCGCGGAGCAAGCCTGCCCAGCCACCGCCGCGGTTCCCTGACCGATAAAAACAATCCGACGAATCCGTCCCTGCTGAAGAGCCTCGACAACCCGACTGGGCAAAATCTCTTCGCCCAAATTGAAGGAAATCTCTTTCTTGGACCCCGAACGCTTTACATCAAATTTTCCTTGAAGAGTTTTTGATACCGACCGGGGAGCCTCGGAGATTTCCTTGGCGAAAAAGTGCTCAAAATCGGATCGATCTATATCTCGAGTTGTAATCTCCGCCGTTTTGAGATCTTCCTCCGTCCACGTCATCGGCGTCCCGTCGTACCAGATTCCACGGATCGCCTGAAGCCCCGAGCCTCGCCGGACATCGATGCAAAGAATCTGTCCGTTCGATTGCGGCTTCGAGGGGTCCCGAAGAGCCTCTCCGTCCATCCGGAGATACGAGGAAGTTTCCTCAACCACCCCATACACCTCGGATGCATAAATTATTCGCCCTTCAGCCAATCCGACATAGATCGACTGTCCGGAGCCCCGAAGAGCCAGAAACACCTGTCCGGGCGATCGGTCGGTCTCCAAAGCGACGGCATGCGAGCCCTCGAATTCATTCACGGTTCGGCGAAAAGCCTCTAAAGGCTCAACCCCCTGTGAAAGATGTCGTTCGGCCAGAACGGGGATCACCTTGGCATCCGTGGTGATCGTAGAGGCAATGCAACGACCGGTCTCCTGCTCATGAATTCGACGCAACTCATCGAAGTTGTCGATATCTCCATTCATGGCGGCTACAACCACCCCGGAACTCTCCTCACGGTCACCCAGAGTTCTACCATCCAGCGGATGACAGTTGGGCACATTGATAATGCCGTTGGAGGCCCATCGAGTGTGAGCCATCAAACGAACTTTCACTCCTGGGTGAACCAAAGCAGCCCGCAAAAGTCCATCCTTCGAAATGGCTTCCCGAAGAGCTCGCGCGTTGTCCCCCATTTTTCCGATCTCTGAGGCCACCTTGTAAAGAAACGTGATCGAGGGACTCCCCGAGGAGACATTCCATAGGACGGAACCGTTTGCCGCGTCCTGAATTCCACGACGGCGGACCGATTCTTCCGCCAATCCACTAGACAGCCAGGACTCTTCGATCTCTTGGAGTTGGTTCAAGTCGACTGGGGAGAGAGAACAAGAAAGTCCGAGGGAATCTCTACCACGAACTTCGAGTCGATCCATCGCATCGAGAACGATTTGAATCCGATGATATTCCCGAAAGACAGAATCGGTCCCGGTAGAAAACAGATCTTCTCCCATCAGGGCGAGAATCGGATCACGCTTGGCCAGCACCTCTTTTTCCAGAGCCCAGCTGACATCTCGAACTCGAACCAAGGCCGCGTTAACCGATTCGATCACCTGAGAGGAAAGTGCAGAACCCTTTCCCAGTAAACTCTCCTCCCGAAAAGAAAACGCATCGAGACGACTGGCAAGTTCTTTCAGAGATTTCCAGGTATCTATATTTCTCAAAACCGGAACCAGGTTCGAATAGCTCTTGAGAACCTGAACATAATCCTCCAGCCCGACAAGACGCCCTTCTCCCCCAGCATACTCCTTCGCCTCAATCGTCCCGGAATAAAGTTGAGAGATATTTCGCTGCTCGAGAGCCGAAACAACCTCCGCGATCACTTCCGACGAAGGAATATCCTCTCCCGATTGAAGAGGATCGATTTCAATAATTCCGACCAATCCACACATAAGCGTTCCGTACTCCGGAAACAACGAACCGTTCTCCGAGGCCTTCCCCTGAGTAACAAGAGGCGCAGATCCTAACCGAGCTTTCCCGGAGTCGCCACCCGACTCTTTGACAGAACCAGACCCATGAGCTTAGGATCGCTTGAGGCATCCGATCCGCTCATCGACGCAGGAACCCCAAAAAATGTCTGAAAAATGGATTCAACTCGCCCTAACCCTGGCTCTCCTCCTCCTTTTCCCGACCCAGGAAAACCTACTGGCTCAGGAAGCGCCGCCCAAACCGGAAAAACAACAACCTCCGAAATCTCCTCCGTCCGAGCCGAAGCCCCCGGCCAGTTCCCCGGAAAAAACCCCTCCCGCTGAGTCGGACCCCTCGAACAGTTCGCCGGCAAAAGCCCCTTCCAAGAACACAAATCGTTCCGAACCGACCTACAAACTCAATCTCGGCCTGTACTACCGGGTCGACTGGCCCGACTCAAGCCGCCAATTCATGATACCGTTCTTCGATTCTAGCTACGACCGATCCCGCCAGATGAACCAATTTAGACTCTGGCCGCTACTCTCGGGATACTACACGGACCAGCAGTCCGACTACTGGTACAGTTTTCCCCTCTTCACCGTGGCCGGCACTCTCCAGCGACCCGATCTTCGTGTCTCCGGCTTCGCTTCACTCCCCCTGCTCACCTTTCAGTACGAAGTCGAACAGGAGTCCAGAAATCAACACTCTTCCCAGTGGTTCTGCCTTCCTCTTCTTTCTCTGGTCAGCAAACAGAGTGGTCCACGCGGAACCGTGCACATCGAGGAAATGACCTGGGCCTCCCCCTTTCTCCACAACTTCGAACAGTCCCTCAGCGCCAAGAAAGATGGTAAGAACAAAAAGCTTCAGATCGAAAAGCTCGAACTAGCTCCTCTCCATTTCCTGCTCTCTCGAGGGCGAGCCCAGTACGATCTCAGCATAATCAGCGATACTCGCTGGCAAAACGATCGCCGTTTTCGACTTTTTCAGACACTCGATCTTTCTGTGATTGAATTTCACAAAAGATACAATTCTCGTTTTCCTGGATACGAAATATCCAAACTCCAGCAAAGAGTGCGTGACATTCAAGGAGAACGAGCTCTCAAAGTGGATGAAATCCCCTTTGATTCTCAAGGCACTCCAACCACCCACTTCGGCTTCTTGGACCCTTTTTTCAGTGTCGAGTCCAACGCCAACGGATACCAACGCATCGAGTGGATGCCTTTTTTCAGCCACACCTCAGACTCGAATTCAAATCGTTGGACCCTCCCCTTCATGTTCATGGAAATCGAAGACGGAAAACCACACTTTCGCCCCATTCGCGCGCTACAAAAAAGTTTTCCTCTGGCCTATCACGATGAAAATTCAGGACGCACCGACGTCCTCTGGCCTCTGATTTCCTGGGCAAACCTTCCAGAAATAGACCAAACGGATTTTCGAATCCGATTCCTCGTGGACTACCAGCAACGACAGGACCTTCTTCAACTCCAAATGGCCATGGGCATGCTCTACAATCACCAGGCGGGCCCAGGAGGACACAAGAAAGACATTCTGGGGGGACTCCTCTTTTCCGATATAGAACATAAAAGCCGTTCGTTTCGGCGCTGGGACATCCTCAAGGGCTTTCTCTTCGGTTACGAAGAACGCGCCGATCATGATGTGGTGGAGCTATTCCGGTTTTTCAGATTCAAAACCCGGACCGACAAACAGGCCGCCACCCCCCCGAAGAAAACCGAATAACGGCTCTGACCCCTTTACAAGGCCTCCAGAGCCGTTATCATCTCGATCCCGCAATATCTGTTTGCCATACCCATCGGAATCCATTGCCACTCCGGATACCCCGTTTTCCTGAGTGGTTGAGAGTACAGCATGGCCACCAAAGATCTGAAAAAAGTTCACGAGTTTCTCTGGAAAAAATACGTCGAGTATTCGAGTGACCTCCCACCCAATATCGACGACAACTCCGCTCTGGAAGTACTTCAGGAATACTACGAAAACCACCCCCTCGAAAGTCACAAGGAGTTTTATTTTTACGGCATACTCCTGTTCGAAGTGGCCAGCGAATGTCCTGAGAAACAACTCGACTACTGGGCCAAAGCCAAGGTCATTCTCGACAAGTATCGAGCTTTCAGCGGTGAAACGGACTGGGAGGAAATCGAAGACCGACTCGAAGATATCGACCAGTATCTCAAAGAAAAAGATCTCTTGGCTCAAGTCACCGCGGCAGGAGAAACCCTGATCCACGCCAGCGGTGGCCTCCTCGAAACCCTCGAAGGATCTGAAGTCACCGGCCCGGACCTCCCACCGGACATGGTCCTGATACCCGAAGGCCACTTCATCTTTGGTGATGGGGTGGAAAAGACATTACCCGCCTTTCTCATGGACCGCTATCCGGTCAGCAACTCGCAATTCCAGACCTTCCTCGAAGACACGGGATACCGAAAACCAAAATTCGTCCGGGACAATCGGTTCAATCGGCCCGAACAGCCGGTCGTGGGCATCAGCCTCATGGACGCCAAAAAATACGCTCGCTGGTCGGGCAAAGATATCCCTACCGAGGAACAGTGGGAAAAAGCCTGCCGAGGTAGTGACGGTCGCCCCTTTCCGTGGGGAGACACCCCTCCCAGCGAAGAGCAGGCGGATTTTGGCCAAAACCCCGAAGAAGGTGGTGCGGCGGATATCGGAAACAATGGGGACGGTCAGTCGGAATACGGCTGCGAGAACATCGTCGGCTCGGTCTGGGAATGGACAAACACCTCCCACGAATCGGTCGAAAACAGCAAAGTGATTCGAGGGGGCTCCTGGTGTGACTCTCCCCGCTACATCAACTGCACATCCCGACTCCCCGTACTGACACGCGAAAAGTCTGACAACCTAGGATTTCGCTGCTGTAAACCGATCTAAGCTCGTCCAGAGAAGCGATCGCCCTTCCCCATGGGTTGGGGTGTTCGAATTGGCTTATCCTGGCAATAGGAGCCGGAGATCCGATTCCTGAGGATCCTGCCTCCCCGCACCGAGCCTGTCCACAACGCAGGACAGTATCAGCAGATCGATCGTCCTCCCCCGGGACAACCGGAGCATTGATTGTCCTTCCTCGTGGGCAATGCTATCCTCAATCACCAACGCCGCAATGAGTTGGAGTTCCTACCCGACTTCTGGTTCGTCAGGCATGGGCTTTGCTTTGGTAATCGGTCTCCAACAGGACTTTATCATGATCCGAACCCACGACCTACTCATTCTGACACTCCTGCTGTCGATCTCGGTGATCCTTCCGGCATCTCCAGCCCAGGCTCAATCTTCTCCTTCGAAAAACCCGACTCTTCCCCCGGAGATCCAAGCTCTTTACCGATCTCTGGAGCGGGACTGGAAACTAGGTCGATCCGCGTCGATCGGTCGTCTGCTGGCCCCCAAAGTCGATCTCAATCTTCCCGGCTACCGGGGACGTTACGGTCGCGTTCAAGCCACAAAAATCATCGATACGTTCTTTTCCAGGATCAAAACCCAACAATTCAAGATCCTCCAGCCCCAAGCCAACTATGCCCGAGCCGTACACGAATACATCGAAAACCGATCCCGGGTCAAACGAACTGTTTTCATTCGTCTCGTTCGCCTGGACCGTCGATGGCTGATAGACAAGATCGAAACGTTCTGACTTCATCTCCACCAGCTTGAATAACTGTGACCGTTCAAAGACTGATTCTTATCGGCCTGACCCTGATCCTGGCCCGACTTGCGATATGGAAGTTCTCCCTGTTGGAGTTCCTTTTCCCGTCCAACTCCCCCTGGCTCTCCCTAGAGACCTACGCCCACTCCCTCCCGCTTGTGGGCAACCTAGGAGAATTGCTCGTTTCGCTGACAACGATTTTGCTTCTCTGGAAATCTGTCCAGCACTTTCTGCAACAGGCCTACCCCTTCCCGCGCTCCGGAACAGCCCGACATCAACCTCATCGAAAAGATTTGCCTGGAATCGGACTCTGCCTCCTTCTACCGATAGGACTAGGCGCTGGTCTCTCTCTCCTGGAGAAACTCAGTTGGAGTCTGATTCAAGACAGTTCGATCATTCCCTTCTCCGCCTTCCAGACCCTTCCATCGTTGCCCGAGTTCGGTCTGCACGCGGCACTTGTTCTTGCCACCCTGATTCTTCTGGCAAGCTTTGAAATCTCCTGGCGTATTCTGAACCGATTCCTCATCCCTATTCTGCCCGGATACCCTCTGTTGCCGCCCCTGGCTGGCTCTATACTCATCCTTCTTGGCGTTGGATTACCCCTCCCATCCGCTCCAACCGATGAGACCCATTTCCTCACCCGAGGAGTGGTGGCTCTGTGTCTTCTCCTAGCCACCCTGACTCACTGGACCCGAAAAACATCCATCCCTCGCCAAAACGAGATCCTCCGCGTCTTTCTGATCACCGGATGCATTCTCGCCCTCTTCTCCTGGCAGTATGAAAGAGCTCTGGACCTCGAACTCCGACAACACGCAGGGCCTCGTATTTACAGCGCGTCAGAAGCGACCCTGGGGAAACAGATCGAACTCGGACTCGAACGGATCACGAGTCATCCCGAAACGGTTTCTCGACTACTCGATGGCGTCGATCGCAACGACCCCGACCTCGCCTTTCGTATCTGGTCCCAGAGTCAACTCGCTGAAATGGGACTCGACTGTCATTTTTCTATTTTCGCAGAAAATCCCGTCCGAACGGTTAGCAGCTTCTGGCAGAACATGCCCCCTTTCGACTGGTATCAATCCCTCTTGATGCGACTGGTCGAATCCGACCGAATCCTCTCTTTTCCTGGCGCAAATCGGGGGAAAAACACTCAGTTTTTCGTAGGCGCGCGTCGAGTCCAGGATCCGGCCAACCCGGCTCGACACTGCTACTTGGACCTGGTTGTCCCCAACCTCACGAACGAATTCTACCGAGGTGTTGTACTGCCCAAACTCCTGGGAGGCAAAGACCCCAAACACTCCCTCCTGGTTTCACCCACCTACAGTGAATATTCACGCGACGGCTCCTTGCTACGAACCACAGCCGAGGATCTTCCCCGGTCCCCACACCTTCCCAAAAAACAGATAGACGACCTGGTCGGAAGCGAGGAGAGGATCGCAGCGGATGCCTACCACATCCTGAATGAGAACCTTTCAGGTCGGACCTACCGGACACTCTATGTTCCTCTTGAACGCAACGGCACCATCGATCGTATCTGGGCAATCCGGGTGGATAAAGGGTTTCAGATTCGCTCCGAATTCCGAAGTCTGACTTTCCTGCTGCTGATCATCCTGATTCTCCTGTTTTCTCGTACACTTGTACCCGCCTGTCGCTGGCTCACGGATAAAAACCGACGATTTCGACCTCATTTCACCCTCGAAGGGAAACTGGTCCTCTCCTTCCTCTTCATCGCGGCGCTCCCCACGCTTCTGGTCGGCTTCTCTATTCGAGATGAAGCCCATGACAACATCATCAAGGAGATGGAAAGAGAGATCAGCCTCAAACTGAACTCGATCCAAAAAACTCTTCTGGAGGAAGGGATCTTGATCCCGACTTCCAGCAATTCGCCCACCTCTCCATCGATGCGCTTCCTCCCCCCCTCGGAACGCACCCACGCTATCGATGGGCAGTTCCCCAACCTGTCTCAACTCCCTCCTGATATGGATCATCTGTTGATCGAAATGGGACGTCGCCTGGACACCATCATTCTGGTTTACGGGCCTGAAAGCTCGATCTCCTCCAATCGCCCTGAATTGATCAACTCCGGCCTCCTTCCCCACCGCCTTCCTCCTGAAGTTCGTCGCGCCCGACAGGAAGAGGGGCGACAAACGGTCTACCGCTTCGAGAAAGTTCAAGGAGAACCGATTCTTTTTGGGTACCGAATCCAAACGGATCCCCAGGGACGTCTTGTCGGAGCCATCGCGATACCCGCCCTATTTCGACAGCACGAACTGGATCGAACACTGACCGCGACCTCTGATCGAATCCTTACCAGCACCGTGGGAATCATCTTGGCGATGATCCTGGTCGCCTCCACTCTGGCTCACTGGATGACTCGACCGATCAGGATCCTCCTGGACGGCACAACACGAGTCGCAGGAGGAAACCTGGACATTCACCTTCCTCGTCAGTCCAACGATGAACTGGGTGACCTGGTAGAAAGCTTCAACCGAATGACACGAGACCTGAAGGAGAGTCAGGAAAAACTGGTGCATGCCGAAAAAGAGGCAACCTGGCGAGACATGGCCAAACAAGTCGCCCATGAGATCAAAAATCCACTCACCCCCATGAAACTTTCGACTCAACATCTAGTGCGGGCCTACCAGAAGAGTCCGGAAACTTTTGATGCTACCCTCCAAAAAATCAGCCACACCTTGATCGAGCAAATCGATGTCCTCAATCGGATCGCGACAGGATTTGGTGACTTCGCCCGCTTTCCCGAACGGGATCTCATCTCCCTCGACATCGCCCCCCTTCTCAAAGAGACACTCGACGTCCTCCATCCGCCCGAAGGGCCCAGAATTCAGAAAATCCTGGACCTGGCTCCCGACCTGCCCGAGGTGAGACTCGACCGGGACGAAACCCGACGGGTCTTCATCAACCTCATCACCAACGCCTATCAGGCCATGGAAGAAACCGGTGGAACCCTCCGGATCACAGCTCGTGCCGTTTCCCTTCCGGGCGCCCTGGAAAGTCACCGATTTCGGTGCCTGGAGGGAGACCCCGAACTCGAACCCAACGAACAAGGGGTCCGGATCGACTTCGAAGACACCGGAAGCGGGATCGAGGAAGCCTTCCTCAAAAAAATCTTCATTCCCTCCTTTTCCACCAAAAGCCAAGGGTCTGGACTGGGCCTAGCCATGTGCAAGAAAAGCGTTGTCGAAATGGGAGGCTTGATCGGCGTCCAGAGCAAGCCGAGCGAAGGAACCACCTTTACCCTCCTTTTTCGCCTAGATGCCGAAGGAGCAACGACTCGAGTACGAAAGATTCTCGAAGAAGAGAGGTCCCGACTTGAACGCTGACACTTCACCGAACTCATCCCATCGCCCATTTTTTCATCATGTACTGCAGGGAATCTGCATGGGTGCGGCGGACATCGTTCCCGGTGTTTCGGGAGGAACCGTAGCCCTGATCCTTGGAATCTACGAAAGATTAGTCACGGCAATCAGTCGCGTCGATCTGCACCTTTTCTCTCTTCTTCGTCACAGAAAATGGACCGACGCCGCGAGATACATCGACCTTCGCTTTCTCCTGGCTCTGGGAACAGGCATCGGCCTTGGAATCCTCTCTCTCGCAAGCATCATCCATACGCTTCTCCAAGATCAAATGGCCAACACATTTGGACTTTTCTTCGGCTTGATCCTGGCTTCTGCTGTCATCGTTATTCGAATGGTTGAACGCTGGACACTGACAAGAGGGCTACTGGCCTCTGCGGGGACCCTTTTTGCCTATTCGGTCACGGGAATGGTACCGCTGGAGATCACCCCGACCCCCACCTATCTCTTTATTTGTGGGATGGTCGGAATCTGCGCCATGATTCTTCCAGGAATCAGCGGCTCCTTCCTTCTCCTGATTCTGGGGACCTACCACCATATCACCGGAACCCTGAAAGCGATCGTCCGGGGACAAGCGGGTCTGGCCGAAATAGAAACCGTTATCCTCTTTTCTATGGGTTGCCTCCTGGGAATCTTGTCCTTCAGCAAAATCCTTCGGCGACTTCTGGAACGAGCGCGCTTGGCCACTCTTTCCATCCTGTGCGGTTTCATGCTCGGTTCGCTACGACGCATCTGGCCGTTCAAGGAAACCCTGAAAAATGACCAGTGGATTAACCTCTGGCCCGAAGTTTCCCAAGCAACTTTCATCGTATTTCTCTTCATGTTCCTTGGCGTCGTCGCCGTCCTTCTCCTCGATCGGATCAGCAAGAAAGCATGAGAATCCCTTTTCGTATCGCGGTCATAGGCAGCGGAAACACCTCTCGAAAAGTGAAAGAACAGGCCGAAGAGGTCGGACGACACCTGGCCGAAAATGGAGCAATTCTCCTCTCAGGAGGGCTCGGAGGAGTCATGGAAGCGGCCTGCCAGGGAGCCACCCAGTCGGGAGGACTCACCGTCGCCTTTCTGCCCGGACTCGACGCGAATGCTGCCAATTCTTCGGTTCAGATCCCCTTACCGACCGGACTCGGACACGCCCGAAACCTCCTGGTCGTAACCGGCGCGGAAGCTGTCATTGCCCTCGACGGTTCGCTGGGCACCCTTTCGGAAATCGCTCTTGCTGCCATCCACGATCGCCCGGTCATCGGACTCAACACATGGGATCTCGATTCGGCCCGCACACGCGGCTTTCAGGTTGAAACGGCCTCAAACCCCCAGGAGGCCGTTCTGCGGGCTCTGGCTCGGGCCGAGGAAAAGCGATCCGATTCGTGAGAAACTTCGGACCGCTCTTTCCAAGCGTCGCGACACTGATCGCCCTCCTGAGCCTCTCGATCGGGTGCAGTCGATCGACCCAGATCTTGGTTAAAAAAACCCTACCCGCCCGCCATCCTCTTCCTACCACCTGGGACCGACTCGGGCTACGAGCCGCGGGAGGTGAAGTCGCTCCAGAAATCGTTCACCGCCTCCATCAGATCTGGATTCACTACCCGGACCTACCCACGATCACAACAGTGGACAACACTGGACCTCGTCGACTGGATATTCAGACCGAAACCCCGCGAATCGAAACCTCCGAAAACCAGAACCTACTCGGGCGTATCAAGGGCACCGCCAAGCTCTATGGAAGTCACTCCGGCCGCCCCCTGTGGACTTTTGCCTTCTCGGTCACTCACAACACCCACACCGACCCAGCCCGCACCGAGAGAGAAATCGTCTCCTGGCAATCCGGAGGAAAAGCTCTCCCCCCTCCCACCGTGGCTGAAGTCGAGGCCGCGTTAATCGATCACATCGTGAAAAAAATCCTCCTTGCTACGCGAGCACGACACGAAAAAGTCAGCGCTATTTTTTTTCGTGTCACCCCCGATGGGAGTGTTCTGCAACTCCTGCGTTCCGGCCATACAGATGGCGCTCTTCACCAACTTCTGGATCTATCAGAACCATCTCTCGACCCACAAGGTCACATCGCGTTCAATATCGCACAGATCTACCATCTTCGTGGGGACACGAAACGAGCTCAACACTGGACCGCGCAAGCTCGAGTTCGTTCTCCCGAGCCATCCAGCCTGCCCCTCACCTACCCGCCCCAAGAAGAAGCGAACGATAACGCGACCCACTCTGACTGACGTCGTTCTCAAAAATTACTTTTTCAGTCGGGGACGTAAAAATCCCATCGCGTCGAAAGCTCGTTCCAACGTCACATTCGCAACCGCCCGTGCTCGCTCGGCTCCCTCCAGCAGAAGACGATCCAGAGCAGCGGGATCATCCGTAATCTCACGGTATCTCTTCTGAATCGGCTCGATCCGGGAAATCGTCGCCTCGGCGACCTCGCGCTTGAGGTCTCCGTAACCTTTCCCTTCGAAATGAGCTTCGATGGCTTCAGCGGTTTCACCGGTCATGGACTGATAAATCGAGAGAAGATTGTGCAATCCGTGCCGTTCTTCGTCGAATCGAATGGAGCGACCACTATCGGTCACCGCTCGTTTGAACTTCTTCAAAATCGTCTTGGGTTCATCCAGCAAGCCCACGGCATGATGTGGAGTCGAAGTGGACTTGGACATCTTCTTCTTTGGGTCATCCAACCCCATCACTCGGGCCGCGACCCCGGGGATAAAAGGTTGAGGAATCGTGAAAACCGACTGTCCAAGACGACTGTTGAGACTCTGAGCAATATCACGAGTCAACTCAACATGTTGTTTCTGGTCCTCACCCACCGGCACCCGGTCGGCATCGTAGAGCAGAATGTCAGCTGCCATCAACACGGGATAATCAAACAGCCCGACAAAAACCTGCCCCTTTTGCTGCTCGCTCTTCTCCTTGTACTGATGCATACGCCCCAGCCAGCCCATCGGAGTGGCGCAATTCAGTAACCAGGCCAGTTCCGCATGCTCGGAAACATGGCTCTGAACAAACACCACGGATCGAGAGGGATCGATCCCACAGGCGAAATACATCGCCGCCACTTCGCGGGTTTTCTCCCGAAGCTCCGAGGGTTCATACGGCACCGTGATGGCATGGAGATCGACGATGCAGAAGAAATTCTCGAACTCATCCTGACTATCCACCCAGTTCTTGAGGGCTCCAAGATAGTTTCCAATATGCAGATCCCCGGAAGGCTGTACCCCCGAAAGGACTCGTTGCTTCGAAGACGGCTTTTTTGTCATGGTGAATCATTGTCCAGGGCCGATCTAGACCGCGTCAACCCACTGGAGCCGTTACAATCTGTTCATGTCTTGCGAGTCGCCCCATCCAGCCCCCCCTCAAATCATCGGGATCGATGTCCGAGTGGTCGGCCAAAACCGCCGAGGATTCGAAATCTATATCCGAGAACTCGTCTCCGCCCTGGCTCATTCGGACTCCCACAATCGATACCGACTCTATGCGCCCCACCCGATACCGGAATTCGAAAACCTTGCCCCCCATGTCGAATCGGTCCACTTGCCTTCCCCCATTCATTCTCTGGACTGGACGAACCGGATTCTTCCCAAGCAAGTCAAAAAAGACCGAGTCGATGTCATTCACTTTCCGGCATCTTCCATCTGGTTTCGAAATCCCTCTCGAGTCGTCGTCACTGTCCACGACCTCTCTTTTTTCCGGCTTCGCGACGAACGCCTCACTTCACCTCTGATCGATCTTTACCACCGACTCCAATTCGCCTGGATCGCGAAAGCCCACCGAGTCATTGTCGTCAGCGAAAAAACGCGATCCGACTTGATCGAGCGCAATCCATCTCTTGCCGACCGGATCCGGGTAATTCCCTGTGGACTTCGACAAGGATTTGTCGCACCTCCCACCCCGGAAATTTCAGCGACACTACAAAAACATGAGATCTCTTCTCCCTACGCTCTTTTTGTTGGAGGGATCGATCGACGAAAAAATCTCCACACCCTTTTCAAAGCCTGGCGAGACCTTGAGCACATCCCACTGATTGTCGCTGGCCCCACCGGATCGACACCCGGAGCCCGTAGCCAGAGTCCGGAGGAGTTACTGGAGCCACACCCAGGCCTTTCTTCTCGGGTTCGATTTCTGGGATACGTGGAAGACCGGGAATTACCCGCCCTCTACGCGGGGGCTCGGATTTTTGTACTGCCCTCTCTCTACGAAGGATTCGGTATGCCGGTTGTGGAGTCCTTATCTTGTGGAACAGCGGTCGCCTGTTCGAACGCAGGATCGCTACCTCAAGTGGCCGGCCCAGGAGCCCTATTCTTCGACCCGCTAGACCCAAGCGACATGGCCAGAACCGTTACGAAGCTCTGGAACGACCCTGAAACGAGGGGGCAACTGGTCGCTCAAGGACAGCAACACATCGAACAATTCACCTGGAACGAAGCGGCTCGACGCACCCTCGAGGTCTACTCGGAAATTCCGATCGAAGGAGGAATCGCTTGACCCCCCCGGCAAAGACCCGTTAGATACCTGCCATGAACGTGCTCATCACCGGGGGTGCCGGATACATAGGAAGCCATACCTGTAAAGCCATCGCTCAGACCGGAAATACTCCAGTGGCGTTCGACGATCTTTCTACCGGCTGGAAAAAACTCGTCCAGTGGGGTCCCTTGATCGAGGGGCGGATCCAGGACACCGATCGATTGCGTAAAACCATTCGCGATCACTCGATCGAAGCTGTGATCCACTTCGCCGCCAGTTCCAATGTTGGTGAGTCGGTTCGAAACCCAAGACACTACTTCGAAAACAATGTAGGCGGCACCTTGTCGCTCCTCTCCGCACTACTCGAAGAAGGGGTTTCGGATATCATTTTCAGCTCGACCTGTGCGGTATATGGAGTCCCAGAAGTGGTTCCGATTCCGGAAGATCACCCTCATCGCCCGGTCAATCCCTACGGGATCACCAAGGCCATGATCGAGTCCATACTCGGTGTCTACGGAAAAACCCACCCCCTACGCTGGGTGGCTCTACGCTACTTCAACGCGGCGGGCGCCGACCCCGAAAGCGAAACGGGTGAGTGCCACGAACCGGAACTTCATTTACTTCCCCGGATTGTGGATGTCGCCCTGGGAAACCGTCCTCAAGTGGAAGTTTACGGAACCGACTACCCCACCCCAGACGGCTCTGCCGTCCGAGACTACATCCATGTCTCCGACCTGGCCCAGGCTCACGTGCAGGCTCTAGAGTACCTTCGTGGCGGTGGTTCAAGCACCGCGCTCAACCTCGGAACCGGGAAGGGATGGTCGGTTCTGGAGGTGATCCGGGCGGTCGAAACGGTGACGCAATCCAGCCTCCCTGTCACCCTAGGACCTCGCCGAGAAGGCGATCCTCCGCAACTCGTGGCGCAAGGTGATCGAGCCCGGAAGGTCCTCGACTGGACCCCCCGATACAGCGACCTCGAACATATCGTCGAAACCGACTGGCGCTGGCGACAGAAGGAACGCTGAGGATTCCCACGTGACCGCCTCACGCAGGTTCTCCTCCTTGGGACTCTGGATCGTCTTGTGTCTCTTTGCTCTGGTTCCCCTGACCTATCAGGACTCTCCCCACGAACGAAACCGACTGAAGGAACCGGTCGCCGAAACAGCCTGCCTTGCCGCCCTAGTCGTCGCCCTCCTCTCCTACCGCCCCAAATATTCTGCCGACGTGGAGATAGGCAACCCCGGCCCCTTCCGCTGGGCGGCAGCTGGAGTCCTTTGGGGAGCCATCGTTTCGACTCCTCTGTCTCCCTTTCCCTGGCCCGCGCCCGGAACCCTTCTCCCGATCGCCTTTTTCAGCTTGGGAGCCTTCGCTCTTTCCAAACTTCTTCGATCCCCACGAGCCGTATCGCAAGCGGCCAGCGTCTTCGGCTTGGGATACCTGATTGCAGCGGGAATCTATATCGCTTGCCGACTCGGGATGGAAGGATCTGTAGAGCCGGGATGGAATCGACCCTTCGGCAATCCCAATCTCGCAGCGGGAGCGCTCTTGGGCCCCACTCTCTGCGCCACGGTTCTCGTCATAGGATCCTTCGCTCGCCGCGAATCGAATTCGAGAAAAGAGATGATTGCCCGCCTGCTCGTCCCCGCCGGAGGAGCCGTTCTGATCCTTGCCGGTTCCGCGGGCGCGTGGATCGGTTTTTTGCTCGGGCTTTTCCTGTCGATTCTGATCTACTCGAAAATGTCGCCCAAACGTTTGGGCATTCTTGGCGTTTCATCGATCTCCCTGATTTCCATCGGCTTCCTGGCCCGACATGTATTGATTCCGGAAACCCTCATCAACGGACTTGAGACCTCTTTTGCAGAACGGTGGATCATCTGGAAGGGCACCTGGAAATCTATCTGCTGGTCTCCTCTTTCGCTGATCGTCGGTCATGGTCCGGGATCCTTCTTGGTCATCTTTCCGCGACTCGCGGGTCCAGAAGTCCATGCCGGCCCCCACCCCAGCCCAATCACCGAACTCGCCCACAATCTTTACCTTCATGTCTGGTCCGAAGTCGGCATCGTGGGATTGTCTTTGCTGGGGATTCTGATCTTTGCCGGAATAAGTTCGGCTCGAAAAGCCGTTCAGTTGGCCGAAAAAGGGAAACATCGGGATCTCATGATCGGACTCACAGTCGGCGTTGCGGGAACCCTAATCCACGCCGCCGTCAGCGTCGCTCCACACTACCCGAGCGTAGCCACCAACCTCTGGTTCGCCCTAGCTCTTCTGGTCGCGGGATCTCGCACCCAACCTCACCCCGACCGAGGCCCTAGACTCCCACCCCCGCAACGGCATCTCGCACGCGCTCTTCGAGGAGCCGTCCTCACACTAGCGGTCCTGGCCTGGGTCCTCATTGTTTTGCCTCGATTCCGATACGAAATTTCCGCCACAAAGGGCGGCATCGCCTGGAAGCGGAACGGAAACCCGAAAACCGCTCAACTCCACTACAATCGGATGTTAGAGCAAATCCCTTTCGATGACCGAGTCACCCTTTTGCTACGAACCGACCGGGCTGAATCGATCCAAAAATCGCAGGGAATATCCATCGCGCAAGAAGCCCTCGAGGAAATTCATCATCTGGCTCCCCAATTCGGCACGAACGAAATGCGCCTCGCTCTGGGAGCCTTACGGATGGGGGACCGTGCGCAAGCCGCCCGATTTCTGGACGACATGAACCGAACGAATCCGTACCAGTGGCAAACCTATCTGACCTGGATCGACGCTGAATTTCCCCCTCATTTTCCGAAACGAACCCAGCGGATCGAAAAACGCCTGATTCAAGGGATCCGTCGACACCCCGACCGATTCGATCTATTGGCCATTCGCGGGCTCTGGTTACACGCGATCGGTCACCCCGAACCGGCCAAAAAGTTTCTCCAGCGAGCGATGAAGACCCTCGACGAAACCGAAACCAACCGATGGCACGAGAAAGCCTTCGCCCCCCTTCTTCAGCGCGCCCAGAAACGGATCGCCCCCCAAAGCGCACCTCCTCGTTGAACCGGCCCCCCCCAACGGTTAGGATCTTCTCACTTGTTCGATCTCAGAGAAGGAATCAAAAATCATGATCAAGAAAGCTACGACCTATATTCTGCTACTTTCCTTGACCCCGATCCTCGTTTTGGGGCCCGGCTGTGCGTATCGTAGCCAGGTCAACTCCTCCCCCGACGGAGCCAAGGTCTATTTCAACGGACAAAATATCGGCACCACCCCAGGTGTGGTGATCCCCAGCCAACACGGCCTCCCCAAGCAATTTTCTCTCCGCTTGACCAAAGAGGGATACAAGGAGCGTGTCTTGATCATCGACCGCGCCTATCGAGGAGACGCCAACTTGTTGTGGCTCATCTTCGGGTTCATCCCCTACTTCTTTTCCGCTCACCTGGACCCCTACTACAATGTCACCCTCGAGCCCGAGGAGCGCATTGAAGTCATCCGGGAAGAGAAAATTCGAACCATCAAAAAAGAAGAAACCATCGTCGAATAGACATCGATTCCATCCACGTCACCTAGGACGGTGGAATCCCCCAGTGAAGCTTGCTTCGCAAAACCTCGTACACCGTTCGTCGACGAGTATCGACAAGTAGCGCTGGATTCGCCGAGGGACGACAGCGAACCTGAACTCCAGATTCGATTTCAATTCCGACCTGCCCATCGAGAGTGAGGGAGCAGACGCTCTCTTCCCCTATCAATTCGCACCGAATGCCTTGCTGAATGGGCAGGACCAGTGGACGATTGGTCAGAGTGTGCGAACAGATCGGCGTGATCAAAGCTACATCCATCTCCGGATGCACGATGGGTCCCCCGGCAGAGAGAGAATAAGCCGTCGATCCCACCGGAGTTGACAAGATCACTCCATCTCCACCGTAGCTGGTAATTTCCTCTTCTCCAGCCCAGACTCGAATCTCAACCAGACGATTATGAGAACGACTCAACACCGCGTCGTTGAGGGCGCACCCCTCATGAAGGATTTTATCCCCGCGGCAAACCTGGACCTCCAACCGCATTCTCGAACTCTCCCGGTATTGACCGGCAAGAATCGGCTCCAATCCGTCGGGAAGATCGCCCGCCTCGAATTCACTAAGAAAGCCGAGCTTGCCAAAATTCACGCCAACCACCGGAATCTGACGTGACCCCATCCGACGAACCGCGGAGAGAATCGACCCGTCCCCCCCCAGCACCACCACCAGATCCGCCTCGACCTGAGAGAGATCTCCCTCAAATCCCTCGGGTCCAGAAAGGACCTCGACCCGACCTTCCAACCAGGAACACAACTGACGTCGGGTTTCAGGTATGGAAACCTTCGAATCGTCCGAAAGAACCAGAACACGCTTGACCGGGGACGGCATCAACCACTCCTCTCTAAACAGTATTCAGCCAACTGCTTCAAACCACGACTTTCAGCATACCCGGCCACAAATGTTTTCGCTTGCCCAACGAGTTCTCGGGCTCGATTTCGACTCGCCTCCACTCCATAAACCGCTGGCGCCGTAATCTTTTGACTCTTCTCATCTTTACCCGCGGTTTTTCCCAACGAATCACGATCACCGGAAAGATCCAGTAGATCGTCGACAATCTGAAACGCGAGCCCGAGAGCCTCTCCATAACGTCCAAATTGTTCGACATCCTCATTCGACCCTCCCGCGACCAGAGCCCCCATACGACACGCACAGCGCAAAAGACACGCTGTTTTGTCCCGATGGATGGCCTCCAGCTTTTCCGAACTCGGAAGACTTCCCGACCAGCGAATATCTGCCGCCTGGCCCCGGATCAAACGCATGGTCGCTTCTCCCAACTCTTGCTGACACCGAATCACTCGATCGGTCCCTTCGAGATGCCGTATCAGCGTCAAGAATGCGCCGACCAACAAGCCGTCTCCGGCCAAAATAGCCATGCCTTCACCATAGACCTTATGGCAAGTGGCCTGACCACGGCGAAGATCGTCGTCATCCATTCCCGGAAGATCGTCATGAACCAGAGAAAATGTATGCACCATTTCAAGAGCGCACGCGGCGGGAAGCGCTCTCTCGAGCCCCCCCCCAAGAACCCGATTGACCTCCAGCAAAAGAACGGGCCGAATCCGTTTGCCGGGCGCAAAAGTACTGTAACGCATCGATTCTTCGAGCCAGGGCCGAAGCGAATCGACCGGAGGCAAGAACCGACGAAGCGCCTCCTCCACCTGTTGACCCATCTCTTCAAGAAATACGGGCTTCACGATGACTCCGAGTCCGAAGTATCCGCTCCAGTAAAGTCCTGTAGATAGGGCTTCCCTTCTTCATCAGTCATCAGCAATTGAATCTTTTTTTCAGCTTTCTTCAGGAGGTCGTGACAACATTTGAGGCACGCCATCCCCTCTTCATAAAGAGTGATCGATTCATCGAGAGTGCCTTGACCCGACTCGAGGACCTTGACAATCTCTTCGAGACGATCAAAAGATACTTCGAAACTGGGCTTGGATTCATCTTTGGCATTCGCAGTCATGGGGTCTCTCCGGGAGCGGAAATATCAACATCCGAAAGCGCTCCCGCTGCCTTCGATGCTGAAAGTTGGGTTGTTTCCACTCGGGACTCGAACTCCCCTCGCGCCAAACAGGTTCGAACCTTTTGCCCCTCTTCAAGTGTGGATGCGTCCATGACCACATTTCCTTCCTGAGTGGTTGTCAGGCTGTAGCCACGCTGAATAACCGATCGAGGAGAGAGACTTTCCAGTCTCCCCTGAAGCCCCTCCAGGCGATTCCGCATTTTTTCGATCCGCAAAAAAGCTTCTCGGTTCAGTCGATCCGACGACCGCTCCAGATCGCGAAGTCTCTCTGCAACTCCATCCAGTGGACGGACAAGAACAGGACGACTTTCGAGTACCTCCAGTCGACCTCGAGCCCGATCTCGAGCCAATCCCAGGCCACGACGAAGATCGAGCGCCAATTCCTCGACCGCCTGCACACGATCCTGAATCCCTTCCAGGGGGCGCAAAAGAACCGGGTGTTGACTCAACGCGACCAAACGGTCCTGGTCCCGAACAATCCGCCCCTGAAAAGCCATTCTCAAACTGTGTTTTCGTTGGTCCAGTTCGGAAAGGATCTGATTCCAGTCCGGAACCGAAATCTCCGCCGCCTCGGTCGGGGTCTGAGCTCGCCGATCCGCGACATGATCGGCGATCGTTGTGTCGATTTCGTGACCCACAGCGGAAACCACAGGTATCTGGCTCTCGAAAATAGCCCGAGCGACCTCCTCCTCATTGAATGCCCACAGATCTTCAGGACTCCCCCCTCCTCTTCCCACAATGAGAAGGTCGAGTTGCGCCACATTTCGATTCAGACAGCGGATCGCAGAAGCGATCTCGTTGGCTGCCCCTTCCCCCTGAACCCTTACGGGTGCTACCAGGACTTTCAGGCGGGGCGCGCGACGAAATAGCACTCGAAGCATATCCGCGATCGCCGCACTCGTCGGAGAAGTCACCAGACCGATTTTCATCGGAAAGCGTGGTAACCCCTTCTTCTGTGAAGGATGAAACAGGCCCTCGCGCTCCAGACGCGCAAAAAGCTGCTTATAAGCCAACTGCAGGGCTCCGATCCCCTTGGGAACGATTTCCTGAACCTCGACCTGATAGGTCCCTCGTTTCTGGAAAACCCGAAGCGCGCCTCGAACGATCACCTCGAGGCCCTCTTCGAGATCAAAAGTCAGTTTTCGAACTCGATCCTTCCACAAAACCGCTCGGATCTCACTCTGATCATCTTTGAGGGAGAAAAACAGATGGCCGGCTGGCGTCAAACGCACACCGCTGGTCTCTGCGACGAGATTCACCTGAGGGAAACGCCCCTCGATGATCCGTTTGACCCGTCGATTCAACTCACTGACGGAAAGAGGCTCCGCTGGGCCGCCAAAATCTTTCACGATTTCGAATTCTACGGAGCGACATCCATGCCGGCAAGCGTTCCCGCAATCGTTGACCCCCCTCGCCCCCCCCCGTAGGATGCATGGCTTCTCTCATCGTCCTAGGAGATTCGCGTGGACCCACTCCGCAATGACCAGATTCTCGTGTTACTGATCCAACGCAAGGATTTGATGGATTCTCAAGCCCTTCAGGATTCTCTCGAAGAATCGAAGCGTCAGGGGATCCCGTTGCTGCATAACCTTCTCGATCGAAAGGTGCTCCAAGAAAACTCTCTGGAAAACCTTCGAAAGGAGGCGAAGGAGCTGGCCTTAGTGTACGAATCCACCATGGAAATCGATACCCGACAACCTCCGATCAAACAGAATCCCGAGCCTCCCGATCTCGTCGCTATTTTCGACACCTCCCATTCCGACCTGGAAACATCTATCGAAAGTCGGACCGATGGCCTTCCGCTGGATGCCCCGCCCAAAGAGTTCGGCAACTATGAACTGGAGTCCGAAATCGGCCGCGGTGGAATGGGAATCGTGTTTCGAGGCCGCGACAAGAAATTAGGTCGATCCGTTGCCATCAAGGTAATGAATCCACCACCAGGACTGACCAAAGAGGAGCGTCGCAACGCGTTCCACCGATTCGAGCGGGAAGCGAGTCTCACCTCTCAACTGACACACCCAAACATCGTCCCCATCTTCGAGTCAGGTCAACAAGACGGGTTTCACTTCATCACCATGGCATTCATCCAGGGAGAGTCTCTTTCTTCTTTGATGAAGCAAAAGCGATTCAGCCCCATGGAAGCGGCGGAACTCATTGAGCCGATCTGCCGAGCCCTTGCGCACGCGCATTCTCAAGGAGTGATTCACCGCGATATCAAACCCTCCAACATTCTCGTCGATCAATCAGGAACCCCCTACCTCGTCGACTTCGGACTCGTACGATCTATTTCCAACCTCACCGACCTGACTGTCACCGGCATCATTCTGGGAACACCTCGATACATGAGCCCCGAACAAGCCGCGGGAGAAAAAGACGAACTCGGCCCCCGGTCGGATCTCTATTCTGTCGGCGTGGTGCTCTATGAACTGGTAACCGGCACCCCCCCTTTCAAAGCCAAGTCGATTCTCGAACTCCTTTCGCTGATCGCCAACTATCCCTGTCCGGACCCAAAAGTAAAAATCCCCAGTCTCCCCGAAGAGATGCGCACGATTCTCTTGACCGCTATCGCCAAGGATCCCGCAGATCGTTACCCCGGTACCCGGGCCATGGCTGATGATCTGAAGCGATTCCGAGAAGGGTCTCCGATCAAGACATCCCCTCCTCCGCCGCCAACCACCACCACTCCCATCCATCCGACTCGCATCACGAGACTCCCATTCGTCGTAGGAACTGTAAGCCTTTTCGTGGCCATCGTCTTCGCGACTCTCTTCTTTACATCTCCCCCCCCCAAACAGCCCGCCACCGTCGATCCTCTCCAAACGTTGATTTTTGGAGTCCACCCTTTTACCGAAAAAAAAGCCATCGAGAAAGGGTACGGCACCCTGATCGACCACCTCTCGAAAGCTTGCGACACCTCCATCGAGCTCGTCATCTGCCCCAACTACGAAGAGGTTGTTGCAAGAATCACCCAAGGAGAAGGAGGCATCCACCTCGCCCTGCTTTCGGGATACAACTATGTTCAAGCTCATTCCCGTGAACCCGATCTGAAACCGCTAGCTCAACAAGTCCGAGGAGGCCAAGCCTTCTACCACGGAGTTATCATCACCCAACAAGACTCCTCGATCCGTACTCTCGAGGACCTGAGAGGAAAACGTTTCGCCTTTGTCGACCCCAACTCGACCTCCGGTTATGTGTTTCCCAGAAGCTTGATTCGAACCCAGGGCAAAGATCCGGACGATTTTTTTCGAGAGATCCTTTTCTTCCGCTCTCACGACAAGGTCCTTCAAGCCGTTCGCGAAGGGAAGCAGGTCGATGCGGGCGCTGTTTTCGAAGGAGCCCTTGACGAAGCTCCCGAGGTCCTTCGCGCTGAGCTTCGACGGCTCGACAAGCTTCGCACCGACCCCAT
>JASMLP010000148.1 GCA_030748635.1 Planctomycetota bacterium
TAAAACGGGATTTGATCGAACATGGAGATTCACGCCTCGAAGACTCCACCAGGAAAGGGAGCGAATCGACATACGCTCAATGTTTAATGAATAGATTATACTCCATTTTTGGAAGGGTTTTCCTGTTTCGAGATGCTCTCTGAGGACCTCTTTTATGTCTATATTCCAATCTGACGACGTGCTTTCCCAGGCGGTTCTCGCTCTGAGGCGAGGGGTGGGATCGATCGGGGTCGAAACATTTTCACGGATTGAGGTGTCCGGTCCTGACGCTCGAGGTTTTTTGCATGCCCAGACGACCAGCGATGTGAAGTCCTTAGAGACTGGCGAGGGTCAAGCCTCGGCCTCCCTGATCCCAAAGGCTTATATTGTAGCGACTTATGGTCTGTGCCGGATGGGGGATCGTTATGTTCTGCTAGGGGACGCTTGTCGGCGAAGGGAGTTGTTCGAACATCTTGAAAAATATCATGTGTGCGAAGATCTTCGAATCGTTGATCGCACCGAGGAGAGCGCTTTTTTGCTCGTTCAAGGGCCTCGGAGTGGACCTCTGCTCCAGCATCTCTGGCCCGAGCAAAAACTCCCGTTGCAAGAGTACGGTATCTGTCCTTTTGCGCCGGGAGGAGACGATGCGCTGATTGTCCGTCACAGTGAAACCGGTGAATCGGGGTTTCTTTTGGTCGGATCTTCAGAGGGTGTTGAGCGGGTCTGTGGGCAGATCCGGAAAGTGGGGCCGGAGTTTGATTATCAGGTGATTTCACCAGAAGTCCTGGATGTATTGCGTCTGGAAGCCGGAATCCCTCGTTGGGGGCTGGATATGGACCAAACTCAGATCTTGCCCGAGACCGGTTTGGAACAGCGGGCGGTGAGTTACCAGAAGGGGTGCTATTTGGGGCAAGAGGTGGTGGCCCGCGTGAAGACCTACGGGGCTGTGGGGAAAGCGTTGATCGGCTTGCGTTTCGAGGGGCTTCACTGGCCGGATGTGGGGTCGACCCTCCTCGTGGATGGAAAGGAGGTAGGGACCGTTCGAAGCGGGACCTGGTCACCTACTCTCGAGTCGCCCATTGCTCTGGCGTATTTACACCGGGATTATCGATCATCCGGAAAAACAATCGGATTCGAAAGCGCGGGTAAATCGTATGTGGCTACCATCACGGTGTTGCCATTTTATCAGGCTCCGGATCGGGAGCATCAATCTTGTCGACTTGCCGAACGTGGGATGCGGGCTTTTGCGGAGGGGCGGGAAGTGGAGTCGATACGGATCCTGCGTGAAGCCATCGTTGTCGACCCAAAAAATAAGGACGCAGTGGAAGCTCTCGGGGTGATTCTTTCTCGACGGGAGGAATTCGAGGAGGCGATCGTGTTGATGAAGGATTTGGCCCAGGTCGATCCGGATTCGATCATGGCTCAGACAAATCTCTCTCTGTACTACATGAAACTGGGACACAAGGAGCAGGCCGAGGAGGCTCAAGGGAAGGCCATGGTCCTTTCGCTAAGAGCTCAATCAGCCAAGGTCCGGGCTGAAAAACTCGAGCGGGAACGGGAAGCGGCGGAGCGAGCTCAGATTACAAGTCGTCTTTCGATGTTTCGGCAAGTTCTCGAATTGGACGCTAACGACCACATGGCGAACTTTGGCCTGGGGCAGGGTTTGATGAAGCTGGGAAAAGTCGAAGAGGGCTTGCCACACCTTGAAAAAGCGGTGGAGATTCAAAAGGATCATTCTGTGGGATATGTGGCTCTGGGAAAGTGTTTTCAAGAACTGGGTAAGTTCGATCAAGCCCGGGAGGTCTATGCTCGTGGGATTGCGGTTGCAACCAAGCGTGGAGATCTTATTCCCCTTCGGCAGATGGAACACGCTCTCGCTGAGTTGGATACATGAAGCGCTTACTTTGGGCGGCGGCTTTATTCGTAGGGGTGTTGCTCTGCTGGTCGGTCGCTTTTCACTCAAAGCCCTCTGGATCCAGGGATCCCGTCCCGAATTCCAACGTTTCGGGTTCGCAGGAGAGTGATTTATCTGGGGTAGGTTCGCGCATTAGGCATTCGTGTGCTCGTTGTCACGGGTTCCCCAATCCCGATGTTTTACCTCGGCCGGCCTGGCGGGAAGTGATCGAGAAGATGTACTCCTTTCTCGGGTTTGAAGGAAAACCCCTCGATGGATTGCGTGCCGAAGAGGTGATCGCCTGGTACGAGTTACACTCTCCTCTCGATTCGTGGTCGTTGCGGCCGGTCCCTCCCCCCAGTGCGGTCGGTCCGATCGCTTTTCGAAAACACGGATTTTCTCCCGCCGGAGCTCCACCGAGCCCCGCGATTTCTCATCTGTCTTTTGTCGCTCACGAGGGGATCAAAGCTCCTACACTCCTGGCGTGTGATATGCGTCACGGTAGGGTGTTCCGGATGACTTTCAGGAAGGGGGCGCTGAAAGACAAGGATCCTTATTTTATGCCGGTGGGTAAGGTCCCGCACCCTTGTCGGGTGGAGCTTTGTGATCTCGACCAAGATGGATTTCCGGAGATTCTGGTCGCAGATTTGGGATCTTTTTTGCCCAAGGATCATCATCAGGGAACCGTTTCGTTGTTGCGGTCAAGAGGAGGCCAGGAGTTGGAGCGCATCGTGCTCGCAAAGGGGTTGGGAAGAGTGAGCGATGTGCGTTCGGGGGATATGGACGGAGATGGTGATCTGGATTTGGTGGTCGGAGTTTTTGGTTGGAACGAAACCGGGCAGATATTCTGGATGGAAAATCGTACGGGTGAAGCCGGTCGCCCCAAGTCGTTGTCATTTGATTTCGAGCGGCACCCCATCGATCCGCGTCACGGCGTGATTCATGTTCCCATCGCGGACCTGGACGGGGATGGCCGTCTGGATATCGTGGCCCAGCTTTCTCAGGAGCATGAGGAGGTTGTGTGGTTTCGAAATCGAGGGAAAGGTGATTTTGAGCCTCGGATTCTCGATCGAGCTACGCATCCGGCATGGGGTTCCAACGGTTTGGTGGTCGCCGATTTGGATGGGGATGGGGATCAAGATCTGGTCCTGAGCAATGGGGACTCTCTCGACGATATGATCTTCAAGACCTATCACGGTCTCCGTTGGCTGGAAAATCGAGGACCGGGAAAGAGTTGGAAGTCACGGGAGATTGCTCCCATGTATGCGGTACACGGAGTGCGAGTCGCCGATCTGGATGGGGATGGGGATCAGGATCTGGTCGCGGGGGCTTTTTTGCCCCCCTTTCACCCCAAAAAGGACTATCCAAATTATGGATTTCCCTCTCTGGTCTGGTTCGAACAGCAATCACCGGGTACGTTCCATCCGTGGATTATCGAGCGGCGTCATCCCTTCCACGCCGCATTGGATGTGGGTGATGTCGATGGGGATGGAGATCTGGACCTGGTGGTGGGTTCTTTCTGGATGGATCTCCGGGGTGTTGCCTGGCCTCCGGGAAGCCCATGGGTTGAGGTCTGGGAAAATCTGAGGAGGTAGTCTCGTGCCGTTGATATTTCTGATGCTATTTGTGGTGGTCCCTCTGGTAGAGCTTCGTTTGCTCTTTTATGTTTCCCATGAATGGTTGGGATCCATGGGGACGATCTTGCTGGTGGTGATGACCGGAATGCTAGGAGCGGCCATGGCGCGTCAGCAAGGCGTGGGGATTCTTCAGCAGATGAAGGAGGCGGTGGAGTCGGGACGGATTCCCGGTGATGAGTTGATTCATGGAGTTGCGATTCTGGTGGGAGGTGTGGTTCTCGTGACACCCGGAATTCTCACCGATTCGGTGGGGTTTGCGCTTTTATTTCCACCCACTCGGCTTCTGGTCGTTGCCTGGATCCGACGGCGAATTCGGTTTCAGGTTCAGACGGTTTCTTTCGGTGGGACAACCTCAAAAGGAGAAAGAGAAAATTCCTCTTCTCCTTTTGAGGGGCCGATTCGGGATGTTCAGGCGCGGGTGGTGGATTCGGAGCAGGATTCGGAGCAGGATTCGGACTGATCGGTTGATCAGGTTGAGGTTTGACGTGAAGGGTGCAAAGCTTCTATTTGTCCGGCTGAGCCCAAATAGGGCGGATTTTTCAATATTTTTTGTTTTTGAAGTACTGAGCTCTCTGGTATTTCTTTCAATCAATGGAAAAGAGATCTACCAGGCGAGGGCTGAAATGAGTGAGATGGATACCAAGCGGGGATTTACAACGGGTCAGGTGGCAGAGCTTTGTCATGTGACGATTCCGACGGTGATCAAGTGGATCGATACCGGTCGGCTCAACGGCTTCAAAATCCCAGGATCCAAGAGTCGCCGAGTTACTCGCGAACATCTGGTGGAGTTCATGGCCGCGAATGGGATTCCAACGGATCGGCTTCAGACCAAGAAAAAGTTACTGATCGTCGACGACGACAAACATATTTTGGAGCTTCTCAAGACCGTTTTCGAGAAGTCCGGCGATTATGAGATTCGCGCCGTGGGGCGTGGGTTTGACGCGGGGCTGGCCAAAGAATACCAGCCGGATGTCATCTTGCTCGATATCATGTTGCCCGATATCGATGGGCGTCAGGTTTGTTCCTATATCCGGGAAGATCCGGAACTTTCCAGTGTCAAAATCATGGCGGTTTCGGGATATGTTTCCAAGGGAGACATTGCCGAATTGAAGGGGAAAGGTTTTGACGATTATCTGGAGAAGCCGTTCGATAACGACGTTCTGGTCGAGAAGGTTCAGTCGTTGGCTTTTTCCTGAGATCCGTTTTCGTTTTTCATGTGATCGGAACTTTGTTTCTGTAGCGGGCTTTCCCAGAGCCACTCCTCTTCGGATGAGATCTTGGCTACGTGCCGTGAGAACACGAAAAAGTAGTCCGAGAGCCGATTCAGAAACTGCAACGCTTCGGGCCGAACTCCTTCTTTGTGGTGGAGCATGATGACAATCCGCTCAGCCCTCCGACATACAGTTCGTGCCAGATGTAGAAAACTGGAGATGCTTCCTCCACCCGGGAGGATAAAAGATTTCAGGGGCTCGAGTTCCTCCCCCCAACCGTCCATGGTGGATTCGAGGTGGGTGATATGTTCTTCCGTGACGCACGGCATACCGGACTGGAATGTGTCGGGAGGAGTCGCCAGTTCGCTACCCAGATCGAAAATCCGATTTTGTAACCATGTGAATTCCGAATCCAGCTCGTCCGAACCGTTGAAGGGGGTGGAGCGGTTTGCGGATCGGGCCAACCCGACGCAACTGTTGAGTTCATCGATGGTCCCATAGGCTTCGATCCGGAGATCGTG
>JASMLP010000149.1 GCA_030748635.1 Planctomycetota bacterium
TTCGTGCAGGCTGAAGACCGCGTTGTTGATAAGAACCAGAACCTTGTCCGGGTCGAGGCCGAATGCCGCATCCCAGCGCTTGTCCCCACCGGAATACTTGAAATGGACAATGATCGGTTGATCCTCCGTATAGCATGGCGCCAATTCAATGTCAGCGTATGCGCATACGGACAGACCGCATGCCAGCACGATCATTTTGAGATACTTTCTCATCGGAAGGCCTTTCATGGATGGGCGACTTTTGGGTGGATTCGATTCTATATAAGGTCATCGCGGTCCATCGTACCTTACTATGTTTCAGCCCGACTCGAGGGGCAGATGGATCCCTTGAGGAGAGAATACCTGGCAACTGCCTTACTCGCTGTCGGGATTTTCTTGACACCCGGTTCGAGGGCTCTCTAGGATCTATCACTCGGTTTACGGAGTCAGGCGTTGATTCCATCCCTGTTCCAGCGAACGTTTTTTAGGTAGGCCATCCTCATGTCACATGCGCGTTTCATTGTCATCATTACCCTGGCTCTGGTTCTCCTGGCCTCGCCGGTTGCCGCCCAGTCGACACGCCTGGCCGACCTCGTTCCGGAATCGACACTTCTCTACGGCGAGATATCCAGCTGGAAGGCCTTCCGGGCCGGCTGTGAGTCCTCTCCGTTGGGGCAGATGCTCGGCCACGAGCTGATGAAACCGCTTATGGAACCCATCCAAAAGCTAATGAAACAGGCGGAGGAACCGGCCCAGGGGATGTTCGGGACCGACATGAAGGGTCTTCTCGGCTCGCTGGACGGAGAAATCTCGATCGCACTGCTCGATATGGGGAATCGGAATCGGCCCGTGCCGGGCCTGGCGTTGGTTGTTCGGGGTACGCCCGCCCTGGACGCAATCGTTGCCGCCTTCGAGGCTTTTCTGCGCGAGCAGGGAGCTCCGCTGAAGGAGGCCGGTGATCTCCGGGTGCTGGATCAAGAAGGAGAAGAGATCTACTTTCGTTGTCGGGGAGGGCGGTTGGTGATCTCAACCGATCGATTGCTTGCCGGGCAGTTGCTTGCCGGGAAGGCCCTCGAGACCGGATCGCTCGGACACTCCGAACAGCTTCCTGACCGCCGGACGGATGGTGCGAGCTTTTACGTTAATCTGGAAGGAGCGATCGAGCAGGCCATCGGGATGGGTGTGCCACCCAAACGTCGCGAGGAGATGGCCCGGATGTTGAAGATTCTGGGTCTGGATGCTCTTCGTAGTCTCACGGTGACAACCCGGTCCGAGAAAGAGGGCTGGACGTCTCGCCTCCGCCTCGCCATCGAGGGAGAGCCCCGGGGTCTTCTGGCGCTGTTGGCGCCGGAGACGGCTGGTCCACAGGAGGCTCTCGGTCTCGATCGGGTTCCGGAGCGAGCCACCAATCTTTGTGTTTTTCGGTGTAACCTCGGTCAGCGGTGGAACACCTTGTTAGATCTTGTGCAAGCGTTCGAGACCGAGAAGGGTCGGGAACTGATCCAGGCGGTTCGGGAATTCGAGGCTCGGGCGGGTATCTCCATCTCCGAGGACCTCCTCGGACGGCTCGGTCAGACCATGACCGTCTATACGGCTACGCCTCCTCTCGGAGGAACGTTCCGACCTGATACCGTGTTGCAGATTCGTTCCTCCGATGGCGTTCGATTTGTGGATGCCCTTCGGAAGCTGACCGGTTCGATCGACATGATGGAGCTTACGACGGTCGACTTCCTGGGCCACTCCATTCATGTCTTGAACGTGCTTGTGCCGCCGGATTTCTTGGATAGGAAGGAGCCACCGGTCGCTATGGGGATGGCGATGGGCATGATGGTGGCGGGAATTCCAGCGAAGGCCCTTCTTGTCGAGGAAGATCGTCTGACGATTGCCAACTCGAGCCAGGCGATCATGCGTCTCCTCCTCGAGCGGAAGAAGGGCGACTCGAAGCGCCTCGTGGACCGTAGCGCTTATCGAAAGGCGACCCAATGGGTCGGCTCTTCGGACGCGGGGATGATGTTCTATGTTGATACGGCTCACGCCGTCGGGAATGCCTACAACGGATTCGTCACGGTATTCGATGTTGCCTGGCCGTTCGTCCGGGGTCAGATGCCGCCCGAGTTGCGGGAGGTGACTTTTCAGCCGGCTGCTCTGCCGCCGGCGGAGTGGGTGGCGCAGTATCTCCCACCCGGAGTTTTGCTTGTGCGGCGGGAGCCGGGCGCGTTTGTCCTGGAAACCCGCTCGTTTCTCGGACCCGACCTTGGAGTTGATATGACCCAAATAGGTATTGCGGCTGCCATGCTTCTACCCGCTCTCACTGCGGTGAAGGAGAAGGCGCAACGCGCCAAGTGCAAGAGCAACCTGAAGCAACTGGGGATCGGGATTGCCAATTACGCGGATGCTTTCAACGATTATTATCCACCCTTTGGGAACCCGGCCTTCTGCGAGCGACTTCTCCGGTCCGGGGCAGTGAGCGATCCCTCTGTCTTCGACTGTCCTTCGACGGGCGATCATGCTGGGGTCCATTACGATTATGCCACCTGGGAAAAGGCGAACTTCGGTGGGGCCCGGGTTATTAAGAATGCCAGTCGGATTCCCGCCCTCTGGGACGCTTCGATCGAGAACCACGAGGATGCTCGGTGCGTTCTGTTTTTGGACGGTCACGTCGAGGAGATGTCCGAACCCCAGTTCCGGGCCATGATGACCAATATCGAGCAGCATTTCGGGTGGAAGGCGAACCTGGATCGGTAGCGGGCCTTACCTTCCAAAAGGGGGTTAGCCTGATTCGTGAAATCTGTGGAAGTCCCGAAGAATCGAATGGATCGAACGATCGTCGAATCAGGCTGGCGCCGTATTTCGGGTCTCCTGGGATGGAAGCGGTAGAGGAGTTTCTCTATTCGGGCGCAGGAGAAGCATTTGGCCGCTCCAGATCCGTGCAAAAACATCCCAGGGCATGAAGCGAATCCCTTGGGCCGGATCGGCGACCGTGAAACCGTCTTCGTGCAGGGCGTGGACCACGACGTAGTGGCCGCGTCCCCCGGGTTCGTCTCCGAGGTCGAGGTGGGCGATGGCGGGCAGGGGAATCTTGTCGAGGTCGTGAATCGACATCCGGACCCCTTGAGCTTCGAGACCGATCGATCGGGCGGCTCGTGCCAGCTCCATCAGACTCGCACCTTCGGTCGCAGCGGAAGGAAGATCCTCCGGAGCGAAACACAGTCCGTGGGTGTGGGCGATCGCTGCCAGACAGGCCGGGCCACAGTCATGGAGCCCGGCTTGCATCACAATGGAATAGGAGGAGTTCATCGGGTTCTCAGTTCCAGACCGGTCGTCCGCCCTGTCCCTGGTCACAGGCACCACACTGACAGGGGTTCTGAAAACACTGCCAAACTCCGCCGCTCTGTTGCTTCTTGTAGCGGCCGTAGTCGATTACCGACTCGCTGAAGGAATAGCCGCCGGACATGCCGCCAGCCACACCGGCGAAGAATCCGGTGGATTCCTTGATGTCCTTCCAGATGGTTTTGAAAATTCCATTTCCTCGCAGTTCGTCCATTTCCAGGTCGCTCAAGAGTTTGATTTGGGTTGGCTCGTGGTTCTTCTGACTCATGGTGATCTCTCCTAACAGGTGCGTTTTTATGGTGGGTGTTGGCTCGAGTCGCGACGATGTCCGTTTCGATGTCTGCCGACGCGGGTGAACCGCTTCCAGGGAACACGAATGTGTCTTCCTCAACCCGAAACACGTCAAAAAGAGGGGGATCCTCAAAAAAAGAGGAAAAAAAACGAAAAGAGGCTCCGCATCTCCTGGCCCTCTCGACCCAAAGGGGGTGCCACACGACAGGCAGGGACGCTTGAGTCCGTTGCAATACGACAACTTATATGCGCAAGGGGAGCTTGGTTCCTACGGGGAGCGATAGATCCGACAGTTGGGCAGCGCATTTTCCAGGGCTCGGATGCCTTCGGGGGTGCATCGGGTTTCTCGCAGGTCGAGTTGTCGGAGATGAGACAGCGCTTTCAGGTGGAGAAGGCCCGCATCGGTGATCAGGGTTTCACGCAGATCGAGATGTTCGAGCCCTTTTCGTTTGGCCAGATGGGCCAGCCCGGCATCGGTGATTCCGG
>JASMLP010000150.1 GCA_030748635.1 Planctomycetota bacterium
ACTCTATCGTGGTAACGATGCTCGGAGCCATCATTGTCCTGCTCCTCGCTCTCCTCGTGAACCAGATTCCCATGACCCCATCCGCCCATGCCCAAACATCTACCGCTTCTGGGGATTTGATGATGGTAGCGGCAACGACCAGCAGTGGTCCCGCTCTCTGGGTGATCAAAAAAGGTGAAAATGGTGAACAGTTGGCCCTGTACCGATCCGACTCCAGTGGACGATCTGTCACTTTTGCCGCATCTCGGAAGATCGCTTACGACCTGAAGCTTATCGAGTACAACGACCGCTCTCAACACAAGGTCAAAGATCTCAAGAAAAAGCTCGAAGAATACAACAAGAAGAACAAGTAACTTCCGTTACTTGAATACAGACTGAAAACGGGTGGCCACCTCGGCCCCCATTCGTTTCGATACTCAGGAGACAGACCGGTGGCGATGGAATACTTTTCCTTCGAGAAGGTTCTCAAGGAACTCCAGATGGAGGAAGACGAGCTCAAACGACTCGTTTCCGAAGGTGAAATCCGGGCATTCCGCGATGAAGAGAAGATGAAATTCAAGGCGTCGGACATCGCAGGCCTCAAGAAGGGCCGCATGACCGAACCGACGATCATTCTCCCATCCGGTGGCGATGACGAAGGAACCGAAGAAGAGAGTGAAGTCCTACTCGTAGAAGACGACACCTCTGAGACCTTGCTCGATATCGACGACCTCGATGACGGCAGCGGCATGAGCTCCGAAGCCATTCCGACGGTCGACTTTTCCGAATCGAGTCACCACGACACGAGTTCTGAAACACTCACGGAAGAACTCGTCTTCGACGACGACTCCTCTTCAAGCGTGATCGCGCTCGAAGATTCTTCCAGCGCTGTCACTGAAGATATCGGCGCCGCCGCGACCTTCGTCGACGACAGCAGCGGCATGCTGACGGAACCGCTCGATCTCGTAGACGACTCCAGCGAAATCCTCCAGGCTGCCTCCGGTGCCCAGACGATTCCTTCTCGTCCAGCGACCCGAGGGCGTACCGCTGCGGCCCGCCCGGTATCCGCGCGTGTCATGCCTGTCGCAACCGCCCCCCAGGGCGATCCGGTCATGGCCACCTTTCTCATCCTCACAGCCATCGTGATGCTTGTGGGCGGCTTCCTCGCGATCAACCTGATTGTGGAGCGAGATGGGCAAACTAGCGCCCCGATCACCGACTTCCTCACGGGTCTCCGGCCTCCCGACTTCGCTGACGACGACACAAACAAACAGTTCAGCGATTCCGAAATCATGAATCACAAGTCCTGGAGAAAGAAGTATCGCGAAGGCGATCCGCCCAAGATCGACGCTCTTGTCCAGGAGGAACTCGATAACGCCGGTGAAGACGAAGGCGACCCGATGGAATAACCGTACCGCCTGAAGTCATGACATCTACCACAAGGGGTGCTTCGGCACCCCTTTTTTATAACCACCCGAAATGCCCGACCTCCCAACAATTCCCCTCCCCGACCGCCTGGACCTCCTGCGACGGGCCCGAATCGTCCTGGAACGCGAAATCGTGGGCAATCCTACCCCAGATCTTCCTGAACCCAGCCCCAC
Source organism: Planctomycetota bacterium (assembly GCA_030748635.1). GTDB lineage: Bacteria > Planctomycetota > JACQVV01 > JACQVV01 > JASMLP01 > JASMLP01. Next base: position 1,581 of record JASMLP010000150.1, read on the forward strand.
GCTTCAGCATCTCTGGGGTGCCTTTGTCACTCTCCGTGAACGTTCCAGCAATGAACTTCGAGGTTGTATCGGGAGAATGACATCCGATCTACCTCTTTGGGCTACCGTTGAGAAGTTAGTCCTCCAGTCCGCTCGAGAAGACCCCCGATTTGAACCGGTGAACCCCAAAGAAGTCGATAAACTCCGGATCGATGTCTCCATTCTCTCCGCCCTTCTACCGATCGACTCACCCAATGAGATGATTATCGGCCTCCACGGCATACAGATCGAAAACGGTGGACATCGAGCAGTTTTTCTTCCTCAGGTCCCCTTGGATATGGGATGGAATCGGGAGGAAACCCTTCGCCAGGCTTGCCGAAAAGCGGAGATAGATGAAACCGCGATCCATGCCCCCGATACCCGCTTCTGGATCTTCCGATCCATCTCATTTTCTGAACCGAAATCCCTCTCTTGAGATTCGCCCAGACCACGATTCTGAGGTATGATTTCGGATGCGATGACCAGCTCGTTGCTGATTGATCGGGGCGCCAGTATTTCGCAATCGGGTCCAAACAAGATCCTTGTTGCTGATGACGACCCCCACATACAGGATTCGCTCCGAATTCTCCTGGAGCAGCAGGGATACCTTGTCGAAACCTGCAGTCGAGGTGATCAGGTCCTCGAGATCTTTGACGACTTCGCTCCCGACCTACTGATCCTCGACGTACAGTTCAAGGAGAGTAGCGGATTCGACATCTGCGCGACGCTTCGAGAGCATCCATTAGGAGTCGATACCCCGGTCATCCTACTCACCGCGCTCGGCACAGAAGACTCCATGGTCGAAGGACTCGATCACGGAGCAGACGACTATATCGTCAAACCGTTTCGGCCCGAGATACTCAGCGCTCGTATCCGTTCACAACTCGAACGAGTTCGCCGCATCCGATTGCAACAGCAAGCTCGCCACTCTGTCGATATCGATTCGGGTCGTATTCTCGAGGGGACTTCACCCTACCGATACCTGCTCCAGTCCTGCATCAGCAACGGTCCTATGGGACAGGTATTCCAGGCCACTGAACTCTCCTCCGGTCAAGCGGTCGCGCTCAAGGCGATGGATCCAGCCTCTTTCGAATCCCGAAAAGACCTGCAACGATTTCTTCGCGAATCGAGAGCGACCATGGAATTCGACCATCCCCATCTTGCGCGTGGAATCGATGTCGTCAGTCGTCCAGACCGACTCTTTTACTGCATGGAATACCTTACCGGATCCACACTGGCTCAAACTCTTCAGGAAGAAGGATTCCTGAGTGAATCCCGGTCTGTGCGCTTTGGCATCCAGCTGGCCAACGCGCTGATTGAACTGGAACGACACGACTTGGTACATAGAGACATCAAACCAGAAAACATCATCCTTACCGATGGAAGCGATCGAGCCGTCTTAGTTGATTACGGTCTGGCCCAGAGAGATTCCGCTCGTGGTCATCTCACCACCGAAGGAGTCATTCTCGGCACACCCTACTATCTCTCACCGGAACAGGTGAAAGGACAAACGAAACTGGATTCTCGCAGCGATATCTACAGCCTGGGAGCCACACTTTACTTCATGGTTACCGGAGCCAAACCTTTCGATGGACGCTCCACAGTCGCCATCATCAACCAGCGCCTGTTCTCCACCCCCACCACTCCCCACACCCGGAACCCCCTAGTGAGCGATTCGTTTTCTCAAATTATTCAGAGGATGTTAGCTCGGGACCCGAAAAATCGTTACGAAAACGGGACGGAACTTCTCGCGGCCCTACAATCCATCAGCCAGCCGGACTGAGACTTTACCCGGGCCCGAGTCCAGCTAGGAGAACGAAGCCTCACACCACGGACACTCTCTGTCTTCGAGCCCCACGAAACGTCCGCACGCGGAACATTTGAACTCACCTTCATCCCCGGATAGTACAAATACCGCATGGCAGGCTGGACAACTCTCATCTGAATCGAGAACGGGATAGTAACAGAGGCTGCAACGCTCATCGCTTTTCTGCCTCCGCTTTTCGAGCTTTCGAGTCGCGGGTCCCTTCTGAAGACGCCCCCCACAATACATGCAGCGTTCCGCCGCTTTGGGCAGAATTTCATCGCAATGTCGACACCGCTGACGAAATGAAACTGTAGAGTTTTTCTCTTCCGCCTGAACACCCCGCAACTTTATTTTCTTACGACGCTGACGCTCTTCCCTCTCCAGGATTTTCCTCTGTTCCGCAAGGATCACCTCCAGGGATTCATCATCCACGAACTCTCTTTCGATCAGAATCGAAATCAACGGCTTATCGGGCTCGGACTTGGTTTTCCAGGCCAAACATTCGGTCAACTGTTGACGAGTCAGGATCCCACGCTCGAGCGCGATCTTTCCCACCAGAACTTCTTGTTTCAAAAACATTGCTGTGCATTGTAGCCATGGTCGGTATCCGGAGCGAGAAGTCAGACTTTTGACAGAATTTGCCCCCGAAAAGACCACAACATATTGGACATCGGCTCCCCAACACATACAATATGTCGAAATTCATCTCGGCAGCGGTTTTCTGTCGCACCCGGACACTACACTCCAGGCCAGAGTGATGAAAAACCCAATCAATCTTGTCGAAAGAAGTAAGGAGAGTAAGAGCATGGCCAGGGCCACTCAAGAACGCACCCCCAGTAAAAAGTCCGACCCAACACCCAACCAGGCCAACCCTGAACGCGACGCGGCCCTCAAGTCCGCGATCGAGCAGATCCACAAACGCTGTGGAGACGGCTCGATCATGCGTCTGGGTAGCCAGAAAATTACACCGACCCAGACCATCAGCACAGGAAGTCTCTCCCTGGACAATGCGCTGGGAGTCGGCGGTATTCCACGCGGTCGCATCATCGAAATCTTTGGTCCTGAATCTTCAGGAAAAACCACATTGGCCCTTCATGTCATCGCCAATGCCCAGAAGAATCGAGGTGTGGCAGCATTTATCGATGCGGAACACGCACTCGATCCGCTCTATGCAAAACGCTTGGGAGTCAATCTAGACAACTTGCTCGTCAGCCAACCAGACTATGGCGAACAAGCCCTTGAAATCGCCCACACCCTCATCTCCTCATCCGCAGTCGATGTCATTGTCATCGACTCGGTAGCCGCTCTCGTCCCCAAAGCGGAGATCGACGGCGAGATGGGTGACCACCATGTCGGCCTTCAGGCTCGCCTCATGTCCCAAGCGATGAGAAAACTCAGCGCGGTGATCAATCGATCCAACACCAGCGCGATTTTCATCAACCAGATTCGAGAAAAGATCGGAGTCATGTTCGGGAGTCCACAAACGACTCCAGGAGGTCGAGCTCTCAAATTCTACAGCTCGGTACGAATCGATATCCGTCGCATCGGACAGATCAAAGATGGTGGCGATGTGGTAGGCAATCGCACCCTGGCCAAGGTGGTGAAGAACAAATGCGCGCCCCCCTTTCGCAATGCAGAGTTCGACATCGTTTACAATAAGGGCATCTCCTGGATTGGCGATGTTCTCGACCACGCCGTCGCTGCCAAAATTGTCAACAAGGCAGGAGCCTGGTACTCCTTCCAGAAGACGAGACTGGGTCAGGGACGTGAAAATGCCATTCGACTGCTCGAGACCGAGCCGACTCTACTGCTCGAAATCGAAACCGCTGTTCTTGCCAAGCTCAACGAATCCGCCCAGAACGCCTGATACGGATTTCGAACGATTCATTTCCAAGCCCCCTGAACCGAGAGTTCAGGGGGCTTGTTTTATCCCATGAATGGAGCCGGTTCCTCACCGACAAGGAGCCTCCATACTGAAAATTTCACAGGTACATCAGTAGATGCAGGGACCCCGCAATCATGAGCAATCCCATGCCGACAGCGCCAAGATAGTACACGATCGTTTTCAGTCGATCGTCTCGGATTGTCAGATGAAAGATGATCCCAAGGAAAATTGGAGCCATGAAAATCGCGGTAAACGTCCAGGTTTCCCCTTGAAAAGGTTCCCGTAATCCGCGGCCGATGTCGTTATACCGATGTAATATGGACGGAATATTTCCAGCCCCATCTCGATACATGTTCAGCAGTTGGTTAGGCGCCACCGCCAGGATCACAAGTAATCCCAGATAGACAGCGATCGCAAACACTAACCCGTAAACAGGGCGATGTCCTTTTTCTCGCTCTTTCAGACGATTCTCTTTCCAGGTTCCAGTCACTTTTCAGGTTCCTAATGCCGAGCTATAGGTGCATGAAAGAGTCATTCTCTACCCGATAGAGGAGAATACGACAGAATCGGACTTCTGTCGAGAATCTCAGAGGGGACGACCTTCAACTATTCAGGGTTTTTGCAAAAAAACCAAGACGTCGTAACACACGTGCGTATACACCGCGACCGCGAAACCCCGCAAAAGGTAAAGAACTGACAGCAAGATCCCAGCCGCCATCCGAAAGAAAAACACATCCCGCTCAAACGGCTCGCCAACCACGTGGATCAAGCTGAAAAGCGCGCTAGCCAGGACGATGCTGAGAGTCGCTGAGTGAGCGGTTTCGAATTCATACCACTCCTCGAACAGATAGGCGAACGCGCCCAATAGCGCCAATCGGAAAACAAGTTCCTCATAGACTCCCGCCCCAATCGACAAAAAGAGACCTCTGGCAATCGGGTGCTGTAAAAATCCCGGAGTCGTGGACAAAGCCACCCACTGAACCAGGAATACCGACAATTGGCCCAGGACCATGGCGTAAAGAACCCCTTCGACCCACACTCCCAAAAAAAGGGTGATTCGCATTCTTCCCGTGTCGATCATTTTTCGCGCCAAGAGAGAGAAGGTAACCAGAAGGATTCCGTTCAGAACCCATACGGCATTGGAAACACCGACTACCTTCTGCAGAGGCGCCTTCAGAATGTCCCCTACCAGATTCGTTTCACTTCCAGTTCCGTAGAATATAAGACCGAACTCATACATCACGAGCAAAGGGATCACCGCCAGAAGTCCAAACGACAGATCACGACTCTCTTCGTAATAGTCCGGCTCTTCTCTAGGAGAGACCCAGCGCAAACGTGCACTTACCTGACGCACCGATTCAGTTCCTAATCCAAAGGACCAAAAATATCTCCTTCCCTACGAGACGCTACCGGATGGGAGTCGCTACGACCCATTCAGAGGTCAAAAGCCCCATAGCAACCAGCGATTGATGTGACTCGATTCGCCAACACCGAGGATCCAGATGCTCAGCTAACAAAACAGGACGACATCCCCCCATCAACCCCGGCTTTCTCGTCCACACCGCCTTCCAGAGCGCTGTCAAACCTCGTGAAGCGAGGGTGGCGCCCTCGGTCAAACTAACCACGGAGAGAAGTCCGTGATCACGCAATAGTCGGTGAGCTTCATGCAAGACGTGTTGAATCGCCTCTGGAGAAAGCAGATCGAATACGTAGGTGGCCAAAAAACGATCGATAGACCGATCGGGCAGAGCCACTCCTCGAGTGCCATCGACCCGATCGATATCAACCCGGGTCTCCCAGGGAAGGAGCCTATTTCGAGCCAGATAGACCATCGTCTGACTGATATCCAGGCCTCGATAGTGACAATCCGGGCCTAACTCCTCTTCGAACAATCTTTTGGCCAATCGACCGGTCCCACACCCAAGCTCCAACACCGATTCCGCATTCTCGAATGAGGAGTGTTGGGTCAATGTTTTGAGGGCCCGATCCTCGTAAACAGCCTGTAAATCCTGTAGCGACCCGAACCGATCGTAAAATTTTCGGACAGATTCAGGCGTCAAACCCGAAAATGTCAAGATCCTGATTCTTCGCTGGAGGCCGCAGGAGGATGGGGTTGGGAGGAATCCGTCGCTTCAGGCGTCGCGGCATCCGAGTCGGAGGGATCTTCGCCATCTTCAACTTTCGGTTCCGGATCGACTTTGGGTGGTACCTTCTGATTTTCGCGAAGTTTTTCCCGAAGAATACCCCGCAAAAACTCCAGTCTTTCTTGATAACCCTTTTCCTCTTCCTCGAGTTGAAGCTCGGGGACCGGAGCCTTGTTCGTTGAATCCTCTGAACCCGGCTCTTCCTCCCCGCTCGAACTGTTTGCGTTCTTGAGTTGGATTCGAGTCGCTTCATCCTCCTCGATACTTTGAACCCAAAGCTCAACCTGCGGGTCGGGACCTCCAAGAGATAGTGCGCGATGATAATAGGAGAGCGCTTTGAGGTCCTCCTGTTCAAAGTGGAAATCGAGGATATAGCCGATGCGCTTGTAAACCGGCGCGTATTCGGGATCGATCTGCTGAACTCGATGATAGTCTCGAAGGGCCAAACGCATTTTCCCCATGGCCCGCAGCACTTCCCCCCGATTGAATATTGCATTCCGGTAAGACGGGAAGCAGGCGGACGCGCGAGAATAATCAGCCACCGCTTCTGCCGACCGTCCTAACCGATAGAGGACATTTCCACGCCTCAAATATGCCACGGCATAATCGTTTTTTATGGAAACCGCTTTTCCATACTCTTCAACTGCGATTTGGTAATCCTGAGCACGGTAGGCATCCTCACCGGCGAGAAAGTGTCTTTTGGCTTTTTCTAGCTTGGCACCTTCCGGATCCACGGGAGTCATGGCACACCCGACAAGCCCGAAAATCACTCCGATCAAAACGGAAATATGAAGACGACAATTCATCATGTAATCACCTTGCTTGGCTGGAACACAGGAGCCTATTCATCGAAAAGTTCGATCGGGATCCGCGGTGCTACCTCTTCGAATTGGGGACGGGTAAGCCGAAGATTCCTCATCTCGAATTCGGTCAAGAATTCGAGTTCATCGGCACCAAAGACGACATAAGGAGTGATAAAAATAACCAGATCGACTTTTTGCGAGGTTTTCGTTGTGGATCGAAACAAACCGCCGATCAGTGGTAGATCACCGAGGCCTGGAATCTTGGAAAGGGTCTCGGTTTCCTTATTCCGGATCAACCCCCCCATCATGATCGTCTGCCCATGTCGAACCGTAATGGTGGTACTTGCCGTATTCCGCAAAAATACCGGCGACAGAACTCCTTCGGTCAATTCCACCGATTCAGATGTCGGAGCGACATCACTCACTTCGGGCGCCAATTCGAGCCGAACAAGTCCTCGTGGATTGACGTGCGGGGTCGCGGTCAAAACGATACCCACTTCACGATATTGAACTGTGTTGATGGTATTGCCTTGATCGGTTATCCGGGTGTTGGTGATGATTGGGACCTCACGACCGATATTGATCGATGCCTCCTGGTTATCCTGAGCCAGGATGCGTGGAGCCGAAAGAATATTGATCCGGGACTCTTTTCGAAGCGCCTTGAAAAGAATGTCGATATCGGTGTCCTTGAGAATTTTGTACTGCACACCGTTGGTGGAACTGGACAACCCGAAATCGGTCGCGAAAGAGTCGGTGAACCCCGCGTCACTAATCAATTCATTCAGAGTTCCTTCCACCCCAAATTCTGAAGAATCATCGAGCTGAACCTCGAAAATATAGGCCTTGAGTAAAACTTGAGGCCGCTCTCGATCCAACCGGTCTACCAGTTTCTTGATCGTTTTAAAGTTTTTGTGATGAGTGACGAAAATGAGTGAATTCGTGGCTGATTCGGCCTGAACTTGCGTCTCCCCCATCAACCCACCGGAACTAACAGAAAAGGAACCGTTCCCCGATCGCTGACTGGCGGAAAAAAGATCCGAAAGAATCGGCTCGAGATCTGTGGCCTGAGCGTTTTTGAGATGTAGAACCAGTGTGGTTTCAGCATCGGTAGGTGATTGATCCAGGGAGCGAACCAAACGGTCCAAGGAAGCAAGATCTTCGTCTGAACCGGTCACGATCAAAGTGTTGGTCCTCGGATCGTGAGTAATTTTCAGCTCTTGCTGGGGACGAAACTTGTCTTCCTCTTGCAAGACCATCGGAACAGGGGGAACCACAGGAACGATCCCCGCATCTTCGCCGGGAGGAGGTGGGGGGTTCCGTCGCCCTTGACCTGAATTCCCTCGGTTACGATTTTGATTCTGACCCCTTTGGCTATTCCGATTACGATTCGAAGAGGACGATGTCCTCCCTCGATTACGATTCGAAGTCGTACGCCTACTATTACTACCACCGGAACCGGAACCGAAGATTTGCTGCAAGGTGGCCGAAAGAACCTCCGCGTCGGCGTTTTCCAAGGAGTACATCTTCACTTTGACCCCATCAAAGATCTTCCGATCCAGATCGGCGATCAGCGCAGCAATCATCCGGTGATTGTCCGAACCCGCCGTCACCACAATCGAATTGGTCCTTTCGTACGCGGTAATGCGGACCTCGTCGTGGGGCGCGGACCCACTGCCTGATTTTTTCTGATTCGGATTGACCCCCATCCACATCATCATGCGACGTTCCCGGCCGGACATCTGCTGCTGCTGTCGATTCCGATTGCCACCCTGAGAACTGGCGGTCTGAAAAGTCTGAGTCAAAACCTGCGCCACTTGATTCGGATCCGCATGACGAAGTTCATAAACCCGAACCACCAGAGTTTCTTCCGTGGGCTTATCGATCTCGGCGATGATCTCTTCGACCAGCGGAAGCACTTTTTCGCTTGCGGTGACGATG
>JASMLP010000151.1 GCA_030748635.1 Planctomycetota bacterium
CGATCCGATATCTATTCCCTGGGAGTGACGCTTTACCACATTATTGCCGGACGGCCTCCTTTCGAGGGCCAGAGCCCCTTTGAGGTTCTCATTCGGCTAACCGAAGACTATCTGCCCCCTCTGGCGGTCTACAACCCGGGAACTCCCGAATGCGTTAACCGGGTCATCGAGAGGATGATTCAGGCTGAACCCGATGACCGCTATCAGGATTTCCACCGATTGATTCAGCACCTGGATGATCCCAACCTGGCCTTGCCTTCCGGTCACGTTACGACCGATGCTCGACCGGGAGAAGCCCCGAAAATGCTCGAGTTGGGCGGGGAAACTCAATTGGAGGGGTTGGCTCGGGGCGCCCAGGAAAAATTTCCTCCGGGTAAGGTCGCGATGGCTGTGGGCCTGATACTTCTTGCGACCTTTCTCGCATATCGGAACCTCTTGGGTGGGGGTGGGGGCTGGTCAGGGCCCGGTGGAGAGGCTTTTGCTCAGTGGAAAGTCGAATTTCTACGTGAGCAGTACACCATGGAAGGGCTCGAGCGTTGCCAACAGAAGCTGGATAGCTTGCGATCACTGTACGCTGGAGACCCTGAAATACTCTCTGAAATTGACCGAAAATCGTTGGTTCTCAAGGATCGAAGAAAGGATATTTTCGAAAAGAAACGTCGGCGAATGCAAAACCATATTACCGAGTTTCTCAGTCAGAACCGATTTGCCGAAGCCCTTCAGAAATTGGACGCGTCCGAAGGCAAGGGATCTCAAATCGCGTGGAAAGAGGCGATCAGAACTCAAAAACAACATGTGCTGAACCAGGCCCAGAATGTTTTTGAAAGTTTCAAGAAAAAGGCTGATCAAGCGGCCATGGAAAAGAATTTCCCCGAATCGATTCGGTTGATGGAGTGGGTGGTTGAAAATGTCAAGGTGGGAGGAATTCCTTCCCAGGCACAGGGGGTCAAGGAACGCTACCTCGCGCTCAAAAAGGATCACCAGAAAGAACTCACCAATCAGCAGGCTGAGAATAGTCAGGCTGTATGGGAAAAATGTGAAAATGAACTGATTCCCTACGTGCGGGGGTTGGATTTCGACGTGGCGCTACGCCACGCAATGCGGTACCTGGCCAAATTGCAACCCGAGCAAAAACAGTTGCTTGAAGCTCGAATTCGGGATTTTCAAGTGATGAAAGGTTTAAAGAACCTTCTGGTACAGAGTGTCCGGCTCGGAATGAGGAATCCGGATGTCGCTTTGCGTCCTGCCATTAACCAGGATGGAAAGATCCTTCCCATCCTTCAGATCGACGGTCGTCAGATTCGTCTTAAAAACGGGGGGCAGGCGCTGGCATTTGCAGATATCGCCTCGGAGGAGATTGTCCGTTTGATCGAACGGTTCATGCCAGATAGAGCGAAGAACAAAAACGGTATACATGCGCTAGCTGCGTACTGTTTGCTGAAGAAACATTATTTGACGGCGTCCCAATTGCTGGGAGAGCTTAACCGTTTGGATCCATCTATGGACTCCCCGTATTTCGCCCTGATTCCCCAGTTGCAGAAAAAGATCGAAGGCGAAATCGGTCAAACGGTTTCCGCCATTCAGGCTCATCTGGCGGCCCAACGCTGGAAGCAGGCCTATGTTCGTTCTCTGGAGGTTCGAGAACGATATGGTGGCGATGAAAGTTATTTCGTCCCATACCGGGAGGATCTCGAAAAATCGATGGATGGTGCGGTCAAGGGGTATCTGGGAGGTGGAAAATTCTCTCTGGTGGAGAGGTTTGACGGAGGATTGGATCCCGACGGAAGATCCCCCAAGGGATGGAAAGCTTCCCGTCACATCAAGGGCACTGAAGTCTCGGTTGCCGCGGGGCATCTGGACCTGACCAACGCCTGGGTTTTCAACGAACAAAAAAATATCGAAAAGCTAGCCGTTCGATTGATCTTGCCCGAGGAGGCAGAGTCGTTGCGACTGATGCTCGGTCGCACTCAGGTCGATTTGAGTCGGACAGGAATCACTGTGGATCTCAATCAGGTCAAAATGCTCGTGGGGGATAAGAAGGTTCCGTGGAATCCGATCCGAGTCGGTGAAGAGGTTCTTCTTGTCTTGGAAAGGTTGAGTCCCACTGAGGTCCGGATCATGATCGACATGGAGGAATCCCAAACTTCCCGTTTATCGATTCGAGATCCGTGGGATGGGGTCAAAATCCATGCACGTGGGCGCAAGGGGCAAGTTCGAATCTCATCGGTTCTGATCCCGTAATCCGCGGCTTTTACGGTTTCAAGGCTTGGGGATCAGAATAATCTCGCGCTCGGATTGTTCGATGGTGTATTCGTGGGTAGAAACGCTCGGACCCCCACGTTCCCGAAGCATGATTGAAATGCGTTGTCCGTCTAATCGCTTCTGGTGGGGAAAACGGAAGTCGCTGGTGACCGAATCACCCGCACCTACCGTGACCAGGTTTCGATAGAGCGCGCCTTCTGTCTGATCCAAAAATCGCAGATAGACGTTGGTCTGGATATTCCTCTGTGAAAGATTGAGCATTTCAACCCGAAGGCTGACCCGGGTCATGGAGGGGGAGATCTTCAGTAAAGGGCTCACGTTGATCTTTTTCCAGAGTTCGAAATCGATTCGATCTCCTATTCGTCCGATGATTCGTATTCGGTTTTCGCCGATATCGACCGAAGGCGGAAGGGACATGGGGAGTTTGAAGGAGTGGGTTTCGTTCGGCGCTCGGGAAAAAGATTGATTGGGGGTTGAGGATCGCCAGAAGGGTGGGAAAAGAACGGAAAGTTCAAAGGCTTGGGCATCGGTGTATCGATTGGTAATCGAAAGGGTACGAGTCTGCAGTCGGGCCGTTTCGGCGTCCAAGTTCGGGTTATCAAAGCGAAATGAATACAGAGTTTCGATCAGGTCGGGGTCGATGTTTTCCAAGAGGAGTGGTTCGGGGCCGGATTGAAATCGGTTGTAGGATTTGACCCGGTCCGGAAGGACCGACCAACCGTCCAAGGTTCGGATACGGAGGTTGGGGCCCAAGGCGAGATCGATGGAGCTGGGGCGACGAGTCCAAAGGCCCAGGAAGACTCGGCGATTGGAACGAAAAAAGACTTTGTTGCGGAGTCCAGGTACGAGATCGAGGGAGGGGCGAGGGGTTGTGGATGCCAGGTATTGATTCAGAGTACGGATTGCTGGGACCCATCGGGTGGGATATCCGTTTCCGTCGAGTAAACCGATTCGCGAGTCACTCGCCCGCAACGGTGAAACGAGTATCGGGACATCGGAGTGAAGCGCTCGGAGTTGAAGGACCAATTGGGCCAGTTCGGGAATCAGGTCGCGTTGCACACCCGTTACGGAACGCGCGGGAAGTTGAAAATGGATTAAACATTCAAGTCCTGCCGCTTTCATGCTTTTCAACGACTTCTCGATGGTGTCGTAGGACGCTTTGGGTGAGACGGTGAGAACCACGAAATCGAGTCCGTTGGCCGGAGGACTCCAACCATTTTTTGCGGATTCGGAAACGTCCACCGGAACCCCTAAACGTATCCAGGGGAAATCGGCCCGAATGGACTGGACTCGCTTGGTGAGCGTGTCGGTGAGAGACAGGGCCTGGAGAGAGGTATCTCCGGGGGCGGCTAACAACCAGTCGTGAACTCCCTGCTCACCCAGTGAGAGGATCTTCTCGAGCGGTTCTTTCTGGTCTTCGATCGGGGTCTGGTAAAATCGCGATGCGATGGAAGCCTGGTTGTCTTGTTCGTCAGAAAAGCAGTGGATGACTCCCACGAGGCGTCTGCCTTGACTGCGATATTTCTTTAATACTCTTTGCCAGTCGGAGATGGGTGGGAGGCGATAGGGGGGAATCTCCTTCGAGAGACGGATGGGGTTGTAGAGCAAAGCCCCCCACGAGTTGAGATCCTCGCTCCAGCGAGGGAGTAGGCTGAGATCGTTCGATGTGATGTCGGCAATCAGGCCGATAGGAGAGGAATCGGTCGGAGGTGGAATCTTCGAGGAATCCTTGGCGAGGATGGCGATCGGGAGGGTTTGGTGGAGCACGATGGTCCCGTCTGACGTGGAAATTTTGTAATCCAGTCGATGGACGCCCGGCCCCTCGGGAAGGAACTGGATCAGATCGTCGAGGATCCGAATTTCAGGTACTTCTACTTTTTTTGAAGACTCCTCCAGATCCGGCGTGGGATGTCCTTGGGGGGGAAGGATGGAGATTGTCCGCTGGTAAGAGGAAGGGGGTAGGCCGGTCGTGCGAATCTCTAACTGTATCGGGCGCCCTTGGCCGGGGAGAGGGGTGGTTGGGTGCGGAGGAAGAATTTGTCGACCCTCTTCATCTTTGAAGAGAATGCTGGTTCGTGGCCGGACATCCAGTCGGAGGTCGTCAAACCAGGCAAATACATCAAAATCGCCTCTCCCCTCGAGAAGGAGGCGAACGGTGAGTTTTGCCTGTTCGATGGCCAAGGAACCTACAGGTATGATGACTTGCGTAAAGGGTGTCGTACCGGTGAGGCTTCTGGAGACGTTCTCCTGGAGGAGGTTGCCGTTGTGATCGTGTATCTGAACCTGGATGAAGGCTCGCCCTTTTTGTAACCCAAGAGTTCGGATTCGCCCGTGAACTTGATAGTTCAGGTCCCAGCTGACAGGAATCGGGTACGCTGTTGTCAGGCCTACCTGGCCGCGACGTAACCCGAGAAAGACTCCCGGTCCCTGCATGCGCCCCCGTAAGTAGGGATCCTCAATCCTTTTCAGAGAGTTTTTGGCGCCCCGCTTTCGCTGCTCTTGATCGCGTTGAATCCGAAGTTCGTCTTCGAGGTTTTTGAGATAAATGGGGTTGTAAGGAGGAAATCCTTCTTCGTTGATACGTTTCCACCCATCGGGGATGTGGTCGAGATCTTCTCGATCGACTCGAATTTCCAGAGGATTGGTCTGCGCAGAGACTCCCTGCGCGTCCACCCTGGGTAGAATGACTGACCCCGAGAGGATCAGGCTGAGGAGAAGCGGAAGCCGGGAGAGGAGTCGCCTCTTGAGGGAAGTAGGATATAGCATTGGGTCTTGCGCCTAGATCGATTATGCTATGTCGTCATATCGGACGGAAAACTCAAGAAATGAAGGGCGGGATTTCCAAAAAGTCACTGTCCAACCCATTTCTCGCGATTTTCTTGGGTTTCTGGTTTCAAGTTCAGGGGTTGATCTGGACGATAGAATAATCGAGGATCGGACATGTAGATCGAACGATGTCGTTCATTCTGCCTGTATCGCCTTGAAATGATAGAGGGTTACGTCAGCTTGTCCTTGCAGCAGTTCGGAATGCGTTCAAGTTTGTGAGCGATATACGGACCGCGTGGAGCTCGAATATGAAAAATTGTTGGAGCCTTTGTCTCCTGCTCGGGATTTTCTCCGTTACAAGTGGTTGCGTGATGCGTCAGCCCGTGGGCAAGTCGCCCGGTTCCGGCCCGGTGGATCTGGCCTATCGGCATTGGACCGATCTGCGTCAGCATACTTTCAGCCGCTCCGGACGAGATTTCGACGCCTCCATGAGTCACGATCGCAGTTCCCTGGCTTTTGCCTCGACTCGGGATTCCCAGAGGCCGGACATCTTCTTCAAGCAGGTGGATGGGCGCACTGCGATTCGGCGAACTGTTCACCCGGCTGATGATCGTTTCCCCGCGGTTTCGCCCAACGGGAAGTTGATCGCCTTCGCGAGCAACCGAAATGGGAGTTGGGATATTTTCCTATGCGCTTCCAATGGAGGGGCCGGGGTGATTCAGATCACTCACGGGCCCGACGATGATATGGCGCCTAGCTGGTCTCCAGATGGAAAAGAGATCGCTTACTGCGCCCGGGACATTGCTGGACAGTGGTGGATCTGGATCTATCATCACGAGAAGGGAACTTTGACAAATCTGGGGCCCGGAATGTTCCCTTCCTTCAGTCCGGATGGAGAATGGATCGCGTTTCAGAAGGCCACTCCGGTTGGCAATCGCGGATTTTCCATATGGAGGGTTCGCACGGATGGTTCCGAGGCGACGCAGGTGATGAATCACCACGAATGGGCGGGGGTTCATCCAGCCTGGTCCGAAGATGGTAAATGGATCGTCTTCGCTCGCGCACAAGGGGCGACCGTTTCCGGTTTGCTCGATCCTTTATGGCGAGCAGATGATATCTGGATGGTCGGAAGTGATGGAAGGGATCTTACCAGTTTGACCATCCACGAAGCCGCCGACTGGTCTCCGACTTGGGGAGCGGATGGAAGAATCTATTTCACTTCGAGTCGCTCCGGATCCTGGAATATATGGAGTTTGAAACCACGGGACTTGCGGAGTTTGCATCCGTGACTATCAGGAGGAGAAGACTCCTTCAGAATCTGAACTCTCGTCGCAAGTTTCGTGCGCTGACCTCGTGTCTGGGAATCGCGGCCTTGGCCCTTGTGCTGTCGGGTTGCTGGATGCTTCATGTCGGGCAAGTGGTCAATCCTGACAACCCGTTCCGTGATATCCGTCGGATCGCCATCGCCCCGGTTCTGGATCTCACTGTGGATCAGGCGCTCAAGGCTACGGATGCAGGGTATGGCGCCGTTGCGTTGGGAACGATTTTGTCCACGGAAATCGCGCAATTTGACGGTTTCGAGGTGATCCGATCCGAAGAAGTCCTGAATGCGATCCGGACAGAAAAAATGGTCTGGACCGTTGAGGATGGGGTTTTGCAATTGCAAGCGCCGCGCCTGATGAAAGCTTTACGTGCGGATGCTCTTCTCGTCTGCGCGGTCACCGATTTTGATCCTTATGGTGATCCGCGTGTATCCGTCGCCGCGCAGTTATTCGTGGGGTCGGTTCGGGGGCGGTGGTCAGCGGATCTCAATCGACTGTTACAAAGTGGGCGGCCGGTGGATATCGCAAGCGGTCGTGAGCAGGGAATGGTGATCTCTTTCGAGCGTGTTTACGATGCCCAGCAACGGAGAACACGGGAACGGGTTGAAGCTTACGCCCGATACAAACATGACACTTCGGAACGTGGTTTAACCCCGTTCGAAGTGTTTACCCGGGATACAGGAAACTATTTCCGTTTTGTGTTCAATCAGGTGGTTCGCGAGGTGGTTCGTCAAGGAGGCGAACTCGAGGAGCTTTGGAATAAGGATTCGCCCTGAAGGACTCTGCGCCAAGTGACATCGCATGATGACATGTCGGTAGCGGACGGTATCGATCGCTTTCTGGAATATCTCCGTTATCAGCGAGGCTCTAGTGAGCACACTCTTCGAAGTTATGCCCGGGATCTCGCGCAGTTTGATTCATTCCTCGACCAAATGGATTGGTCTCTCCAGGAGATGTCGCACAAGCGACTTCGTCAATTTTTCGCCGAATTGTCGATGTCCGGTCTGAAAAAGTCGACCCAGGCCAGGAAGATGAGCGCGGTTCGTAGCTTTTTCCGATATCTGGTTCGTCAAGGCGTTCTGGTTGAGAATCCTTCGAAGTTATTACGCGGCCCCAAGCAGGAAAAACGACTTCCACACTGTCTTTCCAATCAAGAGGTGGAGTCTTTGCTTCAGGCTCCGGTAGGTCAAACCTCTCTGGCGGTAAGGGATCGGGCTATTCTTGAAACGCTCTATTCGACTGGAATGCGAGTCGGGGAGCTGGTCGGCACCAATCTGGACGATTTGAGAGTTCGCGAGGAGGTCGTACGGGTGCGTGGGAAGGGGAGCGTCGAACGGTTAGCACCTCTGGGGAGCTTCTGTTTGGAAGCGATAGAGGTATACCGAAAGGAGGCTCGCTCCCAGATGGTTTCCAGCCAAACTCCGGCCGAACAGCCTCTTTTCATCAATCGGTTCGGGGGGAGACTTTCTGACCGCGGAGTTCGTCGTCTTTTGAAGAAGTACATCGCTGTTTGTGGATTGAGTACCGAAACCACACCGCATACGTTGCGCCACTCCTTCGCGACGCATCTGCTTCTGGAAGGAGCTGGACTACGATCCGTTCAGAAGTTATTGGGGCATCGTAGCCTTGCGTCAACGGAACTGTACACTCACCTGTCCATTGCCCGGTTGCGTGAAGTGTATGAGCAGGCACATCCCCGGCAGATCATTTCTCCTTGACGCTTTTCAGACCTCACTTCTACAATCATCAGGCTTCAAGTACATCAGAATCGTTGAATTGAGATAGAGCGCGAGCGCGCGATCTCGGGAGGATGCATCAGAGTGGCCGAGTTGAGCTTCGAGGTTGAAACTGTTCCAGCACTCGATCGGGGTGCGCTGGTTCGTGTGACCGGTGCGATTGACGCCAAAACCGTGGTCGTGTTTCAGGATCGTTTGGATAATCTTCAGGAAGAAGGCTTCGTCAATTACATCCTCGATATGGAAGGCATCAAGTATGTCAACAGCACCGGACTGGGAACTCTGGTCAATGTTGCGGATAGCCTGGAAAATGCGGGGGGAGGGATTGCCCTCGTAAAAATCCATCCCAAGGTGAAAGTCGTTTTCGACATGCTTGGGTTGAACGCTTTTTTCAAGATTTTCAAAAATGAGAATGAGGCTCGCCTGTTTCTCAATGCTGGCGGGAACGGTTCGGCTTCGACCGATGAATCGGAAACGACGCCCTCGAAGGAGCCCAGTACTCCCAAGAGTGATGCTCGCAAGAGCGCGCCCGAAACCAAAACGGAGCGGACTGTCGAGGTCATCCAGGCTCAGGGAGAGCTCGGGAACTATTCGGTTCCTTGTAAGAGTTGTCATGTTCGGTTGACGTTGAAAAAACCGGGGAGCTACAAATGCCCTCGTTGCGGAAACTTTTTCAAACTCGCCAAGGACGCTACGGTTCAGTTTTTTCATCGAAGCAAAAGCGCACCGTTGCAGATGCGATTGGCTTGCACAGACGAATGCCTGGAAGGTCTGGGAGAGTTTGTCGCAGTACTTGCCCGGAGAATCGGTTTCGATCCCAGCGAAGTTTCTTCGATGAAAGAGACGCTTGCGTCCATTGGTCGAGAGATCATCGAGAAAGCGTATGGCAACGAGCCCAATCAGTCCTACCAGGTGGTTATTTCTCCCTCCTCCACAGAAATCAGGATTCAGTTTGCTGACCACGGACAGTTCCTGGAAGGTAACCAGGTATTCTCTTCTGTCGGGCAAGCGATGGACACTTTTGATCACAAACGACATCCCAAGGGAGGGAATGTCGTGACATTGACCAAAAGAATCTAACTCATCGGCGTGCGCTTTCGAGTCGGTTGTGGAATGAAGGAGGTTCTCTCTCCATCGGCACGCATGGGGTGGACTCTCTTCCTTTGCGCTTGGGTCTATGGCTTCGGGTTTGCGTCTGCGGGTGAGCTTGACGCGAGAGTCGAAGAAGTCCTTCGAGTGCTCGATCCCAAGACCTGTCGAGTCGGTATCTGTTTCCAGGTTATTGATGAAGAAAAGGTGGCCTATCAGAGAGGTGCGGATGACCTCTTGATCCCGGCTTCCAATCAGAAATTATTGACGATGGCCGCCGCTTTGGATCGATTGGGTCCCGAGTATCGATTCCGCACAATCCTTCTTCAAAAGGGAGAAGATCTGGGGGTCATCGGTTCGGGGGATGTCAAATTTTCCGGCCGCTTTCATAGCGGAGATTCTCTTTTTACTCTGCGCCGATGGGCGAAAGAACTGAAGAAACAGGGAATTTCTCGTGTTGGGAATATCGAACTGGATAGTTCACGATTCGAGTCGACTCGCTACCACCCTAGGTGGGAAGGTTCTGATATCGGGGCCTGGTTCGCGGCTGAAGTCACGGCTTTCGCCCTGAATGATAACTGTGTCGATTGCGTGATCCCGGGTAAAGGGACGCGGGATGGGAAGGCGCAGGTTGTTCTCGAGCCTGAAGTTGGGTTTGTGCGATTGCAGAACCGAACGACCATGGTCCAGTCGCGAAGTCGATCGGGCGCCGTGGTCGGAAGAATCGGTAAAGATCGGGTTTTACGGGTTCGAGGATCGGTCGCTCCGAGTACCCAAATAGCGCGTTACTGGGTCGCGGTGCCGGATCCCACCCGGTATTTCGGTCATGCACTCAAGAAATCGCTTTTGAAGGAGGGGATTGTTGTCGGAGGTCAGATTATTGAGAGGCGCCAATCTCTTGATATCCCTTCCTGGAAAGAGGTTTCCAGGGAAGAGACTCCTTTAATGACCAGTTTGCCCGTGATCGGGAAGAAGAGCCAAAATCTCTATTCAGAGGTTGTTTTCAAAACCCTTGCCCTTTCCGGTGGCGAGTCGCTAGCGAGTTGGGAAGGGGGGCAGAGAGAAATGAAAAGCATTTTGGCTCGGATGGGCCTCCCGGGAGATTCGTACGTAGTTTCCGATGGGTCAGGGTTATCTAGGGAAAACCGAGTCACTCCTCGCGCATTCGTGAATTTATGTCGGATCATGTATTCCCACGCTACGCGAAAGCAGTTTTTCGAATCCCTCTCTGTTTCTGGGGTCGACGGTACGTTAACGCGCCGGCTCTCGGAGGTGGGGTGTAAGGGGCGTGTTATCGCAAAAACAGGAACGTTGACTGGCGTGAGCGCGTTGAGCGGGATTCTCAAGGCGAAGAGCGGGCGTGTCTATGCGTTCAGCATGATTATGAACCGTCGGAAGAGAAATCGAGGTCCATCCGGACGAACCTTCAAGAGTGTTCAGGATAAGATCTGTCGTCTGTTTATCGAGGCGGGATAAGTCGTGCGTGTGGTGATTCAGAGAGTCCTGGAAGGCCGTGTGCGGGTCGAGGGGGAAGTCGTCGGCTCTATCGGGTCCGGTGTGGTGGTTCTGTTGGGTGTGGATCGTGGTGATGGGGAAAAGGATGTGGAGGAACTGGTTCAGCGAGTTGTTCATTTCCGAATGTTCGAAGACGGATCCGGACGCATGGGGCGGTCTCTTCTGGAAGCGGAGGCGGAATTGTTGCTTGTCAGTCAGGTGACATTGTGTCGTCAGCCTCGGAAAGGATCGCGACCTAGTTTCGATCAAGCCGAAAAGCCGGATGTGGCACGATCGCTCCTGCTTCGATTTGAAGAAAGCCTGAGAGCTGAGGGAGTGGAGCGAATTTCAACGGGGCGGTTCGGGGCTCGTATGCAGGTGGAAATGGTGGGTGATGGGCCGGTGACCTTTGTTTTCGAATCCCAAGGGCGCTTGTCCCAAACCTCAGAGATCTCATGACGAATTGTCTCCGCAAGTTCCCTTCCTTGACCCCGGAATGGGGGCGTGGTAGCTTCGATCTGAATTCGCATCTTCGCTGGTAGAAGGATGACTGAACGTCAATCAAGGCATGTTCATACGTCGATCACCTTGCGTGATATCGAGAAGCTCAAGGAGCCCAGGCAAACTTATCTGGACATCCTGCTTTTCGATGAAGAAGAGGTGAAAAAACATATCGAGCACTCCGAGCCGGTGGCGAAGGTGACGTTTACTCGACTCGAGCCCAAACACAAGGTGTATCGTCCGGGAAGCAACGAAACACTCTTCAGTTCCGAGGAGTTCGCTGAATATACGGAAGTGGTGAAGTATCTGTACGATTTGAAATCGATCGGTCGTGCGATGTGCCTAGGGGTTGGTCGATACGCTCACAACCATTTTCGCCCTCTTCTTGGCCGCGAGAAAGAAGAGATGGATCCGTATGTTTCTCGTGAACACGGCTTGATCTTTCTCAATGAGAAGGGGAATGTCTGCTATCACGATATCGGCACCTTCAAAAAAGGGTCGACCAACGGGACCAAACTAAATGATGCCTCGATCATTCAGGATGAGATCCTGACCTGGAACGAGAAGGATTATTTCGGCCTTGGGGAAACCTTGACGATTCTGAAGCAAGGGGAGCCTACGATCGAATCCAAGTTCAAGATAAGGCACCAACGATCTTAGTCACCCTTGCGTGGAGTTCATTGCGACCATGGGGATAAAGAATTGTCCTCAATGCCAACAGAACTTTCCGGGGCTCATGGTCTACTGCCCAAAGGATGGATCCAAGCTTGAAGAGACGTTGACGGGACCCCGAACTCCCTTCCCCGAAGACGTTCTTTCCGAAGAGATCCTCGGCGGGCATCGAGATATTCGAAAGATCGCCTTTTCTGTCATGGGGCCGGTTTTTCGTGCCACACGTGTCGCTGATTTGGATGAGGTGATGATACGCGTATTCCCCGAGGAGATGCTGGCCATTGGGAGTACGGCGGAACAGATCGAGGCTGAATTTCATACACGCGGCTTTCCTTATCCAGACCAGGAGAGATGTGTCCCACTTCTCGACGTGGTCCCCGATGGACGAGGTGGTGTGCAGGTCGTCACCGAATGGATCCAGGGAAAGAGCCTGGAGGATGTGGTCTTCCAGGTCGGCGCTTTGCCTGTTCCTCTGGCGTTGGCGATTTTGCGGCAGATTGTTCTCGCTCTGGCTGAAATACACTCCCAGGGTACATTTCACGGGAGTCTCAATCCGCGCAATATCTTTTTGCTCCAGGATGGCCGTCCCAATCAGTACGTTCGCATTCTAGATATGGCACTTGCCGAGATCGTGCAGTGTCCTCGTTCCAACGTCCTGGGGGAGAGTGTCGGGCGTTGGGCTTGGCAGGGAGACCCTTGTTTTCTCTCGCCTGAACAGAAGGCGGGACTCCCCGCTGATTCGCTGAGCGATGTCTACAGCCTTAGCTTGACGATTCTGTTTATGCTTGGGGGACGACACCCACTTGAATCCGAACCTTCTGGGTCTTTCGACCTTTCTCGGGATCCTTCGGAGTTGCTTTCTCGGTACGAATATGTGGGACTTCCGCCCGGGTTGTCCGCGGCGCTAACCGAAGGATTGCGTTTTGATCGCTCGAGGCGTATCAAGTCGGTCAAGGTGTTGCGTCGAAAGGTGATCACCTCGATCTATCGGAACCGAAGGCGTTTTCAGGGAGTTGTAACGATCTCCACACTATTTCTGGCTTTGTGGATTTACGCATTTTTCCAGTTCGAAAGTCGGGATGAGAAAGTGACTTCTTCTCGTGGGAAGGAAGATCTCTCTGGTGTCAGGAATCCATATTTCGAGGGGGAGGCTCCTGCCTGGTACGGTTCCATGGTCGAGAACATTCGAAGACAAAACTATCAGCAGGTTCCAAACCGATCTTCCATGGTGTTCATCTCTGGGGGGCGTTTCATTGTCGGGAATGCGAAGGGGGGTGTGATCTCCCCGATTACCGAAAAGCGAGTGTCCTCCTTTTATATCGACTCCACGGAGGTCTCTTGCTCTCAATATGCACGTTTTTTGGTGATGACAGGACACCGTAAGCCTCGGCACTGGAAGCTGTCCACTCCGCCCGAGGGGACCGCGAGCGATCCGGTGACCGGGATCAACTATTTTGACGCGAAACTGTACGCGTTGTGGGCAGGAAAGGACTTACCCACGGAGTGGGAATGGGAATTCGCCGCGCGTGGTTCGGAAGGGCGTATCTGGCCGTGGGGGAACCGATTTGATCGACATCGAGCTGTGTTGCTCACCGATCGGATGCAGTCGGTCGGATCACGCGAGCAGGTTTCTGGAAACATCGCTTTATACGATATGGCTGGGAATGTCTGGGAATGGACATCCAGTATATTTCCGATGGGGGAAAGCGAGGGAAAAGCCACCTGGTTTCGGGTGATTCGAGGGGGTGGTTTCCGATCGGATGCGTTCGAAAGTCGTGCCTGGTATCGGGATGGGCTCTATCAGCGTGCGCAAAAGGATGATGTCGGTTTTCGATGTGTGGTCCGGGAGAAATGATCATGTCTGGAAGAAGAGGAAAAGGTAAGTTCGGGTTGTATCCCATTTTCGCGCTGATCTGTTTCGGGTTAATTTTGGCCGGATTACCCGGGTGTGGTGTCAAGAAATTCAGTGACATGAAAAAGAAGGCTGCCGCGCTCGAGCAAAAGAACAAGGAAGTAGAAAAGGAAGCCCAAATCCTTCGTGATCAGATCGAGGTGGTAAAGCAAGCCAGAATTCGGGCACAGAACTGGCAGATGCATTCCTATCGAGAGGGCGAAATCCTTTCACTCGAGGGGGAGCGTTACATCCGTAAGATACGGTTTCAGCGTCGTGGAGAGGAGGTGACCGTAACGATCTTCTTTGATACCTCTCAGCCGATTAAGCCCCACTTCAAGCTTTACCTTCTCGATAAGGGCGCGCGAGTTTGTGGTGAGGCCGAAGTCCGGTGGAGGGTGTACAAGTTGAGCGATGAGCATCAGCACTCCACTTCTCAAATCCAGATCGATTCGGGAACGTTACCGGAGTATTATTCCCTGCGGCACTGGGGAAAATGATGTCCCGTTGAGTCGCTCCTGAAGAGCAGATCAGGATTCGTTCGTGGATCCGCTTGTGATGAGGCCGTCGGTCGGGCTGGAAGCTTTTGCGTAAAGCTTCCGAGGGATTCGCCCGGATAGGAATGCGTGTCGTCCGGCCTGTGTGGCCAAGCGCATAGCATGAGCCATCTGGGCCGGGTGACGGGCGCCGGCAATCGCGGTATTGAGAAGGACTCCCTCGACTCCCAGTTCCATCGCGATGGCCACATCGCTGGCGGTGCCGACTCCAGCATCGACAACGACCGGAACGGAGAGTGTTTCCAAGATGATTCGAATATTGTTGGGATTGAGGATCCCCTGTCCCGAACCGATGGGACTCCCCGCGGGCATGACGCAACTGGCCCCAGCTTCTTCGAGGTGGCGGGCCATGATCGGGTCGTCGGTGGTGTAAACCAACACGGTGAACCCTTCTTCTACCAGGATTTGGGTCGCCTCCAGAGTTCCGATGGGATCAGGCAGTAGGGTGTTTTCATCGCCCAATACCTCCAGTTTTACCAGAGGGGTTCCTGCCAGTTCGCGGCCAAGGCGTGCCGTACGTACGGCATCTTGGCAGGTGTAGCAACCGGCCGTATTGGGAAGAAAGGTGATATTCAGGGGGGCGAGGGCGTCGAGGATGGTTCTGCCTCCTCCCAGATCTGCCCGCCGAACCGCGACGGTTACCATCTGGGCTCCGGAAGCCTCGATCGATTCGAGCATGCTCGGTTCGTCACGGTACTTACCGGTTCCGACTATGAGTCGGGAAGCGAATGAATGGGCTCCGATCTCCAAAGGTCGATCCTGGGGGGGGGGCGTCGATGTGTCATTCATACCTATCCTCCTCCAACGAAGGTGACAATTTCCAGGCGATCTCCATCTCGGAGGAGAATGTCGCCGTGTTGATTGGCGGGAACCACTATTTCGTTATGCTCCACCGCGATGCGGACGCCGCGGAGTCCCAACTCTTCGAGCAAGGAAATGAGAGATGTATCCTCGAGGATTTCCCTCGGTTCTCCGTTGAGATGGATCGTCAATCGAGAGGACAAGGCGGCTATTTCTTTTCCCAGCGGAGTAGTTCGGCAACCTCGGAAAGGGTGCTCGCTTGACGGATTTCCCGCCGCAAACGATTTTCTTGTTCCAGGACATCCATTCCACGATTGGCAATTTCGACTGCTTTGGAACGAGGCACTCGCACCACGCCACTATCGTCACCAACGATCCAGTCGCCGGGCTCGATCAGCACATTCTCGATGCGAATAGGAACATTGATCTCTCCGAATCCTTTGGGCTCGCCAGCAGTGGGTGTAATCATGGACCCAAAGCATTGAAACCCAATATCGCGAATACAATCTATATCGCGGACACCTCCATAGCAGATGATGCCGTTGACTTTGCGTTGCAGTGCGCTTTCACTGGCTAATTCCCCCCAGATTGCGGGTCCAACTCCAGCCGCATCTACGACCAGGACATCGCCCTCTTGGCACTGCTCGAGTGCCTGAACCGGTTTGGCCCAGTCTCCGGGATAGGTGCGCACTGTGACGGCGGGGCCGATGATTCGCGTACCCTCTTGAAGCGGAATCACTCCAGGAATATCCCCACTACGGTGCATGGCGTCA
This sequence comes from Planctomycetota bacterium, assembly GCA_030748635.1. GTDB lineage: Bacteria > Planctomycetota > JACQVV01 > JACQVV01 > JASMLP01 > JASMLP01. Next base: position 15,865 of record JASMLP010000151.1, read on the forward strand.
GAAAGGTTCGCGGATGAAACTTGTTCGAGGAGTTCGCGAAGGTTTTCAGTGGAACGACGCTTGAAGAGGTTGGTCGACTCGGGAACGCCGGTCTCGATGGCCCGAAGGATGGTTTCGGTCGCTTTGCGGGCATCTTCGGCTTTGGTGATGGCGCCACCGACAATGACCACTGATGCCCCGGATTCCGCCGCTTTGGGGGCGGTTTCCGAGTTGATACCGCCCGCTACCATGATCGGAACCTCAACCGCTTGCGAAACTTTGCGAAGGGTTTCAAAGGGGTCCATGGCCCGCATTTGATCATCGATGGGGCAGTGAATGTTGATGTAATGCACTCCCCACTGAGAAATTTGAATTGCTCTCTCTACCGGGTTGGGTACCCCGAGCAGGTCGACGCCGATCTGGACACCATAGTTGCGGGCCACTTCCACGCACTCGAGGATCGTCGAATCGGAAGCACCGCCGAGGACCATGGCCACATTGGCTCCGGCTTTGGCGGCCGCCTCCACTTCGATTCGGCCGGCATCCATGGTTTTGAGATCGGCAACGATCGAGTGATTGGGGAATCGGGCTCGAAGAGCGCGGATGGACTCGAGACCTTCACTCTTGATCAAGGGGGTGCCGGCTTCCAGGATCTGAACCCCAGCGGCAACCGCTTCGTCAGCGACCTTGAGAGCTCGGCGGAGGGTGATGAAATCGAGAGCAAGTTGCAATTTTACAGTCATGAGGCGGAATCTTATCACTGCTCAGGGTAGGGTGCAATGAATGGCATTTTGTAGAATCGTTGCAGGTATCTTTCGAATCGGTAGGATAAAACACGTTTCGTGATCCCCCCTGTTCCTAACGGGAGAAATCTGACTATAAGCCTTTGCCGATGGCTGGTTAGGTCCGATGCGGGGCAGGAGTTGTTTCAATCAGGAGTGGTCCGATCCTCGTACAATTTCATGGTCAAACCGACGTTGGTAAGAAACGCGCTCATAATGAGGATTGCTACCATTTTGATGAGGAGCGCGCATTCTGTGTCGTGGCGGATGGAATGGGTGGTCGAGAGTCTGGCGAATTGGCCAGCAAGCTTTGCGTGGATACTTTGCGCAAACAATTTCACTATTTTTGTCCCAGTCTGCCAGAAGATCCCAATTGGGATGAAGTGAAGCGAAGTATCAAAATGCTCACTGTCTTGATCAAAGAGTGGATGCAGAGGATCAATGGGGAGATTTATGATCTCGGGCGTCAAGAATCACACTCGAACAATATGGGGACAACGGTAGTCATGCTTCACATCCGCCACGGCTTTGCGGTGGCGGCGCACGTCGGAGATAGTCGTATTTATCGAATACGAGAAGGTGAAGGGCAGCAGCAGGTCACGGAGGATCACTCTTTCATCAATCGGCAACTCCGAAGGAATCTGATGACCCCGGAGGAAGCTCGCCGTAGTACGCAGAAAAATATTGTGACTCGGGCTTTGGGCACTCGAGATACTGTGGAGACGGATGTCCAGGTGATTCAGGTGCGGGAAGGAGATATTTTCCTCCTCTGCTCGGATGGTCTCACCGATCTGGTCGACAACGACGAGATCGAGGAGATCATTCTCAATAACGTGGAAGATCTGGAACATGCCACCAACACCTTGATCGATCTGGCAAATGCTCGCGGTGGAAAAGATAATATCACTACTGTGCTTTGCCAGGTTTTCGATCTGGATTGATTCGGAGTCGGATGGAACGGCTTGGAAATATCGGAAAGTACGAGATCGAGGAGGTCTTGGGCACGGGCTCTACCGGGCGGTTGTACCGAGTATTGGATCCCGATAGTGGGGAACATCTGGCCCTGAAGATTCTTCTGGAAGAACTCCAGTCCTGCACAGACTCGCGTAGGCGATTTCGGCGTGAGATCCAATTTCTGATCCAGATGGAACACCCGCATCTGGTGCATGCGGTCGATGCCGGGGAATGGATGGAACGACCGTTTCTTGTGATGGAACTTCTGGATGGGGACTCCATAAAGCGACAACTTCGTCGGAGAAGTTTTACCCCAGAAGAGGCCTTGATGATTGTGATCCAGGTGGCAAGCGCGATGGATTATGTCGGTCAGTTCGATCTGATTCATCGAGATATCAAGCCTGAAAATATCCTTCTGACGCGCGAAGGCGTGGCCAAACTGACGGACATGGGGTTGGCAAAAACCCGGACCAGCCAGAATCATATTTCCGCTCCGGGGACCGTACTGGGCACGCCGCAATATATGAGTCCCGAACAAGCACGAGGAGACAGCGACCTCGATTGCCGAACTGATATCTATGGGCTTGGAGCGACCTTTTATCACTTGCTTTCCGGAAGCCCGCCGATTTCAGGCAAACAGTTGAACGAAATGTTGGAAAAGGCGTCTCGCTCTGATATCGAATCGATTCGAGATATGATGCCTGGACTTTCAGAGGCCTATCATTCCTGTGTCGAAATGATGATGCATCGATATCGGGATGAACGTTATGAATCCTTTGCTCAGCTTCTGGCCGATTTACACCGGTTGCGTTGGGGAGAACCGACGTTGGCTACCCGGGAACGTAAGTCGAGTACTCGCTCGAGTCGTATGGCTCGTCAAAGACGATTTTCCTTTGGATTGATTCCGACCGATCGAGATATGTACACGGGACACCTGGTACTCAAACTCGGTCTGTTGAGTCCATCGCAGTTACAACAGGCGCTGGAAGAGCAGGAAACGTTGGCACGAACGGGAGTGCGGATCGATTTGGCGGACTCCATCTGTTACCTCGGCCTCTGTTCGGGGGCGAAACGATTCGAATTGGATCGTGCTCGGATCGAACTTGAAATGAACAATGAGATGGATCTGTTCTTTCAAGCGGTGGTTGAGCAGGGACTTTGTAGCGCGGAAGGTGTCGAGTTTTGTCGCGCGAGGGCCGCCTCTTCAGGTCGCCATCCCTCTCGTATTTTGGTGGAGTCCGGGTGGTTGGATATCGATCGAGGACGTCGAGCTAGAGATCAGCAACGACTCGCCCGTCGTTCTGCTGAAGACGACCTTTTTCTGGATACTGCGATTGCGGCTCGTTTTTTGAAAAGGCGTCAATCTGACCAGGCCCGGTTGATCCAAAACAACCGGAGTTTGATGGGGCAGGGAAGCGATATCGGGCATATTCTGGTCGAACGCGGATTTTTGACCGAAGAGCAGCGGCGGGTCACTTTGCGGGCGATTCGGCGCCATCAATTACTCGATACTGACATCCTGGAACTGATCAAGGATCAGGAACTGCGCTACACGAATAAAGAGTGAATGGTCGGGTTAAGGAACCCTCTTTGGGCTGGGTTCGGGGGGGAGTAAACTCCGGTACAAGGCGTCCATCTGGCGCGCAAAGTCGTGACCAGAGAAGCCGATCGGATCCTTGAAGAAAGGGGCGAGATGTCCAAGTGGTCCTGACAGATTCTCCTGGTAGGCTCGGTGAACGAGGCGGATCAGATCGATCACCAAGGGAGCGGCAAGAGCCGAATCACAGCCTTGCCAGGTAAACTGCAGGGTCATTCTGGTGCCCATGAATCCTTCAAAATGGATGAAGTCCCACGCTGTTTTCCAGTCCGAGAGAGAAGGGACATAGTGGATGTGGACACCGCTATGGACCGAAGGGTCCTGTAATAATGTTCGTAGAGCCCGGTCCTTGCTGCGCGTTTTGGTCCGACACGAATCGGGATCTTTCAGAGTGTGTCCATCGCCTCCGCCGAGTAGGTTGGTACCTTCCCAGGAGAGCACTTTGAGATTACGAGCCAGGAACAACGGTGCCAGACACGTTTTGACCAAGGTCTCTCCGGTTTTGCCGTCTTTGCCGGCGTGAGGTAATCGGTTTTGGATGGCCAACTCGGAAAGGGAAGGGATTTCGGGTCCAGGACTCGGAGTAAAGTTGATAAAAGGGCAACCGGCGTCAAATGCTCCCAGTGTGTAGACGATGCCGGGGCTGGCATTTTCAACGGGTAATTGTTCGAGCCATGGGCGGAGATCTTTCATGGCGGACAGTGCAGGGTGAGGATCCAGAGAAGGCTCGGTGCTGCTCAGATTGATCACGATTACCAGATCCAGATCGTGGCGATTTTGGAATTGCTCGAGATCGGTAGTGACTTGGGCGGCCGCTTCTGCGGCGCTTTGGCTCCGGTTATTTGGGGACATCGGAGCGGGGAGAAGATTCGAAGAAACTTCCTGCAATGAATCGCGGAGTGAAGGGCAAAGAGCCGACGGAAAAATTCCTGCGTTCGCGAGTTCGGTGGCACGCTCATGGAGATCACGAGGAGAGAGGTCATACCCACCAAAAACGATGGATTCCAGCGGAAGTAGGTCTAACTTGTCAAAGGGAGGGCTCGCTGTAACCAAGCCGGTTGTGTCGGTGAGACCGGCGCAGAGTGCGTGAGTTCCCACGATTGTGGTGGTGGAAACACTGCCGCAGGCGCCAAGAATCCAGACGCCAGTCCGCTTGGAAGAAGTAGTCATCGGTGGTTCGACCCTCGCCGTCGATGAAGCGTAAGATATTGTCGCGCAATTCGGGATTCTTCATGAGTAAGAAATCCGTTATGCGTATCCCGTCCAGTGGAGTGTATTCGAAATTGGACCTGGCGCGAAGATGTCGGGATTTTGGAAATCGTAGGGTCCGAACTACCTCCGGTGGAGCCGGAGCCCGGATCGGAAGAGAAGGGATCCTTGCGAGCGGTCTGGTCGCCGCGATGAATAGGGGCACGGGGTTGAGGTTTGTTCAACGCGGGGGCACGAGGTCTCTCGCGAAGTCGTGAATCCGCGGCGAGAAGCCGAGCTTCGAGCTTTTGAAGCGCAAGTGTAAGCTGGGCCTTGGATGGTGGAGATGAGTTTGTTTGAGGAGGGGCGACACTCTGGGTGGACGATGACGATCCGGAAGGCTTGGGAATCGAATGGGAGGAGCCACCACTGGACTTTGTGCTCGCATTCGAATGAGGTTGAGGGGGTGAACTCTTCGGAACAGATGGGGAATGGAGAGGTCTGTTTGGAGATTGAGGTGGAGAAGAAAGATCCTTCCGGACGCGAGTGGCCAGAAGTGCGGATTGCTTCAGAATGGATTGGATTGGGACATCAGGGTTTCGTAATTGCCGGATGAGCGATTCTGTTTGGGCACGGATCGGTGAAGAAGGGAGTTCCTCAAGGCTCCTCTGGATTTGAATCGAGCTCTGGTGGCGAGCCTGTAAGGCTAAGAAATGGTCTTTCCCGTCGGAAAGTTCGGGAGGGGTGCTGAGAAGTGCGCAGAGACCCAATCCGGAAAGAGAGAGCCAAGAAAGTGCTACCGTGGCCGGGGAGGAGGGAGGAAGAACCGTGCGGGATTGAGGAAGGCTGATTTCAGCGAGAAGTTCTCGGATCGGGGGTCGCGACGATGTGGTGGACACGGGAGAATCGACTATTTGGAGGATCGAGAGAAGACGGGCATCGAGTTCAAGTTTCCTGTCGGTAAGAGCCATGATTTCAAGAAAGGAGAGTCCGTGGCTTCTCCGGTTCCACAGTGCTCCCGAGATGCCGAAAATGAAGCTGCATAGACCAATCATCCTGGAATATTGGGGGAGAATGGGCCAGGAGCAGAGGGTCAGGAGAATGGAGAAGAAGCCCACCCACGGCAACACCCGGAGAAACTCGCGCCAACGATAGATTCGCTGGACACTGCGAGTGAATGGAGCCAAGTCTTCAAAACGGGTATTCATCGGTCCGAGGATTCTTTTTTCGATTCTTCTGGGAAGGGGCGAAAAAGGATTTCGACCCGGGTGCCGGGAGCGGGGCACCGATCGGGGTTGGCATGGTACAAGGTGTCGTCGCTACCACCTAATAATGGGGTGTCGAGAATGGCGGTTGGGTCGTGGTAGGTAACCGCGATCGCGCCGCTTTGGCTGGCCAGAAACACCTCTTTGCCTGAATTGTGTGTTCGGGCGAATTGACTGCCGGTAAAGATCCAGCCCTTTCTGGGCATGGGCTTTTTGTGAAGCTGATTCCAGATGAGATCTTCAGCTCGGACGGTCTGAGTCCGATTATTCTCTTTCCAGCGAACGAGGATGAGGACGCGGGAACCGCGAGGAATGCGTTGATCTCCTAGGTAGCGAACCCCTTCTCCGGGTTTCAAACCGATGAGGATCAATCCGGCTTGCAGGAGGTGGGGCGCTCCATCCATGACCAGGATCGATTCGTGTTCCTTGCCACCTCGGGATGTCAGAAGCAATTCGATCAAGCCGCGATCGAGGAGGAAGGTCCCGGTCGCTACGATCTCACGTTTTTGTGGGTCGATCTCTATACCCGGATAGCGGATTCGCAAATCTTTCGGGGTTTGACCGATCGTGGGGGATGTCGAGGTGCATGTCAGCCCCAGGCAGAGCAGAATACCAGTTCGTAGAAAGCGATTTATGGATTGCATCACGATGGGTCGATAAGGCGAGAAGCGTAGACGTTTCGAGGAAAGACGATCTTCCCGTATTCAGCATAACGCGAAATAACGGACATTACCGGGGCTATCCGGTAAACCCGGTCGGGGCCAGGAACCAAAACAGAAGCGTTGAGGTCAGGATTCGGTGTCCAGGCTGCCGTTAGCTCCTACGCCGGCTGGCTCCTCTTCGGCTCCGGGATAATCGGGGAAAGACCCATTGCCGGCATCGAAGACCAGGCGACCATCTTGGACGCGAACCGAAACATGGTCCTTTTCGTCGAACTCCCCGCGCAGGATCGAGTCGGAAAGAGGATTCTCTAACAGACGTTCGATCGATCGGCGAAGAGGGCGAGCACCAAAATCGGGATTGTAGTCGTGGTCTACAATAAAAGCTTTGGCTTCATCGGTCAGACGAAAATGGATGCCCTGCGCCAGAAGGCGTTCGACAACGTCTTTGATCTCGATATCGATGATATGGAGCATGTTTTCTCGTTCGAGATTCTTGAAAACGATGATTTCGTCGAGTCGGTTGAGGAACTCGGGACGAAAGTGCTTGTTGACCTCATCCATCAACTGCTTCTTCATGTTGGCATGACTGGTCTTGGCGTCACGGACCTGAAACCCCAGGGAGGCCTGGTTTTTGATGACGCTGGCTCCAATATTGCTGGTCATGATCAAGACGACATTCTTGAAGTTGATGTGACGGCCGAAGCTATCGGTCAAGCGACCTTCTTCCATGATTTGGAGAAGCATGTTGAAGACTTCGGGGTGAGATTTTTCGATTTCATCCAGCAGTACGACGGAGTAAGGACGACGGCGAATCTTTTCCGTAAGCTGTCCTCCTTCTTCGAAGCCGACATATCCTGGAGGCGCTCCAACGAGACGACTCACATTGTGCTTCTCCATGTATTCAGACATGTCGACCTGAATCAGAGCGTCTTCATCTCCGAACATAAATTCAGCGAGCGCACGAGCGAGAAGCGTTTTGCCTACTCCGGTAGGGCCGAGGAAAACAAAGCTCCCGGTGGGACGACGGGGATCTCGTAGCCCCGCTCGAGCATTGCGTACCGCGCGCGCAATCGTGGTAATGGCTTCGTCCTGATTGATGACTCGTTCTTTCAGGCGATCTTCCATGGCCAGAAGTCGTTCCTTCTCGCCTTTCTCGAGTCGGGTGAGAGGAATGCCAGTCATATTGGAAACCGTTTCAGCGATCACATTGTCATCGACGGTACCATCAATGTCCTTGGAGCCTTCTTTCCACCGACGTGTCACACTGTCTTTCTTCTTGCGGAGTTTGGACGAACTGTCGCGAAGATTGGCGGCTCGTTCAAAATCTTGGTTGGCAACACACTCCGCTTTCTCTTTATCGAGATTCTTGATCTCCCGTTCCAGATCGGCGATGTCGGGGGGACGTGTCAGCGCTTTGAGGCGTACCCGGGCGCCCGCTTCATCCATGACATCGATCGCCTTGTCAGGCAGAAAGCGGCCAGTAATGTATCGGTCAGAAAGCTCTACAGCGCTGGCAAGCGCTTCGTCGGTGATCCGAACCCGATGGTGGGCTTCGTACTTGTCGCGCAGTCCTTTGAGAATTTCGAGAGCCTGGGGTTTGGTCGGAGGGTCCACCATGATGGTTTGGAATCGACGCTCGAGAGCTCCATCCTTCTCAATGTATTTACGATATTCATCGAGGGTCGTAGCTCCGATGCACTGCACTTCGCCCCGACTCAGGGCCGGCTTGAGAACATTGGACGCGTCGATGGCACCTTCCGCGCCGCCGGCACCCACGAGGGTATGGAGTTCGTCAACAAAAAGAATGACTGTTTTGTTGGCGCGCCGAACCTCGGTCATGACAGCCTTGATCCGTTCTTCGAACTGGCCGCGATACTTGGTGCCCGCGACCATCATGGCCAGGTCGAGAACGACAATGCGTCGTTCCCGTAAAAGTTCCGGTACGTTTCCAGCGACGACATCCTGGGCCAAGCCTTCGACGATGGCTGTTTTCCCGACTCCGGCTTCGCCGAGGAGCACCGGGTTGTTTTTGGTGCGGCGAGACAGGATCTGAATCACGCGTTCAATTTCATTGCGTCGACCGATTACGGGGTCCAGTTTTTCTTCCAGAGCCAACTGGGTAAGATCGCGGCCGAATGCGTCGAGGGCGGGTGTTTTGGATTTGCCGGATGAGGAGGCCTTTTCCGCGCCGCCCGACGAGAGTTCGGCTCCGAGGAACTCGAGGACCTCTTCCCGCACCTCTTCGAGTTTAAGGTCGAGGTTGATAAGAACCTGCGCGGCTACACTCTCGTTTTCACGGAGAAGACCGAGCAAAAGGTGTTCGGTACCGATGTAATTGTGGCCGAGATTGGTCGCTTCCTCGAGCGCGAATTCGAGGACCTTCTTGGCTCGGGGGGTAAAGGGAAGTTGTCCCATCTGAACCATGTTCGATCCACTTTGAACCATCTTTTCGACTTCGAGACGGATTTTTCGTAATTCGACTCCCATGTTTTTGAGAACATTTGCCGCGACACCGCTGCCCTCTTGCACGAGACCTAGCAGGATATGTTCGGTCCCAATGTACTCGTGGTTGAAGCGTTGAGCTTCTTGGCGAGCCAGGGTCATGACTTTGCGGGCGCGGTCAGTGAATCGGTCGAACATCGGGAAAACTCCGGAAATTAAGGATTCAAGCCTGTTTCACGCAGATGGAAGTGGTGCCGAATGCATGAAAGGGGAGGTGATTCTATTCTCCTCGGTGCTAGGTTGCAAGCGATCCGAAGGCTATTCAGCAAGTCAGTGTTTTGATTTGTTTGCGCAAGAATGTAGCTCGGGAGGCGTCCCGCTCCTTGGCGTCTAGGGGGCAGCCAACCATTTTCTGTATGTGGGCCGGTTGGATCAGAGTGAAAAGTCCGTTAATGACTGAAATGTCGAGTTCGGGAAGAATGCCCATGTGACGGCCGAGTCGGATCGAGGATAGCAGGTCGTAGGCTTCTATCGAGCCGATCAAGCGGGCATTCGCGAGGAGGCCAAAAGCTCTCCATATATGATTTTCAATCCGGCGCTTTTGCTGATCGAGAAGTGTTCGGCGCATTCGCCGCTCATATTCCAGAATTTGAGGTACGAATTTCAGAATGATATCGAGGACTTCCTCTTCGCTTTTTCCGAGAGTGAACTGATTGGATACTTGATAGAAGTGACCGCTTGCCTGAGTCCCTTCTCCATGGAGTCCGCGAACCGCAAGGTTGACCTTCGTGACTGCTGAAAATACCTTTCCAATCTCCTCGGAAAGGACCAGGCCGGGGAGGTGGAGCATGATCGAGAGACGCATCCCCGTGCCCACATTGGTTGGGCAAGCTGTCAGGTATCCGTATTTCGGGTGGAAGGAATAATCGAGGTGTTGCTCGAGGCGATTGTCGATTTCGGATGCGGTTTGCCAGGTTTGACGAATGTCGAATCCGGGACAAAAGACCTGCAGGCGCAGATGGTCCTCTTCATTGATCATGATGCTGGTGGATTCATCCGGTTCAAAGACGACCGATCGTTGTCCCTCCGAGTTCGCGAGTTCGCGGGAAATCAGGCGACGTTCGACGAGGAAGGTGCGATCAAGTTCCGATGTTTCTTCAAGATCCATGTAGTGAGTCGCTGGGGCGATAGCAGCCTGTCCGATCGCTTCGTGTATCTTTCCTTCGATATGAGTTCTTGCCGATGAACTGGCACGAGTCATGAAGGGTAGGTCCGTCAGATTTCGCGCGATGCGGACTCGGGAACTCAGGACAACATCCGAATCGGGCCCGCCTCCGCGTAGCCAATCGCTGGGCTGAAAGACTAGTGGTTCGAGGTCCATGGCTAATTGGGCACCTGAAGGGATTTGATCTCGTCACGAATGTGAGCGGCCTCTTCGTAACGTTCACGTTCGACAAGTTCCTTGAGACGGTTCCGGAGTCCTTGAATTCGATGGGCCTGGTCCATCTTGGCTCTTTTTCGGGCCGGAACCTTGCCGAGGTGAGTTGTAGCACCGTGAATCTTTTCGAGAAGAGGTTCCAGCAGTCTTTCAAATACCTCGTAATCGTGTGGGCAGCCCAGGCGGCCCTGGGTCCGAAATTCGTGAAAAGTGATGGAACAACGAGGGCATTGAGGTCCAGAACTTCCTGAGATCGCTTCGGTCATCAGGTCCAAACCGGTCCCAGGGACTGCGGCGCTAAAATTGGGGTGCGTGATGTGGAAGCTGTGTTTGATCGAGATCCCCTGCTCTTTGGCGCAATTTTCACAGAGATGTCGTTCGTGCTTTTCGGCATCGACGATCTCGGTCAGGTGTACCGTTGCTTCTTCTTGGCAGTTTTGACAGTTCAATGGGGGCTCTCTTTTGATTGTAAACCTATACCCAGTATGATTATAGCATCTATGCGGGGAGGGGATCAATATTAGGACACGACGACTCTCCGGGGCGCTGAGGTTTCCAGCGATGGAGGTTTGTCAGGAACCGGGGATTTCGGGAGAAGCGGGCTGTTCCCGGAGTGATTCTGCACGATCGCGTAATTCCTCCAGGCCTCCTGGGTCGAGGCTGGGAGCGGGACGTAGCTTGATGGTGATCTCGTGCACATCTGTAAAGCGTAGTGGGAGTAGAACATCCGTGAAGAAATCGATCGGAAAGATTTGCCACCAGGGGGGCGTGATCGAGAGTTCCTTGACCTGGGACTGGTAGCCGGGTGAGCGAACTAAGATTTCACGGACCCCGTAGTAGTGGAATGGAACCTGAACTGGGGTTCGACCGACCCACTGATCGTTGATCAGAACCTCTGCGTTGGACGGTTCGCTCTTGACCCGGATTTGACGTTCCACGCATCCGACGCAGGAAAGTAGCGTGAGCAGAATCAAAAGCGGTAGTCGCATCTTCGTGAAATCCATGAAATGAAGGGCAAGAATCGGCGCAATAGGGAGGTGTATACTTGGTAATTACTATCCGAGTGGCGGAGAGGGCGGGATTCGAACCCGCGGAAGGGGTAATACCCCTTCAATAGATTAGCAATCTACCGCTTTCGACCACTCAGCCACCTCTCCTTTTATCGTCGGTACAATCTGATAGATCGTGTGGGGTGGGATGGTAGCCAGGAGGGCTCCTGACTGTCAATCCGAAACTCTATCTCCCATAATAGCCTGCCTGTTGAAGACCTCTTTTTCTCTACAGTTGAACCGATGAATCGAACTCCTGGTTCACGATCACTTCCTCGCCTGCCCAAGCGGGACCCTTTTTCTCATAAAGGGGATCACGGGCGTCTCGTTCTGGTGGCCGGCAGTCGCGGTATGTCCGGCGCGGCCTGTCTCGCGGCCATGGGGGCGCTTCGGTCCGGGGTCGGATTGATTCAAGCGATGGTTCCTGAATCGATTCAAGGAGTCCTTTCCACGGCTGTGTTAGAAATCATGACGGGGGGACTGGCAGAGACCGAAGCGGGAAGTGTGGCTCTCTCTGGATACTCACGGATACTCGATCTTCAAGATCGTTGGGACACTTTGGCGGTCGGGCCGGGACTTTCTCTCCACCCCGAGACACAGCAGGTGGTTCGTGAATTGATTGCGAAGTGGGAGGGTCCTCTGGTCCTGGACGCTGACGGTTTACGGGCCGTTGCGGGTCGTGGCGAGCTTCTTTTAGGTCGCAAGGGAGCTACGATACTCACCCCGCATCTGGGGGAGATGCGTGCCTTGCTTGAAGGGAAGGAGCCGGTGGAAGAGGTCGTTCAGGAGTGGGCCGATGCACATCAGGTAATAGTCGTTCTCAAAGGACATCATTCTATGGTGACCGATGGGCACTCCGACTACAGGAATCGGAGTGGGAATGCGGGCATGGCGACCGCAGGGTCCGGGGATGTTCTCACCGGAATGATCGGGTCTTTTCTGGCTCGAGGGATGGAGGCGTTCGACGCGGCGGCTATCGGGGTGTATCTTCATGGTAGAGCGGGTGACCGGGCCGCAAACATGTACGGAGAGTGGGGAATGATTGCCAGCGATCTGGTGGCTCATCTCCCGGGCGCCATTCTGGAGTATTCTACGAAATGAAAGTTTTTGAAAAAGTGCTGATTCTTTGGGTGTTTTCAGTACGGGTTGGGAATGCGGGGCATATTCATTGATGAGTGGTGAACATGCAGAACCGAGATTCGAAGACGATGAATTCAGTCGTTTGGCGATCGATCTCGGATACGTGACCCATGAGGATATGCAGCGTTGCAAGCAGATCCAAAGTCGTACCGTAGGCCGTCGATCCAAGTACCTGGAAACCATTGCTCTGGAGCACGAGGTCCTTTCGGAAAAGGAGATCGAGGAACTATCGAAAGGAAAGCGCAAGAGCACCGTTCCTGAACGTATCGCCGGATATGAGATCCGTTCGATTCTCGGGAAAGGTGGATTGGGAACGGTTTATCGAGCTTTTCAGACATCCATGAAACGAGATGTCGCACTCAAGGTCTTGGCTGATAAGTGGACGAGTGACTATGAATTCAGGAAACGTTTTCTCCTCGAAGCGCGTATCGTTGGAAAGCTATCCCACCGAAATCTGATTCAGGTTTTCGATGTCGGTCAAGAGGATGGGCGCTATTACTTTTCCATGGAACGGATTGATGGGACCACGGTTCAGGAATTGATTTCCCAAGGGCCTTTGGATCCGGTCGCGGCCATCGATATCGTTATTCAGATCGCCGATGCGGTGCGCTATATCGATGTTCAGGGACTCGTGCACCGAGACATCAAGCCGTCGAATATCCTTTTGACGCGTCGCGGTGTGGCCAAGTTGGGCGATTTCGGTTTTGTGAAGAGCAATATCGATCACATGTTGATGAAACAGGACTATATTCTTGGTACACCAGACTACATCAGTCCGGAGCAGGCGATGGGAAATGAGACCATCGATTCCCGCAGCGATATCTACTCCCTCGGGGCTACGTTTTATCATATGGTCAGTGGGTGTCCTCCGTTTGATGGTTCCGAGTCGACGATCTTGCGTCAGCATGTCCGGGTAGAGCCTCCTTCTATCCGCGAAGTTGCTCCGAGTCTGCCCAACGGACTTTCTCGGGTCATCGAGCGGATGATGTCCAAGCATCCTGAAGATCGGTATCCGGATGCCGGAGATCTCATACAGGATCTTCGGATGGTCAAGATGCAGAAAAAGTTTGGTGGAAAGAAGGTTGACGCGGGAAGGAGCACATTGATCGAAGCGGTGAATCTGGGGCATGTCAGAACCGAAAAGCAGCGTCGTATTGCTGCCGGCCTCCGGCAAGAGATCGACCGACTTCAGACTCAGGTGCGTTGGCTCATGATTTCTCTGGTTTTCACCATGTTGATTCTTGCTGCGGTGGTCATCGTCCATCTTCTCATGGGTGGTGGAACTCAGTGAGCGATCTTTCTTGGGCGGACATCTATTCGAATCCCAAGTGGCTTTTTCCGGGTGCGAAGAATCCCGGCGACAATCGTCCCGGCCCAATGGTCGAGCGCTTCCTGGAGACTCTCGGATGAGTGTGCCGGCGGGGTATCGGGACCCGCTCGGCTCGCGTAGGGTTGAAGAGACGTTTTGGGCAAGAGGGGAGACTCCAGCGATTCCGGTTGGATTGGGATTTTTGGCGCGGATCGCTTCGGGCCTATTTGGGCTTGGACTCTTCGTCCGCCGATTGGCTTATCGGGCCGGACTCAAGAGATCGGTTCGCCTGGATTGTCCGGTCATTTCGGTAGGCAATCTCACCGCGGGGGGGACCGGAAAAACGCCATGCGTAGCCTGGGTGACCGCTTTGTTGCAGGAGGCGGGCGCTCGACCGACAGTCCTTACTCGAGGTTATCGGGGGGGAGATGAAGCGGCTCTCTTGACACGGGGGGGAGTGGGAACTTCCGGAGTTCCTGTGATCGTCAACCCGGACCGGAAGGCTGGAG
>JASMLP010000152.1 GCA_030748635.1 Planctomycetota bacterium
CGAAGAGAAAGGCAAGGGGCATCTGATCGATCTCTTTCTGCGCTACGACGTCGATCGGGATCCAGTCGAGAAACGGACCTACCAGGATCTAGCCGACGAATCCGGACTCACGGTTCATCAGGTGACCGTGGGGCTTCACTGGGCGCGACAGGCGTTCCGGGACTGTTTCGTTGCCGAGGTCACCGATCAGGTCGGTTCAGTGGATGATCTGGAGGACGAGATGCGAATCCTGTTCGGATTTTCTCTCCGTTGAAGCTTTCTTTGTCAGGCCTGGAGAGATGGGGTCTTCAGCGGCTCTGAGAGGGAAGGTGCAGGAGAAAGATTCCTCGCTGCTCGTTGGTGATGCGTAGCGTCTGAGAGTCGTCCCAGCAGAGGCCTTCGGCCTGCTGGGTCAAGAAGACGGGAAGCGGGTGTCGGCTTACCCGACCGGTCAGCCATCGGTCGCCTTTTTCGGGGCGTTCGAAGATGTGGACCGCCATGAGACTGAGAACCGCGAGGCGACGTCCGTCCGGCGAGAGATCCGCCGCGGTGGGAAGCAGGTCCGCGTGGCTGTCGATGAGCTTGAGGGGATTGGGGCGGTCGGTGTGACGGGTGTCGAGACGGTAGAGGTTGGTTCCGGTTACCAGGGAGTGATCGGCGTTCGTGTTTCGATGTTTGGTGAGAAGATAGATCCGGCCCCGGTCGATGAAGATCGATTCGCAGTCGAAGTGCCACTTTTTGGCGGGAAACGCTTTCTGTTCGGGAAAGTGAACGGGCAGGAAGCTGAGGTTGCGGGTCCGGTCGGCCCGGTGCGGATCCGGCTCTTTGAAAACGTAGATCCCCAGGTTGCGGCGCGCGTTGTTGTTGTTGCCCAGGTCGGCCAGATAGATTGTCCCTTTGTCCAGGGCAAGGTCTTCCCAGTCGACATTACGCGCACCCGCGATTTCCACTCCGGGCCACGGCCTGGAACCGGTGATCGCTTTTTCTCCGTGAAAGCGTTTGCGAGAGTGGGTGGGAACGATCACCTTGCCCACGATATCGAGGGCGAAGAGCTGCGGGCCGGCTCCGCTGTCGTTGTGAACCCACCAGACATCCGGATATCGCTCGCTGCGGACGATCCCGCTCATTTCGCTTAAGGGGCCGTGTTTGACGGTCCCGATCCGCTCGATTCGGGCTTTTTGGGATTGCGCAAGCGGCTGAAGAGTAAGGAATAGGAGAATGATTAGATGGGGTTTGGGGTTCATGGGGAAGAGGAGGAAGAGGAATCGCCCGAGAGGGGCGAGGTGAAAGGTCCGGAGATTATACCGGTTTGGTCGACTAGGGAAAAATGTCGAGAACTTCCTGATTTCGGTCAGGAGATCGCGAGAAAGTGGTGAGGGAGGAGAACGGCCGGTCGGAATCTTTTTGGAGCGGTTTGTTTCCGGTTAGCCGAGTTCTCAGGAAGGTGGGGGCACGGATCCCGGTTCGGGCGCTTCGGTCTGTCGACGCTCCTGGAGAGCCAGCAGTCGGTCCTCGGAGATCCTTTTCTCCCGCAGCAGCACTTCGCCGAGATGGACATCGAATCCCTGTTCGATGAGCTGGCGCTGGGTCTGGAGAGCGACCACGAGCACGGATTCTTTGATGTGGGGGTCTTCGAGCAGCTGCTCGATCAGCCAGTCTTCGGGAAGGGAGCGGAAATCGATCACGACGACCGATTGTACCTTGCTGGCCGTGTGGGGCCAGGGGTTGATGTGGGACGCGGGTGGGGCTGGGGTTTCGGGGGGGCTCTCGGCCCCACTTTTTGGGTGGATGGGACGCTCCACCACCGGCGATGTTCAGTATGAAGAACTTCTTAAGTCCTTCTAAGGTATTTGTTTGGGTCTACTGTTTTTGGGTTGGTGTCGAGCGTGGTGTCCGGGGTGGGGGGAGAGACAAAAAAAGTTGCCCTTGTGGGCCAAAAAAAAACAGGGCCCCTGAACCACTATATATCGTAGGGCGGCCTGGCTGAGGCACAAGATGTGTAGTAGTCGGCTTTTAGGGCCGATGCAATTCTCACCCTGTGATAAAAAATCGATCTTGACTGATGTGGGGCAGAAGATATTCTTTGTGCACCTCGGTGGGGAGAAGTGGGAAATTGTGTCAATTAAAGTGAGAACCTCGATCGATGTTTTACGGCCGTTACGATCATACCCTCGACAGCAAGAAGCGACTCACGCTTCCGGCTCGATTCCGGGAAAAACATCCCGGCAGTCAAGGGGGGCAGGTCTGGTTTCTCACTCGTGGATACGACGACTGTATCTTCATGTTCACTCCTCCTCAGTACGAGGAGTTCGTCGACCGGATGGAGGAGGACGAGATCTCGATGGAATCGATGGATTTTCATCGCGAGTTCTTCGGTTCGACTTCCGAGGTCACGACCGATTCTCAAGGCCGGGTTCTTCTGCCCGATCACCTGCTGGAACTGGCCGGGGTTTCCAAGAGCGTGGTCGTCTTGGGGGTTCGCAGTCGGATCGAGATCTGGGATCTCGGTCGTCATGGGGATCACAGCAAGAGCTTCGAGGCCGACGATCAGTACAGGCAGCAGTTCCGAAAAATCTACACCAGGCGGACAAAAAGGGGTTCTGAATGAAACGTGATGGACATGATCTCAGCGCAAGGCTCTCTCGTTCACTGGATGCAGGCGGCTACCGGGCCATCAAGGCCACGCTCGACCGTTTTCAGCGGGGGGAGAGCCCGCTGAACGGGGATCGAAGTGCGGTGCGCCGGGAGATCGGCGAGATGGAATCCCGGATCGAGGAGATCCGAGAGCAGATGGGAGTGCGTGTGGCGCTCAGTCCGCACATGTTGCGGTTGAAGCACGAGTTGGCGCCAGGCGCTTGACGTTCGACACGGGGGCATAAGGAAAGGGGATCGGTTCCGGGTGGGGCCCGGTACGAAAAAACATCATGAGGGTTGATAGGGAGCAAACGCGGTCGGTTCGACGGTCCTTTCGGAGGGCGGTATGTCGAGTTTGATGATCGCACCGGATAAGCCGATGACAGACGCGCGGCATGTACCCGTTCTGGTTGGAGAGGTTCTCGATCTCTTGCGCCCGAGCGAGGCTCGAATCGTTCTCGATGGCACCTTCGGGGCCGGAGGACACACGACCCGTCTGCTCGAACGGATGGCGCCGGATGCAACGCTTGTCGGCATGGATCGCGATGCTCACAATCTCCAGGAAGCTCCCGAAGAATTGGTCGCGGACGACCGTCTTCGTCTCGTGCACGGTTCCTATCACGAGGCGACATCTCATCTCGAGAAGATGGGAATCGGTTCGGTCGATGGGATCTTGTTGGATCTGGGTGTTTCCAGTATGCAACTCGATGACGCGAGCCGAGGATTTTCGATCCAGCACGATGGACCGCTGGATATGAGAATGGATGCCTCGAGGGGAGTCACCGCCGCCGATCTGGTCGCGGATCTTCCGGAGAAGGAACTCGCGGACCTCTTTTTTCAGCTGGGTGAGGAGCGACGTTCCCGGCGGGTGGCGGCCCGTATCGTTCGCGCCCGGGAAGAGGCGCGGATCGAGACTACCGCCGAACTGGCCGAAATCGTACGCCGGGCGTTGCCCGGGCCGCGTCGTCGCATTCATCCGGCAACTCGGGTTTTTCAGGCGCTTCGTATCGCCGTCAATGAGGAGCTGGCAATTCTGGAATCCGGTTTACGATCTCTCTGGGATCTCCTGGCGCCGGGCGGAAGGATGGTCATCATCTCTTTCCATTCGCTCGAGGATCGTCGGGTGAAGTTCGCGTTTCGGGATCTTCAGCGCTCGGGGCAGGGGCGGGTACTGACCAAGAAGCCTCGGACCGCTGAGGAGTCCGAAGTGCGGGTCAATCGTCGCTCCCGAAGTGCCAAGTTGAGAGGGATCGAGAAAAACGATCCGGCGGGAGGGGCTCGATGAGAGAGGCTCATCTTCTGCTGGGTGTGGCGATGGTCGTTCTTCTGGCTTGCTGGATTGTGACTCTTCGCAGTCGGGTGGCTCAGAAAGCGCGACATCTCGCGGAGATGGAAGACCGTCTTCTGGAGATGGAAGAGTTGGGTCGTCTCTATCTCGAGGATTCAACCCGGGCGCAGACACCTTCGGTTCTTCTCCGGCGGGCCCAGGAGATGGGGTTGAATCTGGCCCCTTCTTCGGTGGTGGGTGTCGGGCCGTTGGATCGGGGGGCGTCGCAATGAGGTTCCGGATCCAGATGGTGCTGGTGTTGGGCCTGCTCGCGCTGGGTGGAATCGGGGTTCGCCTCTACGGTTTGCAGGTGGTCAAGGGCCCGTGGTATGGAGAACTGGCGCTTCGTCAGCATCAACGGGCCGTGGTCACGCGGGCTCATCGCGGAACTATTCACGATCGAAACGGTCACGTGCTCGCGCTTTCGGTCGTTCGTCTGTCGCTCTTTGCGAATCCCTCCCGGATCAAGGATCCAGTGGGCACGGCAGGCGCTCTGGGGAATATTTTAGGGCGTCCAGCGGCTGAACTGGAAAAACGATTGCGTCGAAAGGGGTATTTCGTCTGGCTGGGACGGAAGCTGGAGCCGACCCAGGTCGCGGCCATTCGCGCTCTCAAGGTCCGGGGATTGGGGTTTCGAGAAGAGATCAAGAGGATCTACCCTAATGGAAGCCTGGCCTGTCATGTCCTGGGCTTTTCGGGGACCGACAACACCGGACTCGAGGGGATCGAAGCGCGCTATGATGTCGCTTTGACCGGGAAGCCGGGTCGTTATCGTGTGTACCGGAATGGGCGTCCCAGAGGGCCTCGTTTGCGTTACCCCGAACTGGAAGAAGGCCGTTCCGTGGCGGGCGCGGACGTGGTCTTGACTCTCGACCTCTGGATGCAATACGAGGTGGAGCAAGCGCTGGACGAACTGGTTCGCAAGCACGCGCCTCGATCGGCGACGGCTATCGTCCTCGATTCCGCGACCGGAGAGGTCCTGGCGCTGGCGGGTCGTCCCGGCTTCGATCCCAATAAATTTTCCAAAAGCCCCCGCGCCAACTATCGCTGCCGAGCGGTCACCGATACCTATGAAGTCGGGTCGACGATCAAACCGCTTGTCGCCGCGGCGGCGATCGCGGAGGGGCACGCTCAACCGGATGATGAGATCTTCTGTGAGAATGGATCGTGGAGAATTCGTGGACGTACGTTGCACGACCACAAGCCGTTTGGGAATTTGACGGTATCGGGAATCATCGAGAAGTCGTCCAATATCGGTATCGCCAAGGTCGCCTCTCATCTGGGCCCCGAGGTGCTGTACAGCTACCTGTCGGCATTCGGGATCGGACGTTCCACGCATGTCGGACTGTCGGGCGAGGAGCGGGGCCTCATGCAGCCGTGGAGTCGCTGGACGTCTTCGACGATGGTGAGCATCCCGATGGGCCACGAGATCGCCTTGACGCCGATGCAGTTGGCCACGGCCTTTAACTGTCTGGCTTCGGGCGGAGTGCATGTTGCGCCCAGGATCTTGCTGCGAATGACCGGTTCGGCCGGAGATAGCAGTCACCGATTCGCGCCGATGCAAACGGCTCGAGTTTTCAAGCGGGAGTTGGTGGAAAAGATCATGGATCCGATGCTTTGCCAGGTGGTTCAGAGGGGAACGGGAAAGCGGGCCAAGATCGAAGGGTTGGCCGTGGCCGGGAAGACCGGTACCGCCCAGAAAATCGATCCGGAAACCCAGACCTATTCACACAGCAAACATGTCGTTTCGTTTGTTGGATACGCACCCGCTGATCGCCGTCACGGAGAGCCCAAAATTACGGTCATGGTTCTGGTAGATGAGCCCACGAAGGAAGTGGGCGGTGGGGGGCAGGTGGCCGCACCGGTTTTTCGTCAGATCGTTCATAGGATTTTTGCAAGCGGGAGGTTGCCATGAGCGGCGCTGGGACCGTCGGATTGTCTGCCCTTCTGAGTCGTGTACGTGGAGCTCGATTCTTGGTGGGGGGACCTGAGATCAAGGTGACCGGTCTGGCTCGTGATTCACGCCGTGTATTGCCTGGTGACCTCTTCTTCGCTTTGAAGGGGGAGGGGATGGACGGGCACGATTACATCGGTCAGGCGGTCCGGGAGGGAGCGGCCGCGGTGGTGTGCGATCGGAAGGTGGCCAGTCTGCCTCCGGTACCGTGCATTCAGGTGCCCGACAGTCGTCTTGCCGCGGCTCATATGGCGGCTGCCTTCCACGAAGAACCGTTCGAGGATCTGGAAGTGGTCGGTATCACCGGAACAAACGGCAAATCGACAACCACTTTCATCCTGCGCTCTCTGCTGGAGGCGGCAGGTCGCAAACCGGGACTTCTGGGAACCGTGATGTACGACCTGGGAGATGAGATTCACGAAGCCTCGGAAACGACTCCGGGACCGATACGACTCGCCCGTTATGCCCGGCGTATGGTGCAAGCGGGTTGCGATTCTCTTGTGATGGAAGTCTCCAGTCACTCCCTGGCGCAGCGCCGGGTAGATGGCGTTCCTTTCCGGGTGGGTGTTTTCACCAATCTGACTCGGGATCATCTGGATTATCACGGAACCATGGAGGCCTATCTGGAGGCCAAGAAACGTCTGTTCGAAAACCTGGGACCGCAATCCGCGGCGGTGATTCCGGTGGATTCACCCTGGGGAGTCTCGATGGCCGCGGCCGCCCGTCACGGCGAGACCCTGCTTTTCGGGTTTGGCGAAGGGACGCAGATCGGCGCGAGGATCGAGAAGCTTTCTCTGACGGGAACCAAATTCACCCTTGCCTTGCCCTCGGGGCGCTATCCGGTGGGGTTACGAATGGTGGGGCGCTTCAATGTAAGCAACGCGCTGGCGGCAGCGGGCGCGGCCTGGGGAATGGGAATTTCTCCGGCCGATATCGTTCGAGGTTTGGAGTGTGCGCAAGGGGCTCCGGGTCGTCTGGAGGCGGTAGGCCGCGGAGAGCAGGGTATTCATGTCCTGGTCGATTACGCGCATACCGACGACGCGCTGGCCAACGTATTGACCGCCCTACGTCCGATGGTTTCGGGGCGAATCCTGCTCGTTTTCGGTGCCGGTGGAGATCGGGATGCTGGTAAACGTCCGCTGATGGGCAGTCGTGCCGCCGACGGAGCGAATCAGATCTGGGTAACCAACGATAATCCTCGGAGTGAGGATCCTCAGGACATCGCTCGCGCGATCGAAGAGGGGATTGGCGATCGTGCTCCCTATCGGGTGGTGCTGGATCGGGAAGAAGCGATCGGCTTGGCCATCGAAGAAGCTCAACCAGGAGACCTGGTCCTCGTGGCCGGCAAAGGGCACGAAGCTTATCAGGAGATCGGAAAATTCCGACATCCGTTCGACGATCGAGAGGTTGCTCGGGCGGCGCTCGAACGGCGATTGCGCCGGGGAGTAATCGGATGACGCATTGCAAGGATACGAACTGGAAGAAGGAGGGGATCCGTTCGACGCGTCCCGCCAATGGGGACTCGGGGAATCGGTGGCTTCGTTTCTCAGAACATTCCTGGATTCCTTCCTCTTCCGCTTTTCGACTGGGAGTTGATTCATGATTTCAATGACCCTGGAACAGTTGGCTCTGGTGACCGGAGGGCTCCGTACAGGAGACGGAGGTGATCGGGTTTTCGATGGGGTGAGTATCGATTCTCGTACCCTTTCGGATGGTGATGTCTATTTCTGCCTGAAGGGGGAGCGTTTCGACGGTCATCAATTCGCCAGCGAAGCGGTCAGTAAGGGCGCTTCGGCCATCGTGCATGACGCCGACCTGGAGGGGATTGCCGGAGAGCTTCCATGCATTCGGGTTAACGATGTCCAGGAAGCTCTGGCTCAACTCGCTTCCTGGGTACGCGCTCACTCACAGGCTCGAGTGGTGACTGTGACCGGGTCGGTGGGAAAGACGACGACCAAGGAGATGCTCGGTCATGTCCTCGCGGGGGATGGACCGACTGTGGCAAGTCCCAAAAGTTTCAATAACGAGATCGGGGTTCCTTTGACCCTCCTCTCCATCAATGAAGAGACTCGGCATGCGGTCGTGGAAATTGGCGGGAACCATCACGGTGAGATTCGGGAATTGACCCGTTTGGCCGCGCCGGACGCGGGGATTTTGACCCGTCTCGGTCGTGCCCACCTGGGGGGGTTCGGAACGATCGACGGTGTGGTGAAAGCCAAATCCGAGATGCTGGAAAATCTGGGTGACCGGGACGTGTTTTTCAACGCCGACGACAAGAGGCAGGTCGCTCTTTCCTGGGGTTTCTTCGGCAAGGCTGTTACCTACGGGAAAAATTCTCGGGCCTGCCACCGGATCGATTGCGTTCAAGAGAGCATGTCGGGGATTCGCTTCCGAATGGGAGGCACCCGGTATCGAATTCCTGTTTTAGGACGCTGGAATGTGGAGTCAGCGGGTGCGGTGGTGAGCTACTGTTTGAGTCTGGGGATGTCGCCCCAGAAGATAGCCGAACGTTTACTGACGTTTCGCGGCGCTCCGATGCGAATGCGGTTGCATCGCTACAAGAATGTTTACCTGATCAACGATGCTTACAACGCGTGTCCGGATTCCGCCGAGGAGGCGGTCCATTTCCTCGCTCGACGTTTTGCCGGATCGAGGCGGGTACTGGTTTTTGGCGATATGCTCGAATTGGGACAGGACTCCTGCCGATACCACCGTCAACTTGGGAAAAAGGTGGTCGATCTAGGGATCGAGGTGCTGGTGACTGTAGGGGCCGCGGCGGCGGGAATGGGCGAAGCGGCTCAACTGGAAGCGAGCAGGCGAGGTAAGAAAATTTTGATCCGAACCTGTGAAGACGCGGGTGTGGCGGGGCGTTGCCTGGATGAATGGCTGCTACCCGGGGATCGGATTCTTCTCAAGGCCTCTCGAAGAATGGGGCTGGAAACACTGGTCGGCGTGGTTCGAGAGCGTTTCGGAGCCCGAAAAAATGCGCGTAAACCGAGTCGCACGAAGGTGGCTGGCTGATCATGATTTACTATTTTCTCGAACCTTTTCGCGCCGAGAGTGCACTGGCCAATGTCCTGTGCTATCTCACGATTCGAACCGCTCTCGCGGCGGTCACGGCGTTCGGGATCATGGTGGTTTTTGGTAACGGTTTCATCCACTGGCTTCGGGACCTGCGGGTAACCGAGGATACGCAGAAGACCGCGTCGAGGAAGTTGGCGGAATTGCATCGTGAGAAGAAGGATACGCCGACCATGGGCGGACTCCTGGTTCTCGCGTCCATCGTGACATCTGTGGTGCTGTGGGCGCGACTTGATAATTCTCACATTTTGATTGGCCTCTTTACCCTGGTCGGATGCGGGCTGGTCGGCTTTGTGGATGATGCCATCAAGCTGTGCCGTCCCGGAGAAAAGGGGATGAGCGGTCGAGCAAAAATGGTTTTGCTCGGATGGGTGAGTTTGCTGGCAGCCACGCTCCTCTATTTCGGTGTGAATCGGTTGGGTTCGGAGTACACCACGCTCTATCTGCCGTTCATGAAGGGATTCGAATTCGAGATGGGTCTGGCATTCATCCCCCTCATGGTTCTGGTCCTGATTTCGAGCGCGAATGCGGTCAATCTTACCGATGGGCTGGATGGTTTGGCGACGGGTTGTACGGTGATGGTTGCGCTGGCATTCACCGCGTTGGCCTACATCGTCGGGCGTACCGATTTTACGAGCTATCTGGGGGTGCCCTTTATCCCGGAAGCCGCTGAAGGAGCCGTTCTGGGAGCGGCAATTTTTGGCGGAGGATTGGGATTCCTCTGGTTCAACTGTCATCCGGCCGAGGTGTTCCTGGGCGATACCGGGAGCCTCTCTCTGGGCGCTGGATTGGGATTCATGGCGGTCTCGGTAAGACACGAGTTTTTGCTGGTCGTGGCCGGAGGCGTTTTCGTGGCTGAAGCCCTCAGTGTGATTTCCCAGGTGACCTCCTATAAAACCCTAAAAAAACGGATTTTTCGGTGTGCGCCTTTGCATCACCATTTTCAGTTTGGTGGCTGGGCTGAAACGAAGGTCACGACTCGGTTCTGGATCGTGGGATCTCTTCTCGCTCTTACAAGTTTGATGACTCTGAAGGTTCGATGAACGCAATACTGTTACAACCTCGTAGACTAGACGATCAACGGCGATTGCTGCTGGTGGTTGTTCTGAGTCTGTGTGGATTGGGCGTGGCGTCGGTCTATTCGAGCGCTTCAGGGGATATGGAGTTGCTCAAAAAGCATCTGGTTTTCCTCTGTCTGGCGTGCGCGTCCATCGGGTTCACGGCGGCGATCCCGTTGCACTCGTATCGCAAGCTGGCGCCGGTTCTTTACGGTATAGCCGTGATCCTTTTGATGCTTGTTCTCGTGCCGGGTCTGGGAACCAAGATCGGCGGGGCACGACGCTGGTTTCGGCTGGGTCCGGTCAATTTCCAGCCGTCCGAATTTATGAAATTTGCCATGGTCATCGCGGTCGCTGCCTGGTGCGCCAGTCGGGGGCCGGATCGAATAAGAACCTGGTTTCGGGGCTTTTTCCCGGCCGTGGTTTTGACCGGTTTGCCGATCTTCTTGGTGGCAGTAGAGCCGGATGTTGGGACAGCGATCTTCCTGACCGCGACGGCCTGGGTGATGTTATTTGTGGCCGGAATTTCACTGAAACATGTGATACCGACGGCCTGTGTCGTGATCCCCCTTGCCGGAATGGTTGTCATCGAACGGTTTGGCCATGTGGCTCGAAGGATCGAGGTGTTTTTGCATCCCGAGCGGGATCCCCAGGGAAAGGGTCATCAGATCCTTCAATCCATGATCGGCCTGGGGTCCGGAAATACGTCCGGCGTGGGAGTGGGACTCGGCAATCAGAAGAGGCAGTTCCTCCCGGAAGCTTCCACCGATTTTATCTACAGCTCGATGGGTGAAGAGGTCGGCTTTTTGGGCTGTACCTTGACCTTGGTTCTCTTTGCGCTCCTTCTCACTTGCGGGGCTCGAATCGCTCTTTCGGCTATCGATCCATTTGCGGCGACTCTCGCGCTGGGCGCGACCTTCGCGCTGGTCTTTCAGGCAGCGATCAACATGGCTGTTACGACCGCGATATTGCCGACGACGGGTATCGCCTTGCCGTTTATCTCCTATGGCGGATCGAGTTTGGTTACCAGCGGTGCACTGGTCGGACTGCTGATGCGAGTGGGGGGAGAGCGAGGGAAGGTGCGTCCCTGGCCTGGAGATGAAACCTTTGCTCAACCGGAGTTGGTATGACCGCTTCTGAACACAAATCCCATTCCGTCAAGAACGATGGAGCCGCGGTGACGGTAGCTTTTGCCGGCGGGGGAACCGGAGGGCATCTCGCCCCGGGAATGGCGGTGGCTGAAGAGTTGAGCGACCAGTACGGAGCCCGAATCCGATTCTATGGCACCGGTCGTCCCGCGGAAAAGCGGATGTTGGAGGGAACGGGCTATCGCTGGCAGGTTTTGCCGGCTTCGCCTCCAGGTCGAAATCCGAAGGCGTGGATGCGTTTCTTGAAACGCAACCTTCAGGGGATAAGCCTCTGCGCTCGGAAATACTTTCAGGAAGAACGTCCTGATATCTTGGTCGGACTAGGAGGGTATGGATCGGTCCCCGCGGCAGTCGCTGCTCTGGAAATGGGCATCCCGATCGTTCTTCTGGAACAAAATGTTCTTCCCGGAAGAGCCAACCGATTTCTTGCTCGTTGGGCGGATGTATTCGTGACTCAGTGGGAAGAAAGTCGTACCTATCTGGAGTCGGTAACCCGGAAAGCCCGAAAGAACGGATCACGCCTTCAGGTGGTTTGCCTGGGGAATCCGCTTCGCCGAGGAATTCTTCCATCCATCGATCGACTGGAAGCTCGTCGTCGATTAGGCCTCGATCCACATCGGCCGACCTTGTTGATCGCGGGAGGAAGCCAAGGCGCTCATTCAATCAATCGCCGTGTGCTCGAAGCGCTGCCTGTCTTGAAGCGTCTCGTGCCACGTTTGCAGTACATTCACCTCACGGGGGAGAGGGATTACATCATCGTGAAGGGGGCCTTTCAAAAGGCATCTCTCTCCTCTTTTTCTTCGCCCTATCTGCAGGATATGGGGCTGGCCTATCGGGCATCGGATTTCGCGTTGACTCGCGCCGGAGCGACGACACTGGCGGAGCTGGCTTTGGCCAGAATTCCCGCCATGCTTGTGCCTTATCCACAATCGGCAGATGACCATCAGAAGCTCAACGCGCGACTTTTCGCGCAAGCTGGCGCGGGTGTGTTCTGTGCTCAGTCCGAGTTGACGGCGACTCGTTTGACTCGATTTGTTCAAGAAACGCTTTCCCACGCTGATCTGGGGCGTAGTCCCTACCAGTTGGGGTTGGAAGACATGTCCCGACCGACGGCTGCGACCGATGTCGCCCAATTGATTGTGGCTTTGAAAACCGCGAAGTCCCAAGAGAAGAAAAAGGAAACCCGTTCACTGGCTCGTCAGGTGATCCGAGCCTTGGAAACTTCCGTAGCACGAGCGATGGTTCGTCGAGACGAGTTGAAATCGCATGGAGGACACATTCATGCGTAGCCAGAGGATCCACCTGGTCGGAATCGGTGGTTGTGGTATGTGCGGATTGGCTCGAGTGATGGCGGTTCGTGGACATCGTGTTACCGGTTCGGATCGAGCTGGAAACGATTCGACTCGGCGGCTGGAAGAGGAGTTGGGAGTTCGGATTCAGGAGGGGCAAGAACCTTATCCGGTCACGATGGAAGTTGATCGGTTGATCCATACCGCGGCGGTTGGAGCCGATCACCCCGAGGTTGCCAGAGCTCTCGAACTGGGTATCGAGGTGGAAACCTACGCTCAAGCATTGGGGCGTGAATTCAGGGAGTCCGATTGCGCTATCGCTGTGAGCGGGACTCACGGGAAAACGACCACCTCGTCGCTGGTTTCCTACTTGCTGCAATCGGCGGGAGTCGATCCCTCGTATGTCATCGGGGGCGACGTACCTCAGTTGCACGGAAATGCTGCGGCTGGGAAGGGCCCTCACTTTGTCGCCGAGGCGTGCGAATTCGGGCGTTCTTTTCATCATCTCAATTCACGAATTGCCATCGTTACCAACATCGAGGCCGATCATCTGGATTACTATCAGGATCTGGATGAAATCGCTGCTTCTTTTGCGACCTTCGCTTCGAAAGTGGATCCCGGGGGAACCGTTCTTTGTCACTATTCCGCGAGTGAACTGCTCCAGTCCCGAGGCCCCTACGGAGCCCAATGGATGACTTACGGATCGCATCCTGACGCGGATTGGTCGGTAACCGACATCCACTTCGATGGCAAGAAGACCCAGTTTGCTTTAACCGTGATGGGAGAAGATCGGGGTCGTTTCGAATTGAGTTTGTCTGGCAACCATAATGTTGAAAATGCTGTGGCGGCGCTTGGTGCGTGTAATCGAGCGGGTGTCGATCTCGAACTGTTGAAGGCCCTTTTGCCTGGCTTTACCGGTGTTCGTCGACGTTTCGAAATGATACTCGACGCGCCTGACCTGACCGTGGTGAACGATTACGCCCATCATCCCACCGAAGTGAAAGCGGTCCTGGCCACCGCGCGAACGGTCTTCGAAGGGCGCAGAATCTGGTGTGTGTTCCAACCCCACCAGTACAGTCGAACACGCATGTTGCTCGACGATTTTGGCGACAGTTTTTCGGATGCGGATCGGGTGATCATTCCCGATATCTACGCGGCCCGAGATACCGAGGAGGAAAGGCGAAGTGTTCACTCTCGGGATCTGGTGGCTTCGATCCTCGCGGCGGGTGGGGAAGCGTTTTACATCCCCGCTTTCGAGGAAGTCCTGGCCTGGTTCGAAGAATCGCTGCAGCCCAAAGACGTTGTCTTGACTCTTGGAGCGGGGAATGTGGATGGGTTGTCACGAGAACTGGTTCGGCGTCATGGTGGCGTGGCGCGACTCGAGAACATGGAACGAGCCCGTTCGAAATCGGGAAGATTCGAGGTGGTTGCCGGATGATCCAAGCATCGTATTTCCCCCCTTCAGAACCTTCCGTAGAGGAATTCTCTCAGCTATTTGGCGAAATCCAGGTGCCCATCGAATTTGATGTTCCCCTGGCGTTGAAGACGACTCTGAGAGCGGGTGGACGCGCGGCAGTCTACCTGGAACCGAGAAACGCAATTGAACTCGCACTTTCGCTGGAAACGTGTGATCGGGTCGGTCTACCCGTTCGTATTCTTGGAGCGGGAAGCAATCTGGTGATCGGGCCAGGTCGGATGGAATCGATCGTTATTTCCACCCGGAAAATGGACTTGATTCAAAGAGTAGGAACTCAAATTGAGGTGGGTGCCGGAGCGCCGCTGATTGGAGTGATTCGCAGATCGATGCGATGGGGGCTCTCGGGACTCGAGACCCTTGCAGGAATTCCTGCTTCCATAGGCGGCGCGATGGCTATGAATGCTGGCGGCAAATACGCGGAATTTGGAGATTTCGTTACCGATGTCGATCTGGTGTCCCCCGAAGGGCAAATCGATACGGTGCCGGTGGAAACGCTGAAGCTCGGATATCGTCATTCCGAACTCGGAGGACGCGTGGTGGCAGCGGTTCGTCTTCAGCTGGATCATGGAGATCCGTCTCAATTGCAATCTCGGTATTACGAAATCTTGCAAGAAAAACAGTTTTCGCAGCCGTTAGATCGGCCGACCGCGGGATGTATTTTCAAAAATCCGCGTCCTCAATCTGCCGGTGCTCTCATCGACCGAGCCGGACTCAAAGGGTTCCGGATTGGGGGAGCGCGGGTCAGCAAGGTTCATGCCAATTTCATCGAAAACATCGGGCAAGCGACGGCTCGAGATGTTCTCTCTTTGATGAGAGATGTGCGGACAAAAGTATACGAACGTTTTGGGACACAACTCCTACCAGAGGTTGTTCTCTGGTAACTCGGGAGGAAAAGACTGATGGGGAAAACGACACGGTTAGCATTGATTCTGGTACTCATCTTTGTCATCGGGACGGCGATTCTGATGGACGGGCGAGACAAGGGAGACCTTGAAGTTACCGCGCTCAATGTTTCACAGGACACGAACGACGATGGCGAAGACCTCTTTGCTCGTTTTTTGAAAACGCAGAAGAAGAGTCAGGAAGAAGAAGCCATCCCTGAAAACTCCGAGGGAGAAGAGGTCGCGGTGAGTACCGGGGAATCAAACTCTTTGTTCCGTCACGCGGATTCATCGGGAACGACTCGAAAAACAAATTCGTCAGCGTCCAAAAAGCCGGCGAAAAATGTTTCGGTCCAGAGCCCGAAGCGGGATCAGATCGGTCGCTATCACATCATCCGAACCGGAGATACGGCAACCAGTATCTCCAGGGACTATTACGGTACCGTCAGGTACTGGAGAAAGATAATCGCGGCCAATCCCGGGTTGGATTCTCGGAAAATGCGGGTGGGTAAGAAGATCGCGATTCCGGTGTTGAATGTCGGGGTGGATCCGAAGTCTTCGAACCGGACAGAATCTCGAGTTACGAAAACGAGTCCCTCGATCCCCAAGGGTTTTCATGTGGTTCGTAACGGAGAGAAGCTCTGGCACATTGCCCGGAGATATCTGGGCAGCGGGAGTCGGTGGCGGGAAATCGTGGAAATCAACGGGATTGCTGATCCCTCCGCGATTCGACCTGGAATGAGGTTGAAGATCCCAAGTCGAGGCTTCTGATCGAGGGAGAAAGACCGAACCTTAGCCGATGGAGTGGACGATGAGTGAGCAAGCATACGGTTTGAAAACAGTGAATGTGAAAAGCGGTCCGACAGGTGAACCGACCATGATGTTTACCCATGTCCGACGAGCCCCCAGAACCCAGGTGGGTGCGCCGGTAGGGATTCGACTGCTCATGGAGGACGGATCTCTTTGGACTGAAGGTGAGGGAACGGTGGAGGATATCTCCGCGGTGGGGCTCAAAATTCGAAATATCCGATTCGAACGAGAGCAACTCCCGGCCTCCGAATATTCCGTGGAGGTCTCTTTCCAGGGCGAAACGCATGCGGGCATCGTAGCCGGCGGGAAACCGGTTCGATTGGAGCCGGGCGAGGAAATCCAGATGAGTCTCGACCTCACTTCATTTTCGGTGGATGTCGAAGCCTGTCATCCGACGAAAGAATCGAAACCATTCTCCGAGAACAATAAGGAATCTCGGTGTTGAAGAATCCCCAACCCCTAATGTGTGCGGATCACCCCCTTCGGGGGGGGGTCCGCACCTCCCTTTTTTTCGGCGAGATGCCAGGAAAATTTGTGGGTTGGAAAACAGTCTCCTATTCCCTGATATGCGGAGAGGGTGGTTTGTCTTCGGACGAATCACCCTCGTCCTTGTGGAGTTACAGGAGTTCAAGAACGAAATTTGCGACCAGGTCATGGACGACAGAAACCTTAAGATCCCAACCCCCTGAAAGCGTGGGTTGTCTTCGGACACCCACGCTTCCCCTGGGTTGGTAGAAGGTATAAGGAGGGACATCACGAGCGCACGAGGACTTCAGGCCAAAGAAAGGCCGAAATCACGATCACGAAAAGGGAAGAAAAAGCTGCAAATTCCCGTCTGGCAAACCGTGGGTTTGCGATGCGTTCAGATCATGAAGCATCCTCTTTTCGTGAAGACCGCACTTGGATGTATCGCAGGAATATTTTTGGTCCTCGCGGCCGACGGTATGTATCAGCGAGTCACAAACCAGGAAAAGTACAAGGTGGATACGAGGGGTCTTTCCATTGTGGTGCAGCCCGATTGGATGCCCACAGAATTAGCTGATGGATTGAAGTTGCCCGATGGAGTTTTGGGCAAATATAGCGTCTTCGAATCCGAGTTGGTGTCCACCATTGGGAAAGCTTACGCCGCGAATCCCTGGGTGCGCGAGGTTCGAGGTATACGAAGAGAATATCCTGACCGTATACGAGTGGCTCTCGACATCCGAAGGCCTGTGGCCTGTGTTCGGGTGGGGGCTTGGTATTACATGGTAGATGAGGAGGGGGTCCGACTGCCTGGGATCTTCGAAGAACGCCCTGTGGTTGCCGGCCATCTTCTCGCCTTCATTCGTGGAGTCCGCACACCGCCTTGCGCGGCGGGTGTCCCCTGGAATGACCGATCCGTCGCGGTAGGGGCCTATCTTGCCCGGCAGGTTCTGGATTCACCGGTGATGGCTCCGCTCAAGATTACCACCGTGGATGTGGGAGACATCCCCTCCGTGGGGGCGGTCCAGAGTGGAGGGTGTTCTCTTTTGACGGAGAACCATACAGAAATCAGGTGGGAGGGGCTCGATACCAGGTACTCCAGTCGGGAGTGGTGTGATTCCCGGATGGAAATCCTATCCAATCACCTGGTCAGTGACGGGTTGTTAAAACGCCATCCTGGTTTGCGAGATATTCTTCGAATCATTGTGCCACGCTTCGGCGTGCCCACAATCGTCAAGAGGTAAGTATTCATGGTTGAGGGGGTCCGTCGGGAGAGTTTCATGGAAAACAACAGGCACCTGTTATGGTTTGTGATGCTGATGTTGACGCCATGCTTGACAGCTTGTGTCTCGGTCAATCGACATCAAAAAGTTCAGTATCTGCTCAAGAAAGAGAGACGACGTACGGACGCGTACCGCGATCGGATGCTATTGGTCGCTCAGGCCAACGCCCGAATGGAGTTCGAAATCGATCAAAGGGTGAGCGATTACAATCGTGTGCAAGAGGATCTTCTGCAATGGGTAGGTCGTGAACAGCAAGTGAACGCCTTGCGAGGAGAACGCGATGCCCTGGCTCGCCGAGTGGGGGTACTTCGGGATCAGACGGTTCGATCCGAAGCCGAAAAATCCTTACTGGAGTTGGGGGAGAAAGAAGGGGTTCAGTACGATTCGTCCACAGGCCGACTCACGCTAAAAAACCAGGTATTGTTTGGATCTGGTGAAGCGAAGGTGCGTGAATCGGGACGTCAGATGCTGCGTGAAGTCGCACGGGCTTTGAAAAAAACCCAGGGACCGATCCGGATCGAAGGGCATACGGATGGCGATCCGATACACCGTTCGCGTGAGCGCTGGCGGTATGGGAACTGGGAACTATCTGGCACTCGTGCGCTGGCTGTATTGAATGTTTTGGTGACCGAGGGCGGGGTGGATGAATCTCGTTTGAGCTTTTCGGGTTATGGCCCCTATCGGCCCGTATCCGAGAATAGTACTCCTCAGGGGAAGGCGCGAAATCGTCGGGTTGAGATCAGGGTGGCTCCGGTGGAGCAGGGGGGGATGGAATGATGGAGCAGGCAGAACGTTTCGTGATCGAACTCGTCCCTATGGGGCGAATGGCGCGCAAAAATGCGCGGGGTCGGAAGGGCCCTGTTTCGGGGGATTCTGCCGGAGGGGTGGATGTCTCCTGGGCGATTCCCCTCGGCAAATTTTTTTCTGTGGTTCTGGGAGGTCTTTTCCTCCTTGCTCTGGTTTTGCCGGCACTTGACCCGGTACGTGGAGAGCCGGATTTGGCGTTGGATGGAGGGCTTTTCCATCGTGTGATCGACGGAGATTCATTGCACGATCTCGCTCGTCGGTATTACCGAGATCCGCGACAGTGGCAACGGATTTTTCTGGCCAACCGCAATATGCTGGTTCAGGCGGGAAGGCTGGTGCCCGGAGTTCGGGTTTTCATCCCGCCTCTACCTGAACGGGATTATTGATCCGGTAGGGTTCATTCATCGGCGCCGAGGACGTTTGCGTCTTCGTATCGATGAGGATTTTCGTTCCGGAGAGGTTTTCTTCTTGGCGGGTTGTGGAGTCTGAGGATTCTCCAATTGGGCAAGAACCTTTCTCAAGTCGGTTTCCGCGTCGGAAGGGATGGCGTAGCGTTCGGGCCGGGCTTTGGCCATCATGCCTTCTACGACTCGGTAGAGGTCGGGGAGAACGGGTACGGGTAATTCTTCGAGGGGACGAAGAGGTTGGCGCACATGCATCAGCGCAACTCCCATGCTGGTCGTTGCCCGAAAGGGTGGCTCTCCTGTGAGCATCTCGAACAAACTGGCTCCCAGAGAATAGATATCGGTCTGGATATCAAGGTCTTCTCCATTGACCTGCTCGGGCGACATGTACTGGACCGTGCCTGAAATAGAAGGTTTCTTCTCGGTCTCGAGATAATCTTCGATCCGGGCAAGACCGTAGTCAGCCACTTTGATCTGGCCGTGTTCGTCTACGAGCAAATTTTCAGGTTTGATGTCCTTGTGTACGACTCCTTCGGCGTAACCAGCCTGAAGAGCGGATAGTGCCTGGAGAGTGTAATGAATGGCCTGGATTGGAGGGATGGGGCCCTGCTCTTCGATCCGTTGACGTAGGTTTGTTCCGGACACGTATTCCATAACCATGTAATAGAGTCCCCGGTACTGACCGAGATCGAATATCCGGATGATATGTCCATGGGATAGTCGGGCCGCGGCATGGGCTTCCCGGATAAATTGGTAGATGGACTTAGTGTTGGAAGACAGTCGGTGGCTAAGGATTTTGATTGCTACTTCGCGGTTGAGGGAGAGTTGCTCCCCTTTGTAGACCACCCCCATGCCGCCGGCGGCAATGTGGGATTGAATTTCATATCCGTCAAAAACTTGCCCTTCGAGGTGGGTGCCTTCTTCGATAGGGGATGTGTCCGGAGAGGAGGGTTGGGGCGGTGGGGAAGACTGTTCGAGTCGCTTCTGGTGTTTGATGTGCAGGAGGATCAAGAGTGCTTGATGCAAACTAAGGTGACCTCGGTCGATGAGTGCGTCGGAAAGTCGCTGAATACTGGGTTCGTTTACGGAACAATCTCTCTGGTGGGAAAGTGCCTCTTCGAGGACGGTTTCACCGATCCAACCTCGCGCAAGGGCTTCCTTCTTGAAGTCGAGGTCGTCCCGGAGCAATTCTTGCTTGTATTGGGCACGTAAAACCGCATCGACGTCTTCGCGACTGCAAAAGGATTTTTCCACCATCAGATCGCCCAGAAAAGGCGACTCCCCATCCGCGGCTCGATCCGATTGCAAGACGACACACTCTCGGATTTGCGCCTCGGT
Source organism: Planctomycetota bacterium (assembly GCA_030748635.1). Taxonomy (GTDB): domain Bacteria; phylum Planctomycetota; class JACQVV01; order JACQVV01; family JASMLP01; genus JASMLP01. The sequence goes on from JASMLP010000152.1 coordinate 19,933, forward strand.
CGCGAGGTCGTTGATCAAGAGGGTCTTGCCGAAGAGTAGATCGAAGGAGTCAGGATCCATGGTGTACTTGGAATTTCTGGTACGAGGACGAAAAGGTTATTTATCAATATAACATTATCTATCTTCCGCGCTCTTTTGTGGGGGAGTGGACCCTCTCGAATGGTCGGTTATAGGCGCCTCCGCGGCGAAATTCCGCACTTTTGTGAGGGAGCGGATTATCTCGAGCTGTCGGTTATCGGCACCCTTCGGTGAAAGAGGCCGAGGGGACAATTCGTTTGACGACAAGAATTGCATCAGGAGAAGGTCCAGAATTGGAGTAAGTGGCACATGTTGAAGGGGTTTCAGCTTTTTGATAAACGATTTTATGCATTTGAAATGCTCTCTAAATATTTTCGGTCACCCAGGAATCGGTTCTTGCCAAAAAGGGCTTGACACCTGTCTATCTGGTGGGGATTATTCCACTCGGTTACTAGCGTTATCACGCTGGCCATCTGAAACATAGGGAGGTTGAAGCAGTCGTGGCGAAAGACAAGGCTGATCGAGGGAGAATGGGGCGACGCACTTTTATCGGTGCATCGGTCTTTGGGTTCATTGGGGTCTGCTTGCTGGCGACAGTGCGGTTTTTCTTTCCGAGGACTCTCTTCGAACCGAAGCTGAAGTTTCCAATCGGCTACCCGGCCGATTATGGCTTTGGGGTCGATACGAAGTACCAACAGGCACAACGAATCTGGGTGGTTCGAGATGCCAGCGGTATCTTTGTGATCTTTGCAAAATGCACTCACCTTGGATGCACGCCGGACTGGAATGAAAACGAGAGCAAGTTCAAGTGCCCTTGTCACGGAAGCGGTTTCGATAGTGAAGGTGTCAACTTCGAAGGTCCCGCTCCGCGTCCCCTCGATCGCTTGAAAGTTTCTATCGATGCTCAGGGCCAGATTGTCGTCGATAAGTCGGTGACCTTTGGGGGGCAATCGATCGATGAGGCCCGGGAAAGTTGGAAGAACCCTTCCTCCTTCCTGGCTGTTTAGGTGGGTGTGGGCGATTCCCGGGGAATGAAAATTCGGTTCTCTTTGCAGTAGAACGATACGAAGGAAAAATCAGGTAGATCAACATGGCTGATTCGCAGGACAAAACAAATAGTTCCGAGGAACCTCAGGAGGGGATTCCTGATATCAAGTCACAGATCGATAAGACGGTCGATCACCTGAAAAACCCGAAGGACGGATCTCTCTGGAAGTCCGTGATTCGTCACAAACTCGACGAAAAGCCACGGAACCGGACTTTGGCAGTGCTTACGAATGTGTTCTTGCACCTGCATCCTGCCCGCGTCAATCGTGATGCCGTTCGCTTTGCTTTTACCTGGGGCATGGGGGGGATCACGTTCTTCCTCTTTATTGTTCTCACCCTGACCGGCATCTATCTGATGTTTTACTACCACCCAAGTAAAGGCCAAGCGTTTCAAGACATCCTTTTCCTGACTCACGACGTGCCTTTCGGCAATATCCTTCGCAACATGCATCGATGGGCAGCGCACGCGATGGTGCTCACAACGTGGATTCATATGTTTCGGGTGTTCATGACCGGATCCTACAAGAAGCCTCGTGAATTCAACTGGTGCGTGGGTGTTCTCCTGCTTGTTCTCACGTCTTTGCTCTCCTTTACCGGGTATCTGCTGACCGATGACCAGTTGGGTTTCTGGGCGGTGACGGTGGGAACGAATATGGCCCGGGCGACACCGGGATTGGGGCATGAGGGGCCGTTCGGTCCGGAGTTGGGATTCACGGCTTACAACGATGTTCGATTTGCGCTACTGGGAGGTTCGATCGTGGATGCGAATGCCTTGTTACGCGCCTATATCTGGCACTGTATTGCGATTCCTGTCATCGCCTCGATCCTCATGATCGTACACTTCTGGAGGGTTCGTAAGGATGGTGGTATTTCAGGGCCTGCACCGATGATGTTGAAATCCGAGGCCCAACTCTAGGCCCTGCGGGAGAGGAACGCCATGACGGAAGGACTCATGATTTTCGCCAAGTTCGACTGGCATCAGATCGGGGAGATCATCTCGACACCGGATAACATTCCGATGGTCCTCCTCATGATTCTGATTCCTTATTTCACTTGGTATGCGCTCAAGCAAGCTCGAGAAAACGATCGGCTGATTGCTCAACTCGAGGCCGATCCCGAAATGGCCAAGACCCATCACCGCAAACGATTTCCTATGGAGAAGAAGTGGGAACCGACGGTTTTGGTCTGGCCCCATCTCCTCAAGATTGAATTTTTGGCTGCGATCTGCGTGATGGTTTTCTTGATCGTCTGGTCGGTTGCATTCAATGCGCCTCTCGAAGAGCCGGCGAACCCCAACTTGACCATGAACCCTTCGAAGGCTCCGTGGTATTTCCTCGGACTTCAGGAAATGCTGGTGTATTTCGACCCGTGGATTGCCGGGGTGGTTATGCCGACGGTGATTATCATCGGCCTCATGGCGATTCCATATTGTGATGTGAACCCTTTGGGGAACGGCTACTACACCTGGAATCAGCGGAAATACGCGATCACCACCTTCTTTTTCGGATTTCACGTTCTCTGGATTCTGATGGTGTTGATCGGGGTGTTTATTCGTGGACCGGGGTGGATGTGGTTCTGGCCCGGGCAGACCTGGGACCATCATCGGATGATCTACGAGACCAACCGAAACCTGAATGACATCCTCGGTCTCGAAGGCGCGGTCTGGGCTGCACTAGTCGGGATCATTGCGATCGGTCTCTACACGGTTGTGACCGCATTCATCATTCACAAGCTCTACATGAAATACAAAGGGGATCTGTACGCACGGATGAACCTTTTGCAGTACGGAACCATGCAGGTGTTGCTGATCATGATGATCTCCCTGCCGGTGAAAATTTTTCTACGACTCGCCTTGCGCGTCAAATACGTGATGGTCACCCCCTGGTTCAACATCTGATGACTATCGAACGTTTTTCCAACATTCTCCTGACTTGCGCCCTCGCGTAGGGCTACCGAAACGAACGAGAAGAACATACCTATGAAGGATCCGATAACCGATCGTTCCCTGAGTTGGCCGCTGGCGATCGCCTCTGCCTTGCTACTGCTGAGTACGGCGTGGGTGCTTTACGATGAAATCTGGGGGGCTCGGCCGTGGAAGGGGTACCAAAAGACCTTTCGCAAGGTGTTTGTAGAGAGACTTGAGAATTTCAAGCAGCAGCAGGTCGCGAAAGAGCAGGATATTCGCCAAGAGAAATCCTTCCTCGAAATGGAAGAGGCTCGGAAAGCCGCGATGGAAGACGCGAAGAAGTCGTTGGCTGAAGTTCAGGTCCAGATGGATCTGATCAATCGGAAAAATGCGGCGTTGACGCCTGCCATGCAGGATGCTCGAGGCCGGCTCGGTGAGTTTACCTACCAGTTGGAGAAGGCTCGGAAAGGGAAGAAAGAGGGAGAGGCAAAGGCCCTTGAGGCCAAGATCGAGAAGATCAAGGCCAAGAAATACAAGGTGGCTATGCCTGCCCTGGAGAAAGGGAAGACCGAAACGGTCGAAATGGTATTCGACGAGATTGCGGCTGAGTTCTCTTCTTTGAAGAACTTACGGGGGGATTTGCAGAGACAGCAGGCGGCCTTGAATGGCCCCGCTCGAGAAATTCAGTCCAAGATGGCGTCTTATCTCCAGGCGCGGATTCATGGATTGCAACCGCACCAAATCGATGCGCGGATCACCGAACTCAAGGAAAAGTTTCGGGTAGGAATCCAGGATTACCAGATTCATGTCGAGGATGTTGGCCTGGTCGATCGTTGTCAGGTCTGTCACCTCGGTGCCATGGAAAAGGTGGCTACGACTCAAAAAGACCTCTTCGATGCCGGGTTGAAAACTTCCAAAGAGGTGTGGGGGGACCCCAGCACCTACTCGAAGGAGAAGTCCGCGTTGCGTCGAGCTCTTGTGAGCCATCCGCGTCCGGATCTTCTGAAAGTTCACGATCCCGAAAAGTTCGGTTGCAGCCCCTGTCATGGTGGAAATGGAATTGCCACCACCTCGGTAGTCCGGGGGCATGGGTGGCATAAATACTGGCTCTATCCCCTTTTCGAAATGGAAAATGCGGAAGCCGGCTGTCAGCAGTGTCATACCGGTTCGCTTCATCTCGAAGGGGCGACGACTCTCAATGTGGGGAAAGAGATTTTCTCTGAACGTGGGTGCTGGGGCTGTCATCGAATGGAAGGGTTCGACCAGGAGGTCGACGATCTCAAGTTGATTGCGACGCGTCAGGGGGTCTTGACTCGCGAGCGAAAAGAGTTGCTCAAATCGCAAGCCTTCGACGAGGGGATGCTCGATGATGAAGATGATCTCTACACAGACGAGCAGTTGGACGAAGCTCAAAAGCGTCTCGATCAGGTGTACCCGTACAAGCTGAGCGAGATGGAAACCGAAGAGATCGAGCTCGCGAAACGTCGGTCGAGTCTGCATGCGCAGCGTAAGCGTGTTGGACCTAACCTGAAAGACCTTCGAGCGAAGGTCAAGCCGGGCTGGTTGGCGCACTGGATTGATTCGCCCCATGTTTTTCGACCGGGTACCAAGATGCCCAGTTTCCGATTGGATCCGGATCAGGTCCAGTCGATCAGCGCCTTCCTCTGGGAACATGCGATCGATCCGGAGCGAGCCGGCTACCTGGCCGCCTTGCAAAAAGAGGCGGGGAAGCATCTGAACCAGAAAGCTGCCGATGCAGTACGGGGAAAAAATCTTTTCGAAACGCGCGGCTGTATGGCTTGTCACTCCATGGGGGAAGGGGACTCTTCCCAGGGCTCTGACTTCGCAGCCAACCTGTCTCGTGTCGGCGAAAAGATTCAGTTCCCGTTTCTGATGCGTTGGATCCAGAATCCCCGGAAACGTTTGGTGCCGTCAGTTCCCGAGTCGAAGGGCCGTGATCGCTTTCATCGGGACCTCTATCCGGATGGCGATCCCTACGATGCGGAAACCGATGGGGTCCTCCTGACCACCAATGCGACCGTGATGCCACAGTTTCGACTTCCCTGGGATGAAGTTCGCGATATTGCCGGATATCTGATGACTCAACGAGGTGGCGGTGGATCGTTTGAAGAGGTTCCGCCCTGGTTGAAGGCCGAAGGGGAAGCCAAGGAAAAGTTGCTAGCGGATGGCCAGAAGTGGGTCTCCCATTTCGGGTGTGCCGGATGTCACGAAATCGGTGGATTCGAAACCGAGGGGCGCATCGGCACGGAATTGACCAAAGAGGGGAGCAAACCGCTCGACCGACTGGACTTTGGCCTCTTCACGCATCAGGCAAAAAAGCTCGCCTTTTCCACGCACGACTGGATCGAGCCGATCCATAAAGACGAGGGCAATTGGTACACCCATAAGGGATTTTTCGTTCGTAAACTCGGATGGGTCGAGCAGGACGAGGAGGGCGAGGACAAGCTGGTCTATGGGCCGGACTTTTTCGATCAGGGCAAGGAGCGTTCACGCGAAGAAAAATTGCGGATGCCCAACTTCCGATTGTCGAAGAACGAAAATACGGCGGTCACCACGTTCTTGCTCGGTTCTGTCGATTCCCAGTTTCCGCCTCGCTTTTATCACAACCCGGAAGGCCGAGCCAAGGCGATCGAAGAGGGTTGGTGGATCATCAAGAAATACAACTGTCAGGGCTGTCATGCTGTGGGGGTCAGCGACAAACCCTCGCTTGGGGAGTTGCCCTGGTTCGATGGCCGTAGTGCGGAACGTACCGCGCCGCCAACGTTGGTGGGAGAAGGTTCTCGTGTCTATTCCGACTGGTTGTCGGGGTTTCTACGAGACCCGTCCATGGCTACAGGTGCACATGAAAATCGGAATGGGATTCGTCCCTACCTCGCGGTGAGGATGCCGAGTTTTCATTTCTCCGAGGAAGAGGTTGGGAAGTTGGTTCGCTTTTTCGAAGCGATGTCCTCTCAGCCTACTCCGTATATCAAAAAGGAAAATGTTCCTCTCAGTCGTAAAGAGCTTGCCCTCATGCGCAAAGCCTTTACCGACAAGGAAGGCCCCTGCCAGAAGTGCCACGTTGGAGACGGAATGATCGCTCCCAACTTTGTTCATACTCCGGCGCGGTTGAAACCTTCCTGGATTCGCAGATGGTTGCTCGATCCGTCTCAGTTGTCTCCTGGGACCTCAATGCCCAGTGGGCTTTTTGGAACTCAGGCTCCCTGGAAATATCCTCCCCTGATGGGGTACGGAGGCGACCACGTGGACCTTTTTGTCCGCTATTTGCGCCAATATGACGAAGGAGAAGCGAAGGCTCTCGAGAAAATGGAATAACGCAAGTGAGCCCTTTGCCGGGCGTGCTGCTTTTGAATTACTTAATGTCGTTGGCGAGGATTCCTTGCCGAAAGGTGTATCGATGAAGAGTAAGAATCTGTGGATTGTTTGTATCTTGGCCTCAGCATTGTGTTTTCTGTCCGGTTGCGGCGGGGGAGATGACAACGAGAGCACTGGGTCCAATGCGGGAACGACCGGTACGAGTTCTAAAAAAGATTTCACTCCTGAGATGGGGTCGGTGTCGGTGGCGGGTGTGGTTCAGTTCGAAGGCTCCGCCCCAGCGCGCAAAAAACTGAACATCAATAAGGACGTAGCGGGTTGTATGGCGGAGCACGGCAAGACTCCTCCGCTTTCGGAAACGGTTATCGTCAACGACAACAAAACCCTGCGCAACGTGGTGGTGTATGTGTCCAAGGGGTTGGCGAAATATTCCTTCAAGAAGGTGAAAAAAACCGAACCCGTTGTCTTCGACCAGGTCGGTTGTGTGTACGTGCCTCATGTGCAGGCCGTCATGGTCGGGCAACCGATTCATGTCAAAAGTAGCGATGACCTCGCGCACAATGTGCACTGGAAGAGCAAAAAAAACGGCGACAAAAACATTTCCCAATCTTCTGCTGGAGCGATCGACAAGACGACTTTCGTCGCCAAGCGTGAAGAGATCGGAACTGCCGTGTTCCAGTGCGACATTCATGGTTGGATGAACGCGTTTGTGCCGGTCTTCAAGCATCCTTTCTACGCCACGACCGGAGAGGACGGGAAATTCAGCTTCGATATGAAGTTGCCCGCAGGGAAGTACACCTTGACCGCGTGGCACGAGAAGTTTGGCAAGAAGAGTGTCAAGGTCGAGGTCAAGGATGGGGAAGCGAAGTCGGTTGTTTTTACCTATTCGGCCAAACCGTAGGAATAATCTGTGTGAATCGTTCGGTGTTCAACCGAATGTCATGAGCAGAGGAGGAACGGATGTCTGCTAGAAATGTGACTGTGGCCATGTTGCTGGTCTTGGTAGTCCTGGGAACCTGGAGTTTTCTCAATCCGGCGTGGGAATTGCCGCCGAACATCGCCACCTACGGACATAAGATTGATAACCTGTACTATCAGATCCTCTGGATCACGGGGATCGCATTCCTCGTGACTCACTTGGTTCTGATCTACTCTCTTCTTCGTTTCGGCCACAAGGGAGAAGGGACCAAGGCCCATTATTCCCACGGACATCACCACCTCGAAACGGGGTGGACGGTTGCAACCGGGCTGATGTTGCTCTGGGTGGCAGTGGTGCAAGCTCAGACCTGGAATGAGATCAAGGTTCAGGAACCAACCGCCGAAGATATGTTCGAAGTGCAGGTGTTTGCCAAGCAGTTCGAGTGGAATTTTCGATACAAGGGAGCGGATGGTCAGTTTGGCACCTCGGATGACCTGTACTCTACCACCGAGTTGCATGTGCCCAAAGATCGGGTGGTTCGACTTTACCTCCGTTCACTGGATGTGCTGCACAGCCTCTTTTTGATCAATCTGCGCGTCAAGCAAGATCTCGTCCCGGGGACGACTACCCGGGTCTGGTTCAACGCGATGCAGACGACAGACGAGGCTCGGGCCAAGTACGGCGAAAAATTCGACTTTGAAATTGCGTGCGCCGAACTCTGTGGCATTGGTCATCACGCCATGCGTGGGAAGGTCAAGGTCCACTCCAAGGAGAGTTTCGCTGCCTGGCAAAAAGGTCGGATTGCGGAACAGGAAGAGGTGGATATGAGTGGGGTAACAAATCTCTGGAACGGTAAGCCCGAAGGTTATTCGGTCTCGTTCTGGGAATACGCGGGCACTATAAAGCCGCCTCGAGCTGAGGCGACCCACTGACGGCTGAATTGGTAAGGCCTAATTGTTTCAAAAATAGATAATCAGAAAAGCAACGCGAGGAAGCGAGCATGAGTCAGGGAAATGGACACGATCATCACGAGATGAGTTTTTTCCGGAAATACATCTGGAGTACGGATCACAAGACGATTGGGATACAGTGGCTTTTTACCGCTCTGCTATTCATCTTTCTGGGTGGTGGGCTGGCGTTGATGATCCGGATGAGCCTGGCGAGACCCGGGTCTGTTCTGGATTCCAACTACTACTGGATCATGACCATGCACGGCACGATCATGATCTTTTTTGTCATCATCCCCATTCTGGTCGGGGCGTTTGCCAACTTCTTGATTCCGCTCCAGATCGGTGCCGAGGATATGGCCTTTCCTCGTCTAAACGCCTTGGCTTACTGGATGATCTGGCCTTCCGCGATCATTATGCTGGCCAGCTTTTTCGTGGAAGGGGGTGCCGCCTCGTTTGGCTGGACCTCTTATCCGCCGGGAACGGGTACGGAGGTGATGAGTACCTCGGGAATGACCGCTCCTAGTGGTGGCTCAGGCGGTCTGGGACAGACCCTCTGGTTGGTCTCCGTGTTCTTTGTCGGAATGACTTCGATTGTCGGCGCGGTGAATTACGTGACCACCGTGGTGAAGTTGCGGGCGCCAGGTATGACCTATTTCCGGATGCCTCTCACCACCTGGTCGATATTCATTACCGCTATCCTCGCCGTTTTCGGTACCCCGGTGCTGGCTTCTGGAGCCCTGATGCTCCTCGCGGATCGTGTCATAGGGACTACCTTCTTTCAGCCCAGCCATGATGGCAATGTGTTGCTCTGGCAGCACCTTTTCTGGTTTTACTCCCACCCCGCTGTGTACATCATGGTTCTGCCTGCAATGGGTATTGTGAGTGAAATCATCTCCTGCTTCGCACGGAAGCCGATTTTTGGTTACAAACCGATGGTGGTCGCCATGTCTGGTATCGCGGGCCTCGGATTTATCGTCTGGGGGCACCACATGTTCATGAGTGGTATGAACCCCGTCCTGGGGATGACCTTCATGATCAGCACCATGATGATTGCGCTGCCCTCGGCTATCAAAACGTTCAACTGGTTGGCTACACTTTGGCGTGGGAACATCCAGTTCACTGTGCCCATGTGTCATGCGATCGCTTTCGTCTCGATGTTTATTGTCGGGGGCCTTTCGGGGATCTTCATGGCCGCAACGCCGGTTGATATCCATATTCACGATACTTACTTCATCGTCGCACACTTTCACTATGTCGTGTTTGGCGGAACGATGTTCGCGGTTTTTGGAGCCATCTGTTTCTGGTTCCCGAAGATGTTTGGGCGGATGATGAATTCCGCTTGGGGCTATATCCACTTCGTAGTCAGCTTCATCTTTTTTAATCTGACATTCTTCCCGATGCACATGCTTGGGCAGGCTGGGCATCCACGTCGGATCGCCTGGAGTTACGATGTTTTGAAAGACCAGGGCTACGCGTTTCTGAAGGAATACCAGGGGATGAATGAATTCATCACTATTTGCGCCTTCGTCCTCGGGTTTGCACAGATTATTTTCGTGCTCAATGTCATCTGGAGTTCTTTGAAGGGCGAGAAGGCCGAGAAAAACCCCTGGAAGGCGACCACCCTCGAGTGGTCCGCTGCTTCTCCGCCACCTCATCTCAATTGGGATGGAAAAATTCCTACTGTCCATCGGGGCGCGTACGAGTACGGCTCTCCGGAGGGGAAGGACGATTTCATCCCTCAGGACGCGGATCTCACGAAAGCCTGATTCATGCAAGGAGGCTCTGGAAACCAATCTCCCTCCCACTGGGGACACCGTCTGTCCTTTCTGGTGGCTGCGCTGGGGTTGTTGATGATCGTGGCGGGGGCCACGGTGACTACGACTCGGGCTGGGGATGCCGATCCAGAGTGGAACTTCCAATTCTGGCGTTGGTTTCCTCCAATCAGTCAGATGAACGGGAACCTGTTTTACGAGCACCTACATCGCGAGATCGGGACCTTGCTTGGGTTTGCGGTTCTGGCCTTAGCGCTGGTTTTGTGGAGAACTGAATCCCGTTCCTGGGTTCGGAAGCTCGGGTTCCTGGCTGTGTTACTGGTCTGCCTTCAAGGCGCGTTGGGTGGTCTTCGAGTTCTTGTGGTCTCCGATCCCGGGATTCAGGAGGCGGCGACGCAGGTTACGGGGACTGCGGGCAATGTCGGTCCGGCGAGAATCGCGTTTGCCATGACCCATGCGACGCTAGCCCAAGCTTTTTTCAGTCTGCTCGTTGTCTTGGCTCTGGTGACTTCTCGATTCTGGATCGGGCTGGGTGCACCTACAAAATCGGTAGCGGTTTCCAAGATGCGGCGACTCGCTTTGATCACGACCGGATTGGTATTTGTTCAACTGCTTTTGGGGACATTCGTTCGTCATTCCGGAGGGGGAGTCCATTTACATCTGACAATCGGCTTGATTGTGGTCGTACATCTCGTCTTGCTGGCTCGCCGTGCACTTCTTAACCATCCGGATGTCATCCCGGTTCGAACTGTAGCTACTGTCCTCGGTTTTCTGGGACTGGTTCAGATGGGGCTTGGATTTGCCTCCTGGGGGTTTCTGATGGGGCGAACCGAAATGGATTTGCGGACACCTGGAGTCGCTTCGGCTCTGTTTCGATCGAGCCATGTCGCCCTGGGGGCTTTGGTGCTCGCGGGTTGCGTCTCTTTGGTGTTGTTGGCGTACCGATTCATGGTAGATCAAGATGCATCCGAGGGGGCGAATCCGGAGTCTTCCTCGCTTGAGGAGGTCTCGGTCACATGAGTGGTGGTGGAAATCTGGCGGTACCTATGGAGTGGAGTTTACGCTCGCGACTGGCGGATTATGTCGAATTGACCAAGCCTCGTTTGACCTTCTTCGTCATCGTGACGGCGGCCTTCGGTTATTGGCTGGGAGCGGGGAACGAGACCTCTTGGATCCTATTTGCTGAATTCGTTGTGGGAGCCTGGTTGATGGCTGGAGGGTCAGCCGCGCTGAATCAGGTCCTAGAGCGCGACCTCGATGCAGGCATGCGTCGTACGGCCAATCGACCGGTCGCGTCGGGTCGCTTGGGTGTCACGGAATCTCTCTTCGTCTCGGTGGCGATTTCTGTACTGGGATTGACGGCTCTCTGGGTTTCCTTCGGCTCCTATACCGCATTTCTCGGGGCGCTGTCGCTGGCTATCTATATATTCGCGTACACTCCGCTGAAAACTCGGACGACTTTCAATACCCACGTGGGTGCTGTGGTAGGCGCTCTCCCCCCCCTGATGGGATGGGTGGCAGCTACCGGAAGCGCCGCGGGGGGAGGGTGGGATCTTTTTGCCCTGCTCTTCATCTGGCAACTGCCCCATTTCCTGCTGATTGCCTGGTTTTGCCGGGAGGATTATGAGCGGGTCGGGATGAAGATGCTTTCGGTTTTCGATGATGAAAAGGGGTCGATGACTTATCGCCAGGTCCTCTGGAGCAGTGTGGTTATGGTCCCGATCAGTTTGTTGCCTGTTCGTAGCGGCATTGGCGGAAATTTTTCCTTCTGGATGGCGCTGATTCTGGGAATTGTTGTGGTTGCCATGGCGCTCCGTTTGGTTTGGAAGCCGGAGCGTACATCCGGGCGTCGACTTTTTCTGGTTTTGCTCGCCTATCTGCCGCTCTACTTCGGCGGTCTTCTCATCGATCGACTGTGGATTTTGTCATGACGGTCTCTAAAGAAAAAACCCGTGAAATACACCGTACCGGTTGGTTGATCGGGGTGTTGGCAATTGTGTTGATGGGAATGCCCATCGTTGTTAAATCATTTCGTCTCCTACCTGAGCCGACTCAGGAAGAGTGGGAGTCGAAAAAGGCCGAGCGCTTTCGGCGCAAGGCTGAAGGAATGCGAAAAAAGGCGGATTATTACCGCCAACGAGCGATCAAGTACGAGAACCCATCTCGATAGAGGAAATTTCTGATGTCCACTGCATCTGTCACTGCTAACGCTGAATCCACCCCGACCAAGGGAATCAAGAACGGGACGCTGGGAATGTGGATCTTCCTGGCTTCAGAGATCATGATCTTCGCCGGTCTGATCGGAAGCTATGTGGTCCTTCGTTTCAATAACCCCGACGAATTCCACCCCGACAAATTAGTCGATCTGTATCACGCCAAGCTGAATGTTCCGCTGGCTACCGTGAACACGCTCTTTCTGATCATCAGCAGTCTGACCATGGCGTTTGCCGTGCAGGCCGCCTGGGACGGGAAGAATAGCAAACTTCGTGGATGGCTTTTGGTGACCGGTCTGCTGGGATGTCTCTTTTGTGGGATGAAGTACATCGAGTACGGTCAGAAGCTCAATCATGTGGAGTCGGTTGCTCTGGAAAAACTAGAAGAGGGTACGGAGCTTGCCCAAGCTTTGGGAACTCTCCCCAAGGGGACGGTTCTCAATGAAGAAACGCTCGAACTCGCGCTTGAATCGGAGGTCGAAAAGGTCGACGTCGTTCATCCGATCAAACCTTCGACCAGTATCTTTTTCTCCTGTTACTACACCATCACCGGGCTTCACGTGGTCCACGTCATTTGTGGGGTGATTCCGATCTTCTGGTTCGCTCTTTTTGGTGGCCACGGACGCTATGCAGCGCCTGGAGATATGACCATTGAGTGTTTGGGGCTGTACTGGCACTTCGTGGATATTGTCTGGATCTTTCTGTTTCCCCTGCTTTATCTGATCAAGTAGGGAACCGTAAACATTCATTTCTCCCAAATGACAAGAACGAATGCTTTTCACATTCTCGAGACAACCTATAATGGGCAGTAGCCTTGTTAGTCGGGGGACTGTTACTTGACTTCCTCCCCAATCAATGACATTCGGTGCCCAATTAAAGACATTCGGTGAATGAGTTCCATGTCCACTTACACTAAAACTCCGATGGAAGGCTTGGATTACGATACGCCGGTATCGGTCAAGCCCCGCAAGAAACAGCCTCCGTTCGTTGTGGTGATGAATGAGAATTGTACCTCGTGTGCAGGTACGCCAACCTGCCTCCCACTTTGTCCCGTTTCATGTATTCATCAAATTTATGATGAAGGTCGTCCGGTGCGGGTCTATGTCGACAATGAGATTTGTATCGGTTGTATGAACTGCTTTTCAGATCATTATCGTCCGAAAAATATTAACAAAGGCGATAAGTCCGAGAATTGCGAAAAACTCAATCGCCTTGATGAGAGGACCAAACAAGCGGTTTGTCCGTGGGATGCGATAGAGGTTCAGCCGTTCGATTCGGGGGTTGAGAGATCTTCGCTTTTCTACTCACAGCCGAGGTCGGTTGCCGAGGAAGGGGAAAATGAAGAGGGCGATGGTGAAGGCAAGGAAGGAACTGGTTCGCTTCCCGAAACTGAACCGGGGCCTGAATCCTCAGAATCTAAATCCACAAGCGAAGTGGGACCCAAAACGGGCGATGACAAGGAAAAATCAACCGGATAGTTCTATCCGAAAAGGAGTTGTTCGATGAGTGAATCTGCCGCTTCAGTAAGCGAAGGCCATCATGCACATCAGGGTCCGAGTTACTGGCTTATCTTTGGAGCGCTTGTCGTTCTGACCGGATTGACCGTGGGTGTTAGTTATCTCGATTTTGGGCAAGTCGGGGGAGTCGTGGTTGCGATGATCATCGCATCGACCAAGGCCACCCTGGTCCTTCTCTTCTTCATGCATGTCAAATTCGAGCTGCCTTCTATCTATGTCCCGATCGGCTTTGCGCTGGTTCTGTGTGTCTTTCTTGTTGCCGCTCTCATTCCCGATGTGGCGCTGCGAGATACGCTGGCGGCAAAGTATCAAATCAAGGAGATGATTATTTACTTCGCTTGCCTAATTGTAGGCTCTATCGCCGTCATCAAGACCGGACAAAGGCTGCTCCGGTCCGGGACCTGAGAGCTACTTTTCCAACGTACATGATGTGAAACGATTGGCGGTTGAAGTACGGGATCTGCAGGGATCCTATGGTGAAAGACTTGCGCTTGATGGGCTCGATTTCGAAGTTGGGTCCGGAGAGTGTTTTGCCGTGTTGGGGCCCAATGGGAGTGGGAAGAGTACCCTGTTCTCTATCCTCTCGACCCTGAAACAACCCGACTCCGGAGTTGTGAAAGTCTTGGGTTTCGACCTACTGGAATCTCCAGATGCGGTCCGACGATCTCTCGGGGTCGTTTTTCAGTTCCCTTCACTGGACAAGAAACTTACGGTTTTTGAAAATCTTTGGCATCAGGGACATTTGCACGGTTTACGTGGACGAGGATTACGGGAACGTGTCAGCAGTTTGCTGAGCCGTTTCGGCCTGGGTGAACGTCATGGGGAGCGCCTTGAAACCTTGTCTGGAGGACTGGCGCGTCGGGTCGAAATTGCCAAGGCGATGTTGCACGAGCCCAAGATTTTGCTGCTGGACGAACCGAGTACTGGATTGGATCCTCGGTCTCGTAGGGATCTTGCGGACTTGCTCTTCGGGCTTGGACGTGAGTCGGGAACCACGGTTTTGCTCACCACACACTTGCTGGAAGAAGCAGACGCTTGCTCATCTGTGCTCATTTTGGACGAGGGCAAGAGGGTTGCGATGGGGACTCCGGATGAACTCAAGAGCCAGATTGGCGGGGGGGTGATTACCCTCGAGTCCATCGAATTGGAGTCTCTGAGGAAAGATCTGAGTCAGGAGTTGCGGTTGGAAGGAAAAATGGTCGGGACTGGCCTCCGTTTTGAGGTGGAGGATCCTCACGAAGTGGCTCGGCGGCTGGGCGAAGGATTTGGGGAACGATTGGATCTCATTACGATCGGGAAACCCTCTCTAGAGGATGTGTTTCTGGACCGAACCGGTCGTTCTTTTAACGGTTCCTCTGCTCAACCGGGTGGTGAAGGATGATGGGCGGCAACGTCGCTTGGCTGGCCACCGGAAGCTTGGCTCGGAGGGAAGTCGTTCGGTTTTTGCGACAACCGGCTCGCTTGATCGGCGCTATCGCTATGCCTCTGATCTTCTGGCTCTTGATCGGAGCGGGGATGGGGGATAGCTTTCGACCCTCAGGGATATCCTCCGAAGGGGGCTTTTTGCACTATTTTTTTCCCGGTATTGTGGTCTTGTGTGTCCTCTTTTCCGCGATTTACTCCACGATATCGATCATCGAGGATCGGGATGCCGGTTTTTTGCAGTCGGTTCTCGTGGCTCCGGTACCGTCTTGGACGATCGTGGGTGGCAAAGTTCTGGGAGGAGCGATCCTCGCTTTGGGGCAAGGCGGATTGTTACTCGCATTGGCTCCTTTACTGGGTCTCCCCGTCGCTTGGTGGGCCTTGGTGTCCACCTTTGCGGTCTTGGCGCTCATCGCCCTTTCGTTGACCGCCCTTGGTTTCGTGATTGCCTGGAAGAGTGAGTCGACCCAGGGGTTTCACGCCATCATGAATATCCTTCTGATGCCGATGTGGATCCTGTCCGGCGCGTTTTTCCCTTCTCAAGGGGCCAGTACTGTTCTGGCATGGATCATGGCGATCAATCCTTTGACCTACGGGTTATCGTTAGTACGTCATACGCTGGGACTGGATGAACCCTCAGTCCTCGAACGTTTGCCTTCGCTGGAGATGTCTTTGGGTGTATCTGTGATTTTTTTGAGCGTAATGGTCGTGTGGTCCTGTCGGGTTGTTCGGTCGCGTAGCAGGATCAATCGATGAGTTCACAGGGATTGTCGTGGAAGGACCGAATCTTGTGGTTGGTTCTGATTTCGGCGCTCGTGGGAGTCAGCGTGGCCGCTTTGCGTTCACTGGTTTTGGAGAGTTCAACCGAGTCAGCAAAACCGGAGAACTTTTCCAGTCTGGGAACGGTACCCGATTTTCAGTTTGTGGATGAGCGGGGGAAAGCGTTTGGTCGTTCGGAACTTCTCGGCCGTGTTTGGATCGTCGATTTTATCTATACCAGTTGCCCCTCTTTGTGTGTTCAGATGTCACGCGCCATGAGATCGCTTCAGGGTCGCCTTGAAGGGTTGCTGGGGGATGAGGTGCGCTTGGTCTCTGTGAGTGTAGATCCCCGCTACGATACGCCTGAGCGCCTTTCGGAATACGCCTCGGCGCACGGCGCGCGATCCGGTTTATGGCACTTTCTGACCGGTTCGCGTGCTCAGATTTTCGAATTGTGCCGAGATCATTTTCGGCTGGCTGTTTCCGATGAATTTCCAGAAGGGGCTCCGGAGCCAGTGACTCACAGCGATCGATTTGTCGTGATCGATCGAGATGCCCGGATTCGAGCTTATTTCCGAGGCACGGATGAGGGAGAACTGGAGAAACTGATCCAGACGGTCCATCAGCTGGTGAAAGAGGGTTCATCGAGGTTTCGTTGACAGCCCCAGAAACGCCTGCTAGAGTAAATACCATGTCGAACATTCGATTTCTTATGCGGATAGCTTTTCTGTTCACACTGATCGCGTTGCCTCTCGTGGCTTGTCCCAATTGCAAAGACGCTCTGGTTCAAGAGGGGCCGGATGGGGAGGCTTGGAGTCGTCAGGCGGACGCTTTCTACTGGGGCATACTGTTCATGCTCGGAACGCTTTTTATGGGTGGGTTCTCTCTCATTCGCTTGTTAGTGCGTGCGGGAGCAGATGTGGCGACTCTTCCCCAGGAATCTCCCTCTTCTGAATCCCAAGAAGTTCGTGATAAGGCCTCGAATCTCTGATTCGACGGAACCCCAGAAGTGAATCTGCGTAGCCGAGTGTTCCTGGTTGTAGTCGTCTTGGCGGCGATCTACATACCCTTTCAGTTCTGGGTCGATACTTCATTCCGGACTTCGCTGGATGATGACTCGCTTCGCGGGTATCTCACGCGTCCGGAAAAGCCGCGGCATATCCAGCACGCTCTTGTTCAATTGACTCAACGAATACAGGAGGATCGAGGGACTGCGGAACCTTTCTATGAGGACGCGTTGAGGTTAGTTGAACATAAAGAATCAGCGATCCGTTCCATGCTGGCTTGGGTCCTTGGGTTTGATAATACTCACCAGCCGTTTCAGGATGGATTGCAGAAACTCCTTCAAGATGAGCACCCCAATGTCCGTTACAACGCGGCTCTGTCGCTGGTCAAGTTTGGGGATACTTCGATTCGCCCGGTTCTCCTGGAGATGCTCAGGCCCTTTCGAGTGGGCTCTGGGGTGGACGGGAAAGTACGTGAGATATTCGCCTCCAACCGGCCGGTTCGTTCGGGAGTCCAGCTCGCTCTGGTTGTGGCCGCTGATGGGAAAGAATCTGGAGTTCCCTCTCCTCTGGATGGGCGGATTCGTCGCGTGTTTTGCCGTTCGGGCGACAAGGTGAATCGAGGAGATGATCTGGTCGAAATCCTACCGGGTGAGATGCAGGTATGGGAAGCGCTCAAAGCGCTCTATCTCATCGGGCGACCGGAGGACTTGCCAGAGGTCCGGCGCTGGACGGTACCGGTACCCCCATATTCCAAGAAGATTCAAATTCAAGCTCAGCAGACGGCTCTTCATCTGGAGAATCGATCGAAGAGTTCTGGGACGTCAGAAAAGACGGAAAATCCCTCCACCGATCAGAACCCCTGACCTATTCGCTGCGTCGGGTTTTAATGGAGACGGATCAGAGGATCGGAAGCTTGGGAAAGGTTTCGCCGAGAACCTGGGCCGATTTTCCTCCGAGCCACTGGTCGATGACTGTGGCGTAGACGCTCCGGAAATCGGTCTTCCATTGAAGATCGCCCCGATCTAGTTCCGTCAGGCTGGGATGGTCCCCAACGATTCCACCTTGAACCGGGGTGCCGAACAGAAACATGCCACCACCGGATCCATGATCCGTCCCTCCGCTCGCATTTTCAGCTACCCGGCGACCGAATTCGCTGAAACTCATCATCAAGACCCGCTCGTCGTGTCCCGTGCGCTTCAGGTCGGTCATAAGCGCTTTCACATTGGTGGAGAGTTCTAACATGAGGCGATCGTGACGGTTGCGTTGGGAGGAGTGGGTGTCGAATCCACCGAGAGAAAGATAGTAAATGCGTGTCTTGAGTCCGCCCGCGATCATCGCGGCCACCATCTTCGCGTCGTTGCCCAGGCGTCCGGTGTATTTTCCGGTAGGCTTGAAGCGGGCAATCGCTTGCCGGACTTCGGCGCTGGAGGCGTTGGCGTTCGTGGCGGTTGAGGATAGAAAGTCGAGAGAGGAGTTTCCTGATTGCCGGGAGCGGTTCAAGTTGGAGTAGGACTGCTGTAGCTGTTGAGGAGATTTGGAGTCCATGGATTTTTCGGACCGGCCTCGGCCTTTCTTGCCGGTTTTGAGTTGAGTGCCGTGCCAGGCGTAAAGTGCCGGGTTCTGGAAAGCGACCCCTCGATAGTGATTGCCGATCAACGCCTTGGGGGCTTCATTTCCGATAGAGATGGCGGTCGTACTGTCGGCGACTCCTTGGTTAGAGGATTCGATGAGATGACCTAACCAGCCCGGAGATCGGTAGGGGGCTTTACGGTTGGCTGTGTGCCAGACCTCCATCGACTTGAAGTGTGAGCGATTGGGGTTGGGGTAGCCGACCGCTTGAATGATGGACATGTTGCCATCATCGAAAATGGATTTCATCGCTTCCAAATTGGGGTGCATCCCGATCTGGTCGTTCAACTTCAGAACTCGATTGGACGGGATGGCCGCGACTTTCCGACTGGAGTAGTACTCGTCCATGCCGTAAGGAACGATGGTGCTCAGGATATCGTTGCCTCCCGACAGTTGTAGAACGATCAAGATCCTTTCGTCCGGGATCCCGGGACGACCCTGGAGAGGGCGTACATCCAGTGGGTTCTCAATTGCATAGGCGGTTCGAGAAAGCCAGGAAGGAACGACCAAGCTCGCGCTGAGAAGACCTAACCCTTTCTGCAAGAAATCACGTCTCGTCGTGAGATGGGAACGGTTCGACATCGGAGGGCTCCTGTCAGAAAAGCTGGTATTCGGGAAGACTGGTGATCAGCACCATGCAGTCGATGATGCGTAGAAGAGTGTCACGATTCTTTGGGTCGAAGGTAGATCCCTTCGGGGAGATAACCAAACGAAGTCGGTCCATCTGCTCTTCGCTAATGGGGCGCTGAATCAAAAAGCGGACCAGGTGCTTCAAAAGAGCGTCTGAATCGTCAAGGCTCTGGATGCGAGTGAGGCAATGCATGCGTCCCGCTGAAGGGGGTCGCTTGGTGTTGACTGAAGGGCTGGAGGGGGTTGGGCCGGGAGATGGCTCCATGGCTGGCGTTTCGCAATCTTCCTCTACCATCTCGTCGAGCAGTTTGAGGAGCTCAAGTCGGCGCGCTTCGCTTTTCGAACGGGTTTTGCTGGGAGAACCTTCCATCTGGGATCCGTCCATCTCGTCCATCTGGGATCCGTCCATCTCATCCATCTGGGGCGTATTGTTTTGGGGGCGCTTTTTGTTGCGTCGGCCGGTCAGAGAGGTGGTGCGGGTGCCTATCCGAATCAGTTGGGCGGCAACGTTGTAGCGCATGAAGAGAGTGGAGGTGTTGATCCATGTCTTGCCTCCGTCCCAGCCCTTGACGTTGGGAGGGTTGAATAGGTTTTGACCCATCAGACCAACGGCACCACGGCGATTATTTGCGAGAATCGATGTGGCGGCATTCAAGTCGAGGCCGAGGCTCCGAATGGTGCCAACGACGAGTTCGATCGGACTTTTGATCTTGTGGCCGATGACGGAGCTGTCATAAAAGGCTCGCGAGAGGAAGATCTGTCGCAAGAGCGGTTGGACCTGATAATCAGAATCCCGGAAGGTGGCCGCAAGCGGCTCGCTGATCGAAACCGGAGGGTTCTCGTCGGAGACGAAAAACCGCCAAAATTTACGAACCATGAATCGAGCGGTCGCGGGTTGTTCCAGGATGATATTGATGATGTCGTCGCCGTTGAAATCGCCGGTACGATTGAAAAAGGTTTTTTCTTCATAGTCGTGATTTCGACCATTAAAGACGTATTCGTTTCCTCTGAACGTCCAGCCGGTAAAAGCCCGCGCAGCTTGTTTGATATCCTTTTCGGTGTAATTTCCAATGCCGATGGTGAATAGCTCCATGAGCTCCCGAGCGAAGTTTTCATTGGGTGTTTTCTTCACGTTCCGATTGCTGTCCAGGTAGCGAAGCATCGCCGGGTCTCGAGCAATCCCGCGAACGAGCTCTCGATAGCTTCCCGTAGCATAGTTTCGGAAAAGATTGTTCTGGATCAGCATGTGGTTCGCGTTGCGTACGGTTCGGTGTTCGGTCGCGAAATGGCCGTGCCAGAAAAGAGTCATCTTTTCTTCAAGTGGGCGTTCCGTGCGTACCATGCGGTTAAACCACCAGCGAGTCATGCCTGAAAAGTTTTGCTGGTCCAGGTTCACCTTGGCTTTGCGGAGAGCTTTTTTGCGGGCCGCGAACTGAATCTGTTCTTCGGGGGAGAGTTTTTGAGCCGACGGTCTCTTGCGATTCTTGGGATTTCTGGGGGATTGGACGGCGCCTAACTTGGACCGAGCTTCCTGAGTTTTCCGAATTTCTTGCACATAACGATTCATCATGCGCTCCATCTGCGCACGGATCTCTGGGTTCTCGGGGTCGAACGGTTGGATCTGGAAGGGGGGGGATTGGGGGCGATTTTCGTATCCGAGCACATGTTCGACCGCGGCTTGAGGAGTCATTTTGGCGAGGGTTTCGATCTCTTCCAGCGAGCCCCCAAAGCCGGATCGGTTCAGAAGGTGTGCTGCTTTGATCTCATCCCACTGGTCGGCTGGAATCGGGCTCAGCGGCGATTCACTCTGACCGGAGGCCAGGTGAGTCGTCAGCAGGATGCCCAGGAGGAAGTAACGGACCGTTTGGCGGGTGGACTGGGGAATCACGGCATCAACTCCTGATGAAGACGGTGGAATGCGGTTCGAGAGATGAAGAGAAACGGTTCCGGGGTAACCAGGTCGAGTTTACAGTGCTTGTAACCCGTAACGGCGTCCGGCGTTCCGGTCCTTTTTCGGGAAGAAATCAGCACTCATCGTTGCTCCAAATGCGTTTGCTATCAATGAGAAAGAGTCTATTTTTCAGATTCGCTCGCGAGTGAAAGAAAATTTCCTTCTGTTTTACCGCCAGGAAATCGGACCCACCAGTCGACCATTTGCGATTCCAGATCGATTTCTACCGAATCGCCAAAGGTCGGTTGAAGGGTTCTTCGGGGAATTTCGGCAATCCAGCCTCGCATCACGGGGGGATCCCAGCGGTCGATCGCGACCCAGATCCACTCGATGCGACCATCGAATCCTTCATATTGGGCACGAATATAGCAGTCAATCAGATTGTTTTGTTGATCCGCATGCCGTTGCAGTCGCCGCCGGGAGTTGTGAGCTTGCTGGCGAGTTTTTTCGAGAGTTTGCTCGGAGTAGGGGGCGATGTCGATACGCGGGAGTTCCGAAAAATCCATCAAGGTGTGAGTTGCCTTTTCATTCTCTCGGGCTGGAAAGTCCACGACTCGAAGTGTTTGTGATCGACCTTCATCACCCGGAAGAGGCTCGAGGGCTATATATTCGAACGACGCTCCGGTGGAGGTGGGGTGAATGACTTGGCCGGATTCCGCGAGATGGCCTCGGGCTGTATCCCGAATGAGTTGCTTGAGAAGTCGGTGGGCGGACAGCTTGAAGAAAATCGGAGTCTCAGGTATTTCGAGTTCACCGCACCCGTATTTGATCATGCCAACGGTTCGGATATGATCACAATCGAGCGAGGATGCGGGGGCGGATTCGATTCCTACATGGCTGGACGGATCTCGAGCCAGGTTCTCGGTAAAATGCTTCCATGCGTTCTGGCCCCAGAGAACTCGAGTGATCGGGTCGTAGATTCGCCCGTCTACCAGGTTGGCCAGTTCGTCGGTCAGGTCGACGAGCAGTCGACTGACTCCGATAGGATCGTTGGTGGTTCCCTGGAAGCGAGCAGTCAGGATCCGATCGGCTTCGACCAGAAGGCCTTGATCCTCTTCTTCATGATCACAGCTGAGTTCGGCCACGGTCGAAGGATCGATCTGGAAGGCTTCGGGGTTCGCTCGACGGTCGAACTCCATCAGACTGAGCGCCGGATCGTTCATCCATCGGCCTACACGGCGGGGAGTTCGAAGCCGTTTGGGCGTGGCGGCGTGTTCGCGACGTAAGATTTGTTCGTAGAGGTGGTTGGCGTCTGGAATGCCGTGACCTTGAGAATAGATCTGGTATTCCAGATGGACGCGTTTTTGTTGACGTCGGTCGATCCAGAGTGGAGAGGTTTGTCCACGACGGAACAGAAATTTTTGCACAAACCAACGGACCACCTGGTAGGTGGCCAGGAAAACGAGAAAAACCAGGAGGATTCGAGCCAGATGTATCACTTGGATCTATTCTATCGCTCCCAGGATGTTGAGGCCAGCGATGGGGAACCGCCACCCTGGGGTTTCTCCGGGAGGCCGTGGAAATTCGGAGCCTGGGTCGCTCAGCGCAGGAGTGAGAGAGGGGCCTTGAATTCCGAGGAGTCCTCTTCCTGGAACTGATGGAGGTCGGCCGGCAGTATTTCCGGATTCGGGGTCCCGACAAAAAGTGGATGCGGAGGGGTGTACTGGGAGTAGGAGGGGAATGGACCTCGTTCACGGGTGGGGCGACATTTCCAGCGTCGATGACCCAGGAGCCAGAGTTCCGGCCGTTCACGTACCCGCGCCTCCAGCACGTCGTGGATTTGGCGGGTGATGTGGTGAATTTCGGATTCAATCGGTTGGTCGGGACGCGCTTCGATGATGGGACCGAAATCGATTGAGTAACATCCTTCTTCATCGGGGACGCAGAAAGCGGGGATGATCGGACATCCGAATTTAACGGCAAGGAGACCTGGCGCGGGAGTGGTTCGCGCCGGGACACCGAAGAGGTCGACATCGATCCCTTCGTAAGTGTTTCGGTCAACCATGATTCCGATCAATTCATCGCGGTGCAGGGCCGGGAGGATGTGGGCAGCGACAACATCCCGATAGGCGACTCGATTCCCGTGCTTCGCACGAATGTCGTTGAGGTAACGGTCGATCAAGGGGTTGCTGAGTCGCTGGGCGATGAAGGTAAGGGGGGGGAGTCCCAGAAGTCCGTAAGCGGCTCCCATCACCTCCGAGTTTCCGAAGTGATAGAAAACGCCAACGGCGCCACGACCTTGGGCAAAAGCTTTTCGTACACGCTCAATGCTGGCTGGATCGACCCGAACGTGTTCTTCTAAGTTATCTGAATTGAGTCGGGTAGCCAGGATGGAATCTGCAATGACCAGGGCGAAATGGACAAAGAATTTGCGGACGATACGTCGTTTTTCGGAGCGGGTGCGTGTATCCCCCAGGACGATATTCAGGTTGGCCCGGGCGATGCGTCTTCGGTTGACCATGCATAGATGGCAGATCCGGCCGCAGAGGCGAGCGAGAGTTCGCAGCCAGGGGCGTGGAAGATATTGGCAAGGGACAAAAAGAGTCCGGAAGAGCACATATGAAAATATGTGTCCCAGGTGCACCGGGATCTCATGATCCGTGTGCGTGGAAGGTTCCGGAATGCTCGATTTCATGCTAAATGCCAGCAAAACATTTATTTATCTCATTTTTTTGAAATAAATGCAAGTCCTTACTTTGGAAGGACCTTGGCTTGACCCCGGGCGTTGCGGTTCTACAATGATCCTTTTTTCCACCTGCCGGAAGCGATAGTCCATGTCCGCATCATCAACTAGCGACCATTACACCCTCGGCCTCGCATTTGCCGGAGGACACGGTACATCCGGATGCATAGCCCGCAACGGACATCTCGTTGCGGCGGTGAATCTGGAACGGATTCTTCACCTGAAGTATGCCTGGATGGGTTGGTCCCAGGTAGCGACCGATGCCATGATCGATTTTGCGGCCAAGACGCCCCAAGGAAAGATTCTCGAGGTCGAGGAGTACCTGCCTACCTTGATGAATTACCTCCTGGATGTGGCGGGCATTCAGTTCGATGATCTGGATCTGGTTGTTTACGATCGCTGTTCTCCAGCGACTTCCCGGTATCGGATGGAGGAGGTCGGGAACCATCCCTATCTAGAAGAGACGTTCAAGAACGTACAGGTCCTCCGGTGTGAGCATCACGTGGGGCATCTTGCCCAAGCGTATTATCCATCTCCGTTTGATGAATCGGCTGTCCTGTCGATCGATGGAGGAAGTTGGGAAACGCTGGAACGTTTGGGGGGGGACTTTCAGTCCTCCGCGATCGGTGTGGGGCGAGGTAAGACCTTGGAAGTTCTTGATGAGAATATCGGCAACGGTATCAACGGTAAGGAGTACATGCGGGCGACGATGTGGATGGGGTTTCACCTCAATGAAGAGGGGAAGACCATGGGGTTGGCTCCTTACGGAACTCCGGATACCTACAACAAGGTCCGCAAGCGTTTGAAGGATCGCTTGAAGGATGGATCTCCACGTCCGGATAAGATCGATTTTCCTCGAGATAACTTCAAGAAGTTGATGAAGAAAGTGAAGAAGAATCATCGGGGAGATTTTCATTCCAAGCCGGTGGAGGATCTGGCGTGGGCTGTTCAAAAACGGATGGAAGAACGTATTCTGGCCGCAGCTTGTCGTGCACACGAACTGACCGGGTTGACCCGCTTGTGTTACTCGGGCGGTGTGGCGCTGAATTCGGTGGCCAACTGGAAAATTATCCAGGAAACTCCGATCGAAGAAATTTTCATCTACCCCAACGCCGGGGACTGTGGTTTGGCGGCAGGGTACTGCCTTTGGGGATACCATCAGACTCAGGACGGACCCAACGACTATGTGGCTCGCAACGATTACCTGGGACGGTCCTACTCCCATGAAGAGATCGAAACCGCTCTCGACGCGGAATCGGAGCGGGTTTCCTGGAAACGCATACCCAAACGATCCGCCGGCCAATCGGGCGAAACTCTGGAGCAGGTCGTCGCGTCGTTGATGGCCGAGGGGAAGATCATCGGTTGGTATCACGGGGCGGGAGAGTTCGGGCCGCGAGCGTTAGGCCACCGATCGATTGTTTGTGACCCCAGGACGGCCGAGATGAAGGATGTGCTCAACGAGAAAGTGAAGCATCGGGAAGGGTATCGTCCGTTTGCTCCCGCTGTTCTTGAAGAAAAATGCTCGGAATATTTTGATATTCATCTTCCCAGCCCGTTCATGCTTTTGGTCCCGGAAGTGCACGAGGATAAACGGGACGTGGTTCCAGCGATAACCCACGTGGATGGCACGGCTCGGGTTCAGACAACCACCCGGGAAGATAATGATTGTTACCACGATCTGGTCGAAGCGTTTTATGAATTAACCGGAGTTCCGGTCATCCTCAATACGAGCTTCAATCTTGGTGGTAAACCGATCGTGGAAACTCCAACTCACGCTCTCGAATGCTTTCTGGCCACGCATATGGATTATCTGGTTCTCGAGGAATTCCTG
Source organism: Planctomycetota bacterium (assembly GCA_030748635.1). Taxonomy (GTDB): domain Bacteria; phylum Planctomycetota; class JACQVV01; order JACQVV01; family JASMLP01; genus JASMLP01. The sequence goes on from JASMLP010000152.1 coordinate 45,523, forward strand.
GTCGAGAAGGTGAGGTGAGTCATGCAGGCTGAAGATCTGATTCAGGGCATACATCCTCTGGAGATCCTGTTGCTCTTGCATTTTGGAGAGCGGACTTCGATCTTCGATCGGGAAGCGGTTGCTGCCGGTGTGTTGAAGGAAGCCCAGATGAGAACCGTGATCGAATGGGGACTTGCGAAGAAGACCCTGGAGCTCGCGGGTGAAACCAGGGAATCATTTCTTGAATTGACCGAGATCGGTCAGCGTTATCAACAGGGGGCGATCCCCGAGTTGGCGATCCTTGGAGAACTCCAGTCCCAACCCGTCCCCATGGCTTCTTTGCAGAGTCTGCCCGAATATGAACGCTCCGAAATCGGTCCGGCCATCGGGACTCTGCGCAAGTCGGGCGCGATCGAAGTGGTGAAGGGGGAAGCTCGCAAGGGCGAGAATGAAGAAGCGTCCGCTCCGTTCCGGACTCTCCAGGCCGCTTTGAAGGAGGTCGGGGAATCGGGCCGATTGCCCGCTTCTTCTCTGGAAGAGAGTCTTCTTCAGTCGGCTCTTTCCAAGGTAAACCGCCGCCAACCTTCGCGGGGGTATTTTCGCCTCAGTGAGGAGGTTACTCGCGAAATCGCATTGACGCCGCTGGGGGCTTCTTTGAAAGTCCTGGTGGAGGAGCGTGGCCTTTCCGGTGAAGAAGTTGGACAGTTGACACCGGAGATGCTGGGTGATGGATCCTGGAAAAACAGGACCTTTCGTTCCTATCACATCGGTTTGGCTCCACCTCGAGAGGTTGTGGGGCGTCGGCACCCTTACCGAGCCTTCCTCGATTTTGCCCGGTCCAAGTTGTTGGCCTTGGGATTCGAGGAGATGTCCGGTCCTCTGGTCGAGAGCGAATACTGGAACATGGACGCGTTGTTCATGCCTCAATTCCATCCGGCACGCGCAATTCATGACGCTTATTTCTTGAAGGACCCGGAAAATCCAGGCGATTTTCTGCATGCTCGTGATGAACCCGAAAATGCGGAACGGGTGGCGGATGCTCACCGCAGTGGTGAGGGGTATGGGAGTCGGGGTTGGCGATACGATTTCGATTCGCGCCGGACCCGTCGTCTGGTTTTGCGGAGTCAGGGAACCGCTTTGTCAGCGCGTTGGCTGTCTCGGGCTCAGGTTCCTGGTAAATATTTCGCGATGGCTCGATGCTTCCGTTATGACCGGGTAGACAAAAGTCATCTTCCCGACTTTTTTCAGGTTGAAGGTATCGTTCTCGGTGATGAAGTGTCGATGTCTACTTTGTTGGGACTGCTGGATCTTTTCGCCCGGGAATTGGCCTGCGCGGATGAGGTGAAGGTTTTGCCTGCGTATTTTCCCTTCACTGAACCTTCGGTGGAGTGCCATATCAAACATCCGGAGATCGGTTGGATGGAAATGGGAGGAGCCGGAATATTTCGGCCCGAGGTGACCGGTCCTCAAGGGGTGAGCGAACCGGTGATCGCCTGGGGACTCGGACTCGATCGGATGGCTATGGTGGCGCTTGGAATCGAACATATCGGCGATCTTTTCAATCCTAATCTCGACTTCATTCGTACCAAACGGTTTTCGGTGAACCGCTGAACAGGGAAATGGATACATGCCCAAAATCGACATGCAAATCGAGGATTTTCTGAGCCTGATCGGTGAGTCTATTTCCGTAGATGAAATCGAAAGTCGGCTGGAGTCGGTCAAGGGGGAGCTCGACGGTTTCGACGCCGAACTTGGAGTCCTCCGAGTCGAGTTGAACGACACCAATCGCCCCGATCTGTGGTGCACCGAAGGGATCGCTCGGCAACTACGTGGACTTGCCGATAAAACCGTTTCTCCCTACCCGTTTTACGGACGAGAAGATTCCGTGCTCGAATTTCATGTGGATCCGGATCTTGTTCGTCGCCCTTATGGAGGGGCGATTGTTGCCAGAGGACTTACCATCGATGACGCCACTCTTCGGCAGATCATTCAGACCCAGGAAAAGCTGTCAGAAAACTTCGGACATGGACGGGCTAGTGTTTCGATCGGTGTTTACAACGCTCAGGGGATCGAATTCCCGGTGCAGTATCGAGCTGTCGATCCGTCCGAGAGAAGCTTCGTGCCTCTTGGGCACGAGGAATCGATGAACCTGACTCGAATTCTCGAAGAACATGAGAAAGGGCGCCAATATGCGCACCTGCTCGAAGGGTGGGCGCGTTTGCCGATCCTCGAAGACGCTCAGGGGACGGTTCTCTCCTTTCCTCCTATCATCAACTCGAGAGCGGTTGGTGAGGTCGAGCCAGGGCATTCCGACCTTCTCGTCGAGACGACTTCCACGGACCAGATGGCGGGCTTGCTCGTGCTGTCTATTTTCGCTGCGAATCTGGCTGATCGAGGGGCTTCGATCGAATCTGTGACCAGTGTGTACTCCCAGTCGACTCCGCGTGGCAAACGGGTGGTGGCTCCGGTCGGCCCGAATCCCCCCATCCAGGTGACCTCCGCGGAGGCGGAAAAATTACTCGGAGTCCCCGTGAGCGCAGAAGAGATGGTGGAAGATCTGGAGCGGATGGGGTGCGTGGCATCTCTGGACGGACAGGTCATTTCCGTCTCGACTCCCGCCTTTCGTGACGACTATCTTCATGCGGTCGATGCGATCGAAGACTGTCTCATCGCGCGTGGACTCGATCGCCTTCCACACCGTATGCCTCGATCATTCACCGCCGGAAAGGCCTCGAGGGAGAGTATTCAGGCCGATGGCGTCCGGGATCTTCTGATCGGTTTCGGATTCGAGGAAATCATCACCAATATTCTCACCAATCCCAACCGCCTGATCGAGGCGATGAATTGCACCGAAGGGTCCATTGTCCAGATCGCCAACGCCTATAGTGAGACGTATAGCGCGGTCCGGAATCAACTGTTGCCTTTCCTCCTGCATACCGAGCGCGAAAGTGCCACCGCGCTTTATCCGCATCGGATTTTCGAGGTGGGAGAGGTCGCGGTGCCCGATAGCCGAGAAGATCATGGGAGTCGCACGGAACAGCGAGTGGCGGCGATGATTGCCCATTCGGAGGCTACCTTCAGTGAGATTCACGCCTTTCTCGATCAATTGGTCTATTACCTCGGGATGGAGTACTCGTTGGATGTGGTTGAACACCCCTCATACCTCAGCGGTCGAGTCGGGGCTATCCGGGTCGATGAAGAGATTATAGGGCATGTGGGAGAGTTGCATCCGCAGGTGCTATCCAACTGGGATATCCGGCAACCGACCGCGGCATTCGAGTTCACTCTTCCCGAATAAGGTTCTTCCTGGTGAGGTGTTCTGGTTCGGAACTGGCTCCCTTGATAGAATCCTGTCTGTTCGCAAGTTTCGAGCCCAGGCGGTTTTCCGCAGCTAACGAGGTGAATTTTCATGACCATTCGGATCGGGATCAACGGATTCGGGCGTATTGGCCGGTGTGTATTCCGGATTCTTCATCAGTTTCCCGAAGAGTTCGAGGTCGTGGCCATCAACGATCTCGCGTCCTCGACGACTCTGGCTCATCTCCTCCAGTACGATTCGGTTCTGGGGCGATTTCCTCATCCGGTTCGCGCCGTCGATGGAGGCATCGAGGTGGGCGATCGATCGGTGCGTATCGATTCAGAGCGGGACCCCGCGCAGTTGCCTTGGGGTGAACTCGGGGTCGATTTCGCGGTGGAATCGACCGGAGTGTTCCGGAGTCGGATCGACCTTGAAAAACATCTCGAAGCGGGTGCTGGGCGGGTGGTTCTTTCGGCCCCGGCCAAGGATGAGATGGATGCCACGGTGGTCATGGGGGTGAATCATCACACCTTACAGCCTGAGGATCGGTTGCTATCCAACGCTAGTTGTACCACCAACTGTCTGGCCACCATGGTCAAGGTTCTTCACGACACCTTCGGGGTACGTGAGGGTTTGATGACTACGATTCATGCGTACACGAACGATCAGCGTGTATTGGATGTCGAACATTCCGATTTGCGCAGAGCGCGAGCGGCAGCGCTCAACATCATTCCAACCTCTACCGGGGCGGCGAGTGCGGTCGGGAAGGTTCTGCCGGAACTCGAGGGGCGTATCGATGGCATGGCCATGCGGGTACCGGTTCCCGACGGTTCCATTGTCGATTTTGTGGCCCGCCTCGAAAGTCAGCCTTCACGGGCGGACATTCATCAGGCGTTCGAATTGGCGGCGGATGGTGATCTCGCGGGATTTCTACGCGTATGTCACGAGCCGATCGTCAGTTCGGATATTCTGGGGGATCCTCATTCCTGTATTTTGGATGGGCTTTCGACCATGGTTCTTCCCAGCGGGTTTGTGAAGGTTGTGGGGTGGTATGACAATGAATGGGGGTATTCCAATCGTCTCGTCGATTTGATCCGTTTGAGTCACGGGTTGCGTTGACCGGGGGTGGGTGAAGATCCATGAGTCGCTATCGAACGTTGGACGCTATCGAGGTTCAAGGAAAAACGGCGCTGGTCCGAGTGGATCACAATGTGCCACTCGATGACGGGAAAGTCCGTTCCGACCTTCGGATACGCCGCTCCATTCCCACCATCCGTTCGATTTTGGATAGGGGAGGAAAGGCGGTACTTCTCACTCATCTCGGTCGACCCAAGGGAAAGCCCGATCCTGAGTTTTCGGTGGCTCCAGTGGCTCGACATCTCGAGCATCTGATGGGGCATCCGGTTCAATTCGTTCCCGCAGTGACCGGAGATGACGTGCGCCGAGCCGTGGATTCGCTTTCGGCCGGGGAGATCCTTTATCTGGAAAATGTCCGTTACGAACCGGGCGAACAAACCAACGATCCGGACCTGGCTCGTACGCTCGCGAGCTACGCTGACTTCTATGTCAACGACGCTTTCGGAACCTGCCACCGCGCTCACGCCTCTGTGGTCGGGGTGACTGCTCACTTGCCCTCCGTTGCCGGGCAACTGGTACGGGCGGAACTCCTTTATGTCAAAGAGTTGCTGGCGAATCCCCGATCCCCGTTCGTGGCGGTGATCGGCGGAATCAAGATCTCTGACAAGATCCCTTTGATGCGTAATCTTATGAGCCGAGTGACCACTTTTCTGGTTGGTGGAGGAGCCGCCTACTCATTTCTCGCGGAGAGTGGACTTTCCGTGGGGGGGTCGCCGGTCGAACCGGACCTCGTCGGGGTTGTCTCCGAGATTCGGGCGGAGGCGAAGCAGGCGGGGGTCGAGATCGTCTTGCCAGAAGATCATCTTGTGATCGGAGTCGATGGGGATAAAGGACGGTCCTGGGTAGTGGACGAATCGATTCCCGAGGACGCTTCGGCTGTGGATTTGGGACCTAGAAGTGCGGTTCGCTATGCTCAGGCGATCGAGCGGGCGGCCGAAGTGGTACTTTTCGGCCCGATGGGAGTCTTCGAATGGGGCGATCCTTTCTCGAGAGGGACTGAGGCGGTGGTTCGTGCCATGGCGCGATGTTCCGGGATCACTGTCGTGGGGGGAGGAGACAGTTCACGAGCGGTTCTGGCCGCCGGGGTCGAATCGTCTATAGATCATATTTCCACGGGGGGCGGCGCTTTTCTCGAAATCCTTGGAACCGGTATCTTGCCGGGGGTGGAGGCGCTTGTGGCGGCGCCCACGGAGATCTGAATCATGGCATACGATAGGACTCGATTACGTTCGGATGTGCGAGAGCGCTTGGCTTCACTTTTCGCAGGAGACCGAGCGGTGCATGTTGCTCCATCGTTGTTATCCGCCCGGTTCGACTCGTTGGGAACGGAAGTGGCGGAGATCGAGCGGATGGGAGCCGGAGTTTTACATCTGGATATCATGGATGGACATTTCGTTCCCAATATTTCCTACGGCCCAGGAGTCGTGGCGCCGTTGCGCGCCGGCTCGAAACTGCCTTTTGATGTTCATCTGATGATCGACCATCCGATGGAATACATCGCTTCGTTTGCCAAGGCCGGGGCCGATATCATCTCTTTTCATCTCGAAGCTCTGGACGATCCGGCGAAAGTGTTCGATTCGATTGAAGAGGAGGGGGTACTCCCCGCGGTGGCGATCCGTCCGGATACCGACTTGAAGGAACTCGAACCGCATCTCGATCGGGTGGGCATGGTTTTGGTCATGACGGTGATGCCCGGTTTTGGCGGGCAGTCGTTCATGGAGGGGAGTCTGGAGCGCATCGAGACGGTTCGTGGATGGATCGGCCCGGAGATCGCTCTGGAAGTGGATGGTGGGCTCAACAGAGAAACCGCTCCGGGCGCGATTCAGGCCGGGGCAAACGTGATCGTTGCGGGAACGGCGGTCTTCGGGGAAGATGATCGGAAAGACGCCATTCAATCCTTGCGAGGGAACCATCCATGGGGTGGATGAATCGAAAAAAAACCGTGAAGAAGAAAGACATGCCCGTGGGCCTCTGGATGAGGTGCAAGGGGTGTGACAGTATGATCTACAAGAAGGTTGTAGAGCAGAAGTTGAACGTCTGTCCCGAGTGCAATTATCACTTTGCTATTTCGGCGAGAGATCGTATTCGTCTGCTCGTAGATGAAGGAACCTTCGAGGAGTTGCACACGGAACTGGCTCCTCGAGATCCTCTCGGCTTTCCTGATTATCCCGCCAAGTTGGAAAAGGCTCAGAAGGGAACGCAACTTCGTGATGGCGTGATCGTGGGCCTCGGAGAGTTGTCCGGTCATCAGATCGCTTTTGGGGTGACCGAACCTTCCTTCATGATGGGGAGTATGGGGTCGGTGGTGGGGGAAAAATTGACTCTCATTGCCGAGGAAGCTCTGAATCGATCTTTGCCTCTTATCATCGTGAGTGGATCGGGGGGAGGCGCGCGTATGCAGGAAGGAATTCTCTCCCTATTCCAAATGGCCAAGACCAGCGCGGCTCTCGGCCGTCTGGACCGGGCGGGGGGGTTGTACATCTCCGTACTGACCAATGCAACGATGGGGGGGGCGATGGCGTCTTTCGCCAGTCTTGGAGATATCGCGATTGCCGAACCGAAGGCTCTTCTCGGTTTTGCCGGTCCCCGCGTGGTCCAGAACACCATCAAAAAAGATCTTCCGGAAGGGTTTCAGACCTCCGAATTCTTGCTCGAACACGGCATGATTGATCTGATCAGCGAGCGAGAAAAATTGAAGGATACTTTGGCCGGAGTTCTCGATTTTTGCGGTTCGGTACGCGATCGAAGTACGATTCGGGTCCGTAGAGAAGATATCGACGAGCGGCGGTCCGCAGATCCTGAACCGGACTGATCTTCGTATCTATTGATGGGGTGGGTCTAGGAGGAAGGCGAACTCGCTTCCATCCGGACGATTCGATCGACCCTGTTCAGAGTGGCTTTCCGGTGCGCGACTACTATGGCGGTACGGCCTTCGAGTAAGCCGGAGAGAGCTTGTTGCAGCAGGCTTTCGGTCCTGGGGTCGATGGCGCTTGTGGCTTCGTCCAGCAAGAGCACTTTGGGATCGTCCAGGAGCGCTCTCGTGAATGCGATCAATTGTCTCTCGCCGAAGCTCAGGCCGGAGCCTCCTTCGCCCAGTTGGGTCTGATAACCGTCGGGGAGGCGATCGGCGACGGCTTGAAGCCCGGTTGTTTCGGCTGCCCACCGAAGCCGCTCAGGATCCTTTTGGGAGTCGAATATCCGGATGTTGTCTTCCAGAGTTCCTCGGAAAAGAACGACCTCTTGGCTGACCAGTCGGATGCGTTTTCGGAGTTCACCGAGGCTGTAATCTCGCAGGTCCAATCCGTCCAGATGAACCTGTCCGCGGTCGATGTCGTGAAAACGTACCAGCAGACGTAAAAGGGTGGATTTCCCACAGCCGGTGGGTCCGATGAGTCCGATCCGTTCACCGGAATTTACCGTAAGATTCATGTCGCGTAAAACGGGTTCACCGGGGCGGTACGCGAAATGCAAATCCCGGATTTCCACAAGTCCTTTGGATGTCGGGTAAATCGGAGTGGGCGAGGAGGGCTCTTCGATGCGATCCTTCTCTTCGAGTAAGCCGAAGACCTTTTCGCTCGCGGCGGTTGCCGACTGCATGATGGAGTATTTGGCCGACAGGTCTTTGAGAGGCGTATATAGCCGTGTGGCGTATTCGATGAATGCGACCACGGTACCAAAGGTCAGGGTATCCTGGATCACCCCAAGACCTCCCCACCAGAGGATGAGGGCCAGAGAGAGAGAACCCGACAGTTCGACCAGGGCGGATAGGATCGAGTCGTGACGCACTCCGGCCAGTTCGGCATCCCGTTCCTCCTGGTTGACTTCCTCAAATTCGCCGGCCATGCGAGTTTCTTGAGCATAGGTCTGGATGATGTCCATCCCCGCGATGGCTTCGGCGGTGAAAGCGGTTTTCCGGGCGATGAGAGTGCGAATCTTTCGAAAGGCGATTTGGAGTCGGATTCGGATCCAGGAGACCGAGATCCCCAGGGGTGGCAGGAGGATCAGTGTGATGCCGGCCAGGGAGGGAGAGAGTGTGATCATGGTGAGGATCGTCGCTGCGATCAGAAACAGATCACCCAGGATGGAGACGAGTCCCGAACCGAAGATCTCCGACATCGCCTCCACATCGCTGGTCAAACGGCTCACCAGACGGCCCCGTGGAGTCCGTCCGAAGAAACCGGGAGAGAGTCGTAAGGTGTGGCTAAACATCCGAGATCGGAGATCCCGGAGGATGCGGGCCCCAGCTGCTTGAATGAGATAGAGGTGGCAACTCCGGAACAGAATCTCGAAAACCAGAAGTCCGAAAAAGAGAAGACCCGCTTGCAAAAGCACGTCCTCCTGACGCTCGATAATTCCCTGATCGATGGCCATCTTGACGACCAGTGGCTGAGCGATTTGAGCCAGGGTCGAAAGGGGAATCAAGAACAGAGCCAGGAGTAGTGGGCGCCACTGTCCCCGTGCAAGGGGGCCGAGTCGCCGAAATTCATTCCAGTCGAACGCCTTGCCGCGAAGTTCTTTTGGACGACTCACGACGGTGTCTCCTCTTCGGCTTTTCGTCGCGCCTCGATTTCCATCTGCTGGTAGATCGCGCAGCGCTCGAGGAGGAGGGCGTGGGGGGCCAGGTCGATCTGTCGCCCCTGATCGAGTACCAGGACGCGATCGCAAGCGGAGAGAGCGGTGAAGCGGTGGGTGGCCAGGAGAACGGTGGAGGGGGGGCTCTCGGCCCGGAGGCGGGACAGGATCTTTTGTTCGGTTTCGTGGTCGAGCATCGAGATCGGGTCGTCGAGTAGAAGAAGGTCCGCCCGGGGAAGTATCCAGCCCCGGGCCAGCGCGGTTCGTTGGCGTTGACCGCCGGAAAGGGAGTGACCCCGTTCTCCAACTGGTGTGGCCAGCCCCTCTGGAAAGGCTCCGCTATCCAGTTCCGTACCGAGGCCGGCTGATCGGGCGGCCTGAAGAATCGTCTGTTGAGAAGCGTTGTTGACTCCGAAGGCGATGTTGGCTTCGATGGATCTCGAGAAGAGATAGGGATCCTGGGGTACATAAGCCATACGAGCTCTGAGTTCATTCAGTTGGAACTGTTCAATCGGCACGTTGTTCAGCAAAATCGAATTTTCAGGCGCTGGGATGAGGCGGGCAATGCAGGCCAGAAGAGTCGATTTTCCCGATCCGATGCGTCCAGCGATTCCGAGGATCTCTCCTCGGTTTACGCTGAAGCTGATCTCTTCGAGCGCCGGTCGGGATTGATTGGAATGCCGACAGGTGAGGTGCTGGAAATGGAGGATCGAACGGCTCTCGGAATCCTGCGTACGAGGATTTTTTTCGATAAAATGATCGGTAGGTGGGCCGACGATCTGCGGTCTCAGGGAAAATACCTCGGCAAGTCGACCGTAGGCGGCACGCCCACGCTGCCACAGATTAAGAATCCAGCCCAGCGCAATCGTGGGCCAGACCAGAGCCCCGATGTACGAGTAGAAAGCGATGAGATCTCCCAGCGCGATGGAGTCGTCCAGAATCATTCGTCCCCCGACGACCAAAAGGAGCAGGGTCGAAACGCCGCTCAGAAGAGTGGATATCGGTTGCATCAAGCACCGAATACGAGCCAGGGCCAGTACGTTCTCCAGGTGTTGACCGTTGACGGCCTCGAACCGCTTTTCCTCCTGTTCTTCGGCCAAAAAAGCTTTGAGAATCTCGATGCCTCCAACGGATTCCGAAACCTGATCGGAAAGCGCGGACAGAGAGGCGTGACTAGCGCGAAAGCGCCAGTAGAAACGAGAAGTCAGGCTCCGGTAGGCCGTCAGGGCGATCGGAATGGGAGCGAGTGCCCAGAGGGTCAAGGGGACATTGAGCGAGAACATCATCGTCAGAGCTACCGTGTACTGAACGAACACTCCGATTCCGTGCATGAGGCCAGGACCCAGGAGGGCGCGGGCGCTGCGGATATCGTGGGCCAGTCGACTGACTAGGTCTCCGCTGCCGTACTGTTGCAATACGCCGGGGTCGAGAGTGAGAAGGTGGTCGAAGAGGTCTCTGGAGAGTTGATATCCCGCTCGTCGGCAGGTGCCCAAAAAGGACATTCGACTCAGGACGCGAAACAGAGCCTGCAGGAGTGAGAGAAGGGCGATACAGCCCGCCCAAAGAGCCAGTCGATGGTTGGGGTCCCCCTCCTCGATGGCCTGGATGCCTTTTCGGACCATCAGGGGAATGGAGAGGCCGAGAACCGAGACGAGTATCAGGGTCAGGGAGCCGACCAGAAACGCGGATCGATGGTTTCGGGTCAGTTTCCAGAGAAGTGCGTCGCCTGAGACTTTATCGGAAGAAGGGGTTGTGGCGGATGGTAATGAGGGATCCATGAGTTTTCAGGGGAGTGTAGCGAGCCCGGACGACAATTCCAGTGGGGTCATGGAGGATCCTTTTTTATTCGAGGCGGTTTAGGAATCTCCGGGAAAGGTATAATGCAAGTATGCCACCCAAGAAGGGGCGACCTTCCAAAGCCAAACGAACTCAGAAAAGCCGGTCCTCGGGATCGGCCAAGGACGCTATTTCCTTATTCGAAGTTGCGTTTCGATATTCTGGCGATGGCCAATTTCTCCTCTCCGACGAGGATGGACGGTTCGTCGAGGTCAATGAGAGGTTTTTAACCATGACCGGATATTCTCGAGAGGGGGTGGAGTCGGGGCAGGTGACTCCGGCCAATCTGGTGGTGGAACAATCGGTCACTGGTGGCGGTGAACGAGCGAAGCGAGGAGTCCTGGGCGCTCTTTTACCCGGACAGGACCCG
>JASMLP010000153.1 GCA_030748635.1 Planctomycetota bacterium
TCGGTGTGGATCCACGCGGACTCGACTACCCAGAAAGCGTCCACCTTTTACAATCGTTTTGCCAAGCCCAAAACGCCGATCCACAAATTTCGGATCCTGGAGACGACGAGCAAAATACCGCTCCCGAAGACGACAGCGAGGGATCGTGAACCGATACGCATCTCTCCAGAAAAAGGGCGCAACATAATTCGTAAATCTCGGCCCACCGCGGAGCATGAAAGCGTAAGCCCCGAAACAGGGTGCTCGCTCCATTCGTGAAGACAAGCCCATCGTGTCGGGTCAGGATCGTAAGCCCAGGCCGGGTTGTCAGACCGGGTAGCCTGCGAATCAGGCTGGCACCCTTGTACCGGAGATTCTCTCGTGTCGTCAGTGGGACGCACCCAGTCCACGAAACCGATCCTTTCCGTATTCACGCGGGTTCAGGGTTCAGATGCCAAGCACAATGCGTCTGAAAGTTATATGATCATCTCGATGACTCGAAAACCCAGGCGACTCGGAGAGATGCTCGTGGAGCAGTCGATTTGCGATCTCCAGCAGATCGAGGATGGGCTCGCCTACCAGAAGACCCGCAATCTCCAGCAGATCGAGGATGGGCTCGCCTACCAGGAGTTCGAGGAAATCCGGATCGGCGAGGCTCTGGTCCTCCTGGGTCACGCCTCCCAGACGGAGGTGACTCAGACGCTGGCCCGTCAACTCGAGGAGAAGAGTCTCTGCAACGAGGAGCTTCTCTATGATGGGGATCCGTTGCTGGCTCCCTATCTCCGCGACGTCCAGTTGGCGTTTTTCTGGGGTGGAATTGTTTTGCTGATTCCCGGCAGCTTCGCGTTCTTCGACACAGATTTCAGAATGATCGGATGGGGTTGCCTGGCCCTGGGGGTACTAGGACTGTTGACTGCTTTTTGGACTCGATCCTCCAGCCTGTACATCCATTCTCACGGGATTACACGACTGGGGATCGGCGGTTGGTCGGTCGCCTGGGACGATATCGATGTCGTGCGGATCGACCTGACCAGGAAAGGTCAAGATCGTGAAATGAGGTTGGGGTCCGGTACAGAACACCTCACAATTTCCCTCAAAACCCACCGCGGCCCGAACCGAAAGATCCGGGGATCCGCGGTCCACTCACTCCGTCAGATCGCACGAACGATCCAGGCCGGAGTCGAGCAGACTGGAGGGAACTCCAGGCTCAGAGGGCATCGAGAGCACTGGAAGAGCCTCTTGTCGGAGAGTCCGGTTTCCCTGAGTACGCGTTCGAGCGCTTCCAGGGTTTTCTCCTTTCTCGTGGTGTTCATTCCCGGCTTTATCCTGTTTCTCCTTTTCCCTTCGTACCTTCCCCTTCCGGAATCCTGGGGGTATTTCTACTTGGCCCTTGTGTTCATCCTTGGGCTTCGGAACGCGAGTCCGAAGTTCAAAAAAGACAGTATCTGGAAGAATTTTCGGGAGGTTATGAATAGCTAGTGGACACCCCATCAAGGGTCACCCGTTCGGTCTCGACTCATCAGGCGGGTACTCTTTCAGAGCGTACCGTCGAGAACCCACGATTTTCTCCTGCGAGTGAGGCTGGGGTGCTGCGGGTGCAACAGACAAGGTGACCCGTCTGATTCAGAACTGAAGTCTTCCTACCTGCGATTCCCTCAGGGCCCAGTCTCGATCAATCGGGATGTCACCACACCGGGAACACCATTTTCGTCGCGATCTCGAACCTCGACGTAGGAGAGGATGTACTTTCCTCGGGATTCTGGGATGGTAAACCGATAGGTCCCGGTCGCCACCTTGCTCATCGTCTTTCGTATCCAGGTGGTATTTTCCGGCAGGAAGGTGCCGTTCGGATCGATTGCATAACAGACCGTCACCTTTCGTAGGCTCTGCTCACTGGCCCCCCGAACCGTGATGACCAGTTGATCTTCCTGGCGCTGGGTTTGCACCTTGAGAGTGGTCAGAGTACGACCACCCAGGCAGTGAGCCAACCACATCGCCCAGGCCTCAAGATGCTGACTCGAGCTGTGTCCGTGACCATAACCCGAGGCGTAAAGTTGCTGGAAAGATGCCCATTCCATGGCGTCCTGCCACTCCGGCCCGTAGGTGACTGGATAAAGAGGATCGACTGTTCCGATCGTGTTCAGGATTTTCTTACCCACCAATCGTTCCTGGAGCAGATAGGGATCGGTGAACTTCTCGTAGAGATCCCAGCCCGGCGACAGAGTAAAGCCAACCTGTTCGGCGGTCGTTACCGAAGCTGGCCCGTTTGATTCCGGAAAAGGAGCGTACCCGGGCCCCCATCGGAGCAGTTTGTGCTCGAGAAAGGCCGAGACGTCACCCGACAGGTATCCCGAAGGCATCGCCCCCACGATCCGGTCGTCGGCAGCGCAGGCGATCCAGGCCGCCAAACCTCGCTTGGAACTCCCGGTCACCACAGCCCGGTCGATCGCGAATCCCTTCCTCTTTCCCAGCGCGGCAGCGGCGGTGACCGAACGAACGATGACCTTGCCCAGCTGTGCATACCCGATCCAACGAGGGTCTCGCGTCTCCAGAAATCGATCGAGTCCATGCTGCATGACCATGCCTTCGGATCTCTCTCCGTAGCGGGGCCCAGGGTTCCCGCTCTCGATCAACAAGCTAGGGAATCCAAGCAACGGAGGAATCTCGGCTAGTTCCGACCAGCGACGTTCCATCGTGGCGGCCTGGCTCACGATCGCCACCGATCCTGCGTACCGCTGGGGAATCTCCCG